>CAMRBW010000014.1 GCA_947040555.1 uncultured Oceanospirillales bacterium | reverse complement strand
AAAATTGAAACGCATAACTAAAATTGAAACGCATAACTAAAATTGAAACGCATAACTAGCATCGCTTTTTTATTGGTCTACTCTGCCTCTCACTAACCGTGAAATTCAGAACGGGCACAAGACCATAACAGGGAAGCAGATGCAGCGATTTTTACCAGCACTTGCTCTAGTCCTGCTGTACAGTCTGCCGACAGTGGCTCGTACCACTGATCAGCAACAGATACAGCAGCACCATCAGTTACGCCATCATGCTTACTTTCATCAATTGGAGAAGCAGCTTAGCGAACTTGAGCACAGAAACTCGACCGAGCATAAAGTTTTGACAGTCTCTTTGGCGGTGGTACTGGATTTCGCTCTGGAGCTAATTCATGCAGGGGTTATGCAAAGATACTCTCCGCAGTATTTCTACAACCAGGTGAGCATTCCCCTGGACCGCCATTTAGTATGGGATACCATTATATATGCGCTCTCCCACGGGCACGTGCCTGCGCTCGTGGCAGGTGCTGTAGCATGGATGGGAGAAAATATGACCGATCTACCCAACCTGTTTACCGGCGAAAGTCTGGCCCTGACGGGCGTTATGACTAGCGTGATGCTCTGCGGTTACTACTTACTGTATAGCCGGCTGGCCTCCCACCACCTCTTCAGTTTTTTTACAAAAAAGGTCACATCCAGCCTGTTTACTGGAATCGCCTTGGACCGCTTCAATAGCATTATGCGTTTAGATAACAACAAACCACTGCTTCAAGCGGCTGTCGCCGTAATAATGCTCACCAGTAGCTTCCTGATTCGTAGTAATAAAAAAATAAAAATCGACGATCTCAGAATATCATTAACCATGGCGAGGGAGCGTCTGCGCAAAGCCTATAACCCGCACCCGCTGACACCCGCTATCCCCACCATCCCGGACATTGAATCTGCATGGGATGACGAGGATGACGAGGATGACGAGGATGACGAGAGTCAGCTGGAGATAAGTTCAGACCTTCCAGATGAGATCTAAATAGTTCTGGCCTTGTTCTTCAGCTTACGCTTGTTAGGACCGGCCAATTTGACCTTACCCAACGGCTTGGGCTTGCCTCGGGCCCTGTCCTTGGCATCCATTTTATCGGCACGTCTCTTCTCAGAGCCGCGCTCAACCTGACGACGCTTGGCATTCTGTGCCTGCTCCATGCGCTGACGCTCGGCAAACGGGTTCTCACTGCCTTTGTAGCTGATTTTCAGCGGCGTACCCATCAGCTTCAACACATTGCGGAAGGTGTTTTCCAAATAGCGCGTGTAAGCGCTGGGCACCGAATCGATCTGGTTACCGTGAATAATCAGCGTCGGTGGATTGGTACCACCCATATGACAGTAACGCAGCTTGATCCGATGACCGCGCACCATAGGGGGCTGATGGGTGGCAACCGCATCTTCCAGAATACGGGTCAGCTGATTGGACGACCAGCGCCCTGTAGCAGACGCGTAAGCCTCTTCCACAGACTCATACAGGTGACCAACATTGGTGCCGTGCATGGCGGAGATAAAGTGAATACGGGCAAAATCGACGAAGTTAAGACGACGATCCAGTTCCCGCTTGACATCGTCACGCTGATCCGGGGTCATGCCGTCCCACTTGTTAACGGCAACCACCAGTGAACGACCGCTATCCAACACAAAGCCCAGCATGTGCAGATCCTGTTCTACGACACCTTCACGGGCATCAAGCACAAGGATAACGACGTTGGAGTCCTCCATGGCTTTCAGGGTCTTGATAACGGAGAACTTCTCCACCGTCTCATGAACCTTGCCGCGGCGACGCACACCGGCGGTATCAATCAGGGTATAACGCTGACCGAAACGCTCGTAGGGAATGTAGATGCTGTCACGGGTTGTACCCGCCTCATCAAATACCACCACACGCTCTTCGCCGAGCATGCGGTTGACCAGCGTGGATTTGCCCACATTGGGACGACCGACAATCGCCAGTTTGATACCTGGCTCTTCCGGCTCCACATCGAAATCTTCAATTCCCGGAAACTCTTCCAGAACCAGATCAATCAGCTGGTGCACGCCCTTGCTGTGGGAGGCAGCGATAGGCAGGGGCTCTCCCATACCAATACTGAAAAAATCGGCGGCGGCAGAGTCTTCATCGATACCGTCAATTTTGTTCATGACCAGATGCACTTTCTTGTGACTGCGGCGCAGATGGTCAGCAATCATCTCATCGGCAGCGGTCAGACCGGCACGGGCATCCACAATAAACAGGACAATATCGGCCTCGTCGATCGCAGTCAGGGACTGATCAGCCATATGGCTATCGATACCAGCCTCATCACCACTGAGACCGCCGGTATCGATCACGATGTAATCGCGCTCACCCAAGCGGCCTTCACCGTATTTGCGATCCCGTGTCAGACCGGCATAGTCGGCGACAAGAGCATCGCGGCTACGGGTCAATTGGTTAAACAGGGTGGATTTACCCACATTGGGACGCCCAACAAGGGCAATGACAGGAACCATTCTTAATCTTTCCAAAAATCACATCAAGGTCCCGGCCTTCTCGCACTGGCAACGATTGAAAGCCTGGGGACAGAAAACAACAAACGGCCACCTCGTGGTAGCCGTCCGTGACTGTCGCCTGCAACCAGCTATAACCAGCTCGAGCGGCTACAGGCTCAAATTATCGTGAACAGCGAGCCTCCGGTTAATTGGAGGTTCTGCTCTCCAGCCGCAAAGCGGCGAGTTCGCCATTATTGGTGTACACGTAGGCTGTATCATCAACAACCAGTGGCCTCACCCGAATACCGGAGGAGTTCACTTTGGTACGACCAACAATCTGGCCATCAACCTGAGAGACCGCATGCAGGTAACCTTCAAAGTCACCGGCAAGAATCTGGCTACCCAGAACAGAAGGACCGGAGAGGCTACGATGCTGCAAATCCTTCTGACTCCACACAACGCGGCCAGTGCGCTGATCAACGCCGGACAGGGCGCTTTCAGAATCGGTCAGATAGAGGTTGCCGAAGCCTTCGCTCATGCCTTCATAGCTGGACGCTTCACGGCTCCACAAAACCCGGCCATTGACAGGATCAATGGCGACAATGCTGCCTTGATAGCTCACCATGTAGAGCTGATCACTGCTCATCAGCGGGGTAGCTTCAACATCGACCATGCGCTCCAGCTCGGAGGTACCCTTAGGGGTAGCAACCCGGCTATCCCAGAGTGGGGAACCACTATCCAGACGATAAGCCCGCACTTCGCCATTAGCAAAACCGGCAAAAACACTATCACCCTCGATCAGCGGTGTGGATGTGCCCCGCAGGGTCAGAATCGGCTGCGTGGTCTCCTGCAGCCAAAGCTGTTTACCGGTCTCAGCATCCAGACCGGTAAGCTTTGAATCGACAGTCTGAGCGACAACGACGCCTCTGCCAATCTGTGGTGCTACCAAAATTTCACTGGAAACCGAAGATTCCCACCGCTGAGTGCCATCTTTATCGCTCAGTGCAATCACATGACCGTCGCGGCTACCAACCAGTACCAGACCTTCACCGGCTCCCACACCGCCGCTTATACGGCGTTTGAGGTTGGTCTTCCAGAGCACTTCACCGGTCATACGGTTCAGTGCAGTAATGCGTCCTTCCGCACCAACCGTATAAATACGGTCGTCCTGAACAACGGGTGTCAGATGCAGCCAGCTATCCCCCTGACCTTCACCAACATCCCGGCTCCAGACCTCCTTGATGGCAAATTCATTCTTGAATTTTGGCAAGGGTTTGGGTCCAATGACCTCCTCACCGTCGCTGCTACAGCCTGAAAGCCCAAGTAGAGCCAGACTGAGTGCAACAGGAAGAAATCCTCTATTCAGGGCATCATGCCTCTTTCTTAGTGCGGCAAGGTTCAACATTACTCGTTATCTTCTCCGGGCTTGGCCAGATCATCCAGTTTCAGGTTGACCAGTGGGCTTGATCCTTTGGTTGCTGCGGCGAGGTTCACTGCGAGCTGATAAGCCTCACGAGCCTCATCAGGACGTGTCAGCGCCAGCAGAACATCGCCACGAATACTCTCATAGGATGCTTTGAAAGCACCTGGTTGGTCAATTTGTTGCAGAATCTCAAGAGCACGGGCCGCGTTATTATCGGCCAGCTCCACACGCGCCAGACGCATGCGGGTGATGGTCGCAATATCTCGCTCCGGACTCTGTTGCAACACCCATTCAAGTTGCTCTTTGGCGGTCTTTAGATCGCCATTCTGTACCGACTGAGAAGCCTTCAGCAGAGTGGCTAAACGGGTATAGACTGTATCTTTGTGATCTTTTACCAGCGTCTGGAGCAGATGATCAAAAGAGGTCTGCTGCTCTGCTGTCAGTGGTTGACCAGGCTGACGCAGGGAGAGATCAAGCAACTCTTGATAAAGCCCGGAAGATTCCTGAGCCTGCTGAACGCTATAGTTGTTCCAGGCCTTCCAGCCATAGACCAAAGCCAGAGAAACCAGCACGCCGGAAACAACGGCAGAGCCGTAATCTTTCCAGAGCTGTTTGAGGGCCGCGACCTGCTCCTCATCAGTACGCATACTATCCACTCTATACTCCAAAATTTCTGGTATTGTTTCACAACACATCTACGGCATGAGCCTCAGGGCCTATCTTCTGAGAGATCAGACCGTAGCAGATATGCATAACTTACCGGTTAGCAACCTTGCCAACCAGCTCTTCACTCACTAGCGCTCTTCGACGATAGTGGCGATCAGCTGCTCAAAGGTCAGCACCTCCTGCGGCTTATCTTCCCGCAGATACTTGACACTGACTTTGCCTTCACGCTTCTCGTCTTCACCAACCATCAGGGCGATACGGGCGCCGCTTTTATCGGCTCGCTTCATCTGACTCTTCACGCTGCCACCGCCACAGCAAACCTGCAAACGCAGATCAGGGCAGGCTACACGCAGACGCTCAGACAACATCATACCGTAAGTCCCGACGTCACCAAATGTTACCAGAGCGACATCCACCGTTGTGGACAGCTCTTTCGGTACCAGGCTGCAGGTTTCCAGCAGCAAAACCAGACGCTCCATACCCATGGCAAAACCACAGGCTTTGGTCGGCTTGCCACCCAGCTGCTCGACCAGACCGTCATAGCGACCGCCGCCACAGACCGTTCCCTGGGAACCCAGCGCAGTGGTCGTCCATTCAAAGACGGTTCTGTTGTAGTAGTCCAGCCCGCGCACCAGACGCTGATTGACGATGTATTTTACACCCGCATCGTCGAGAATAGTGCACAGTGTTTCAAAGTGTGCCTGAGACTCGCCATCAAGATAGTCGTGCAGTTTTGGTGCATCAACCAATACCGCCTGAGTCCCCTGATCCTTGCTGTCCAGAACCCGCAACGGATTGGCGTACATCCGGCGCTTGCTGTCCTCATCCAGAGCATCGATATGTTGCTCCAGATAAGCAATCAGCGCGTCTCGGTAACGCTGACGGCACTCCAGATCACCCAGGGAGTTCAGCTCCAGGGTAACGTGTTCGTCCAGCCCCAGCTTCTTCCACAGGGACCAGGTCAGCAGAATCAGTTCTGCATCGATGTCCGGACCGTCCATGCCAAAGGTCTCTACGCTGACCTGATGGAACTGACGGTAGCGGCCTTTTTGTGGCCGCTCGTAACGGAACATGGGGCCGGAGGTCCACAAACGCTGTTGCTGGTTGTGGAACAGGCCATGCTCAATACCGGCACGGACACAGCAGGCGGTCGCTTCAGGACGCAGGGTCAGGCTATCACCACCCCGATCCACGAAGGTGTACATTTCCTTCTCCACAACATCGGTATTCTCGCCGATGCCACGGGCAAACAGGCTGGTGAACTCAACAATGGGCACCCGCATCTCACGGTAGCCATACTGAGCCAGAGTATGACGTACGTGACTCTCCAACCAGCTCCATACAGCGGTCTGCTCAGGGAGAATGTCGTTCATACCACGAATGGCTTGCAGCTGCTTTGCCAACTTACAGTCCTTTAATATCTATTCAGACAGTTCAAAAACACAAAAATTTCATCACACCCGATCAGCGACCAAAATTAGCCGCGAATACCAGGTCTTCTCCGGTAACGCAGTGACGCTTTATATTCGCGATACTCTTTCGAGCCGGGATAATAGCGCGCCAACAGCTCAGCATACTGTTCAAACTTGTCTCGCTGGTCAAAAATACGGGCAAGTTGAATGCCAAGCCACAGAGCGCGGGATGACGGACGTACCCGTCGGGTCAGATTTTCATAATGCCCGAAATAGCGTTCTGACTCGACATAATTGCCATCCTCCAAGAGTATCTCCGCCAGTTCCAGACTGGCTGCGGGGATATTCTGGTCGAGCCTGAGAGCGCGCTCAAACTGTGTCCGCGCTTCGTCACGGTTGTTCATTTTCAGGGCGACAAAGCCCAGATTCTCAAAGGCACGACTGCGGTTAACATAGTAGATATCTTCTGTTACCCGTTCGAACTGCTTTTGAGCCTCTTTATACTTTCCGGTCAGGAAAAGCAGACCGCCGTAATTGTTACGAACATCCGAGGCAGCGGGGTTCAGATCAAGGGAACGTTTAAAACTATCCTCGGCCAACGGGTACTCACCCTGCTCCCGATAAGCAACACCCAATATGCCGTAGGCACGGAACGAACCTTTGTTCTCCTTGAGAACCTCGTTCAGCCGGGCGATAGCACGCTCTGGGTAGCCCTTTTCCAGAAAGCCGATGGCAATATCGAGGTTTTTCTGCTCGTAAACCTCCGGGTCTCTCACATTGCTTTCCGAAGGGAGAGTACTGACACAGCCAGACAGGCTGACACCTGCGGCCAAAGTCAGCATCTGCATACAGCGTTTTAGGTTATCCATAGTTTGTTATTCGCTCCGAGGCCTGTCACAGGGCTGTGAAAAGCACAGCCACACACGATCAGGACACTTGTTCTACGATTTTAACAACTTCAGACGACCCCTGTCGCTGTGCTTCATAACGGGCACTGCGACGGGTTTTATCCATCACGGAACCCACCAGCTGACCACAGGCGGCATCAATGTCTTCACCCCGAGTCTTGCGAACCGTTGTATTGAAACCGGCATCCATCAGTGCGACCTGAAAACGACGAATGGCATTGTTGCTGGGGCGCTCATATCCCGAATGAGGGAATGGATTGAAGGGTATCAGGTTAATCTTGCAGGGTACATCTTTGAGCAGGCGAATAAGTTGCTGCACCTGTTCAGGTTGATCATTAATACCGGCCAGCAACGTGTACTCGATAGTCACCACCCGGGAGTTATCTGGCAGGCTGTCCATGTAGGCATCAATCGCCGCCAGCAGCGCCTGAAGGTTGTGCTTCCTGTTAATAGGCACCAGTTCGTTGCGCAGTTCATCATTGGGGGCATGCAGAGAGACCGCCAGAGAGACATCGGTTTTGCCGATCATTTTGAGCAGGTTAGGCACGACACCGGAAGTACTCAGGGTCACTCGGCGCTTGGACAGACCATAAGCAAAATCGTCCAGCATCAGATTCATGGCATCAATAACGTTGTCGAAGTTGAGCAGCGGTTCCCCCATGCCCATCATCACCACGTTGGTCACCGAGCGCACTTCGCTGGAGGCTGGCGGACCAAAGGATTTCACCGCCATCCACACCTGACCGATAATTTCGGCCACGGTCAGATCAGAGTTAAAACCCTGCTTGCCGGTGGAGCAAAAGCTGCAATCCAGTGAGCAGCCGGCCTGGGAAGAGACACACAGAGTACCACGACCATTTTCCGGAATATAAACGGTCTCAACGCAGCTGCCGCTGGTTACGCGGACAACCCACTTGCGGGTACCGTCGCTTGATTCATCAAATGACACAATTTCAGGGCCACGAATCTCGGCAATCTCTTGCAGCTTCGCCCGCAGCGCCTTGCTGACGTTGGTCATGGCTCCGAAGTCGTCAACACCAAAGTGATGGATCCACTTCATAACCTGCTGGGCACGGAAAGGCTTCTCACCGATCTCTTTGAAGAAAGAGATCAGTTTCTCTCTGGTTAGTCCCAACAGATTAACTTTTTCAACACGCATTGATCACATCACCTCGATAAAATACTGCACCGGCTGATAGCCTTTGCAGGCTGGCAGCCTCAAGGTGGGCTGCCATTTTCTGCATAAGGTATCAGCGGGTACGCGGACAGATTTCGCTGTCTTTGAAGAAGTAAGCCACTTCACGGGCCGCCGATGCCGGTGAGTCAGACCCGTGCACGGCATTTGCATCAATTGTTTCAGCAAAATCGGCACGGATAGTACCGGCCGCTGCTTTTTTGGGGTCAGTCGCACCCATGATTTCCCGGTGGAGAGCGACGGCATTCTCGCCCTCCAGAACAGAGACAATAACCGGACCGGAGGTCATAAATGCCACCAGATCATCAAAGAAGGGACGTTCCTTGTGCTCTGCATAGAACCCCCCGCCCATCTCCCTGGACAGGTGGAGCATTCGGCTACCAACAATCTTCAAACCTGCGTCCTCAAAGCGACTGTAAATCTGACCAATAACATCTTGGGCGACTGCATTCGGTTTGATGATAGACAGTGTACGTTCTACGGTCATTGCCTCTCTCCTGACGTTTTTCCGGTGAGCACTGCAAACAAACACAGCAACACAGACCCACGCGGTTATTGTGACGGCATACTGCCGTTTTCTTGTTATGCGTCCACAATATTAACCGCCAGTTGCTCTTCTCGCTAGTCTTCTTGCCAGAAGCGGTCAGGAAGCGGTTTTCTTATTATTCCCAGGGGAAGAAGACCCAGCAATTCTGATCCACACGGGTCAGCCAGGTATCGGCCATATTTTCACCGGCGGGCTTGGCATAAATCGCCGCAACGTGCGCCTGAGGCAGAAACTCTTTAACCAGCTGGATAGTCTTGCCGGTATCAACAAGATCGTCTACCACCAGCCAGCCGTCACCACCATCTTCCAGACTGATGCTTTTCAGCAGCTGCAGCTCGCCCTGATCCTGATGTTCGTAACTGGCAATGCAGATGGTATCCACATGGGTAATATCCAGCTCACGGGACAGTACAGTCGCCGGGCCAAGACCACCACGGGTGATGGCCAGCATGCCTTTCCACTCGCGGCCTTTCAGTTTGTCTGCCAGCGCGCGCGCGTCGCGGTGAAACTCTTCCCAAGAGATGTGAAGCTCCTGATGGTAAGTGCCTTCGGCCATAGGGTGTCCTGATCTATCAATCTGTTTATACGAAAAAACCGGGGGCGTTTATGAAAAGACGCCCCCCCGATCTTGAAATTTTGTGCTCTATTCTAAAAAGTGTCTGCGAACGCCTCCATGCGCACTTTCCGTCAATTTCTCAGGAAATTTTGTCAAACGGGCAACTCTGGCTTTAATCCAGCGGCAGTACTAAAGAAACACAGCCACATTTTTGCCGAGCGCAAACCGCCAATAAAAAAGAAATACAGTCTGTCAGCGAAACAAACGACCGGCTGCATCCCTTGCAAAAACATTCTGCTTTTGCGAGGCGGGTGAGGCTGCCCTTTTTTGGAGAGAAATTACAGCCGCAGGATTATCCGATGTTAAAAACAGAAGAGGGACATTCAAAACTTTTTTATGGAGGATTCGATCCAAAATTTCTGAATACAAAAAAGACTTTTTCAGAAAAAGACAGCACAGATGATATTTTTTGCGAATCATGCACGGGACTCATACGAGCGGCGAAATCTCTCCCCTGTGGGCATCGTTTTTGTGGAAACTGTCTACGTTATATTATTCTTCTTCAGCAAACATCCGAAAAAATCCAAACAAAAGCAACATGTTCTACTTGCAAAGAGAAGTCAGATTCAGAGCAAATTACTGAAGATACTTCAGGTGCTAATGCAATTACAATCAAGTTAAATGGCGTACAAAAAACCAGCATTCGTACTCTTAATGAGGAATATGCGAAAAAAAACCCGGCAGTACTCACACAGAAAAACTACGATGCAGATAGCTTCCTGAGTTTTAGTGATTCTGCTTTTACTCTGAAAGAACTATCGAAAGTGCAAAATAAAAAAACCGGCATGGTCAATGCGGATACAGAGATCACCCTTGAGTACACCTTCAGCAAGCTGGAATGAGGCTTGATTGAGTCAAGCCTCAGTCTGTACTTCCGTCAGCGGCTCCAGTAGGCCTCTTCCAGACTATCCTCACGCTCAGGCAAACCACGGGAGAGCCGGGGAGAACTCTGAGCCAATACCTGATAGCTGACCCGGTTCGCATATTTGCAGACCTGGGCAAAAGAGGAATAAGTCAGATAGCACTTGCCGTGTTTGACAGAGGCTGGCAATACACGACGGTGGAAGTCATTCGCAGCAATATCATGCACCACCGCTGCCAGTGCGCCATCACCAGCACCATTGGTGTTGCTGATGCGCTCTGGTCCACCCATGTAGGGATCGATCTGGGCGTAGACCTTGACCGGATCAGCACAGTCACTGCGCAACATCGGGCGACTGAATTCGTAGCGATTGAAATCACTGATCGAACCGGAACGGATCGGGTTGCTGGACTGACGCAGCAACTCACGGTCAGAATAACCGCTCAGGTAGAGACCTTCAGGGCCCGCAGTTAACAGCACCATGTCCACCATATCCAGCGCCTTTTCGCTGGCCAGCAGAGGATCATTGAGTCCGGTTAATGCTGCGGCTTCCTCTTCATTCATGGCAGCAACACTGACATATTCCCGAAGAAAAGCGCTGAATTCTTCCCGCCGTGCCGCCACCATCTGATGAGAACCCATGGTCAACACAACAGGTACGCCACTGGCTTTGGCGGCTTTAGCCGCCTTGATGGTTGCGTCGTAAATCGGCAGATCCGGATTCGCCAGCGTGTAAGCACAGAGCAACAATGCAGAACCTTCGACAATAACATCTTCGGGAATATACTGTTCACACAACTCGTTCATTCTACCTGAGCTGATACCGAAGGTACGCTCCCCATCAGGCGTAATCAGCGCGAAAGCTCGCCCGAGAGCACCAGCAACCGGCTGTAGGTGCGTCAGATCAACCTTGCTACTGGTATTGCACAAGTAGCGGTACGCAGACGTGCCGACAACAATATTCTCGCTCATCACCCCAAACTGGATGGAGCAGTCATCAGCAAGAACCGAATAGTTGTGTAGCGTATTGCCGATGGTGCCACCGGCAAACTCTTCTTCAATCAGATTATGGTTGAGCAGATAGGTGTAGAGGCGCTCTGCGGTATCGTTATTGGCGAACAGTTGGGAGATCCCTTTCTGCAGACCGAACTCTGCCAGCAGGTTGTCGTCTACCTGAGCCGTGATATCAACAATGTTCTGATCGATACCTGTTACGTAGGTATTCACATGACCAAACGCGACACTCTCGCGATCGAAGCGATTATCCGCATTAACTGGAAAGTAGTGTTTGATTTTCCGCTGACCGGGAAACTTCATGGATCACCTGTCCGACAGGGCAACATATTTATAGCAATCACTGATCACAGAGTGATCAGCTGCTGAGAAGGACGGGGATTTTACGCATCTGCTCGGCCTGAGACCAGAGCAGATGTACGCACAGGGACGGATAATCAATCGATTTCTTCAATCCAGGCCGCTTGAACGGCCTCCAGAATTTTCTCACCACAGCGATCCGGATCATCATCAAACCCGTCTAACGCCAGCACCCAACTACGCAGATCAACAAAGTTTACATAACGGGGGTCAACCTCTGGGCGACTCTCGCTCAGCGCGATGGAGATGTCTTGAATATCCGACCATTTCATCAGTGCTTCTCCGATACCTGGTTGATGGTGTAGCGGGGAATTTCGACCACCAGCTCTTCACCGGACACCCGTGCCTGACAGCTCAAGCGTGACTCAGGCTCCAGCCCCCAGGCTTTGTCGAGCAGATCATCTTCCAGCTCGTCAGACTCTTCAAGGGAGTCAAAACCCTCACGCACAATCACATGACAGGTGGTACAGGCACAGGATTTTTCACAGGCGTGTTCAATCTCGATACCTTCACTCAGGGCAGCATCCAGAATACTGGTGCCCGGCTCAACTTCGATGACTGCACCTTCAGGGCAAAACTCATCGTGGGGAAGAAAGACAACCCGGGTTTTCTCAGCCATTATTTATTCCTCCAGCCTGTCACTATTATCCACACTATCAGCAAGGTCCTGCACCGAATGGCCGGACAGTGCCGCCTGAATTCCGGCATTCATGCGACGACCGGCAAATACTTCGGAAGCTTTGGCAACCTGCTCCGTCACCTGAATGATAAATTCGACATCCTGGCTTTTAGTTGCTTCTGCCAGACGACGGGCCTCGCTTAACAAATGATTATATTCTTCAGGCAGAAGCAGAATGTTCCCATCTTTTTTGAGGGCACTTTCAAGCGCTTCGTAAATACGCTCAGCTTCTACACGGGCTTCCAGCAGCTTGCGGGCGCTACGGTCTTCCTGAGCAAAGGCGTAGGAATCCTGCAACATATTGGTAATCTGTCCCTCGGACAAACCATAAGAGGGTTTGATCTCAACGTAGGCTTCTACCCCGGTTGATTGCTCACGGGCGCTGACACTCAAAAGACCATCGGCGTCTACCTGAAAAGTCACTCGAATACGGGCCAAACCGGCGGGCATCGGCGGAATACCATTGAGTACAAATCGCGCCAGGGAACGATTGGTTTCAATCACCTCTCGCTCACCTTGCAGCACATGAATGGCCAGGGCCGTCTGACCATCTTTGAAGGTGGTAAATTCCTGAGCACGGGCCACGGGGATAGTGGTGTTGCGGTGAATGACCTTTTCCATCAAACCACCCATGGTCTCCAGACCAAGCGACAGTGGAATGACATCCAGCAGCAGCAGATCGTCGGCCGACTTATTGCCTGCCAGTACATCCGCTTGCAGTGCGGCACCGACAGCAACAACTCGATCAGGATCGATATTGGTCAATGGCTCTTTACCGATCAGCTCAGCTACACGCTCACGTACTTGCAAGACGCGGGTAGAGCCGCCGACCATCACTACATTATCAATATCAACAGTCTTTAATTTTGCATCACGCAGGGATTTCTTTACGCTTTTCAAGGTACGGTCAATCAGCGGATCAATCAGGCTGTTGAAGGTTTTGCGATCCAGAGTAGCGCACCAGTCCTTGAAGACAATCTCAATGCACTCTTCATCGGTTAGCGCCACCTTGGCCTCGCAAGCGGCATCCAGCAGTTTGCGCTGTTCTTCCGGAGTAAGAGCCGCCATATCCAGACCAGAGTGCTGCAATATCCAACTGGCTACGCAGCGGTCAAAGTCATCACCACCCAGCGCCGTATCGCCACCGGTGGCCAGCACTTCAAACACACCTTTATGAAGACGCAGAATAGAGATATCAAAGGTGCCGCCACCAAGATCATAGACTGCGATAACACCTTCACCACCGTCATCAAGGCCATAGGCGACAGCTGCCGCCGTAGGCTCGTTGAGCAGGCGCAGAACATCCAACCCCGCCAGTTTAGCGGCATCTTTGGTCGCCTGACGCTGGGCATCATCAAAATAGGCGGGAACGGTAATAACTGCACCCAGAAGCTCACCGCCCAAAGTCTCTTCGGCACGGCGGCGCAGGGTTTTCAGAATATCTGCTGAGACTTGCACCGGGCTCTTTTCACCCTGAACAGTCTCAATAAAAGGCATGCCCTGATCGGTGCGGGTAAAACGGTAGGGCAGCACACCATTCAGACCCTGAATATCGGCAATACCCCGTCCCATAAAACGCTTTACGGAGATGATGGTATTGAGGGGATCTTCCGCAGCCAGTCGACGTGCTTCGCCGCCGGTCATGGTGCACTGACTGCCGTAATGCACGACAGAGGGCAGAATATGTTCGCCGCCGGCATCGGGCAGCGTTTGGGCGGTACCACTGCGCACAGTGGCAACCAGAGAGTTGGTGGTTCCAAGGTCGATCCCTACCGCCAGCTTGCGCTGATGAGGATCAGGGCCCTGCCCCGGCTCGGATATCTGCAGTAACATGGTTCTTCCTAAACAGCCGCCAACAAACCGATCTTACGGCTGAGACATCGAGATTATTGAATATCTAAAGACACTGTCGTCAATGTGCGCGTTATAACACGTATCAGCGTGCGGCTGTAGAAAAAGTCAGTTGTCGAATATGTCTTCTTCAAGCTGCTCGGCCTCCGTCAGAAGCCTGTCAGCAAAGTGCATTTTTCGGGCACAGTCCGCCGCTTTTGCAAAACCACTCTCACCCTGCTGCCAGTAACTGACAAATTCCTCTTTCAAGCTACCCATCAGCGCTTCAGCCCGCTCGCGCACAGCTTCAATCGCAGCTTCCGGATCGGAGCAGCCACGCACCTCGGCCAGATCTTCCCGCAGGGACATCTGCTCCATCAGAAACGCCGTATCCATCACTGTGTTTTTTTCTATATCCACCGGATGGCCGGAAATTTCCAGAAGGTAGAGCGCCCGCTTTAAGGGGGAGCAGAGCGTATCAAATGCTTCGTTAACAAACGCCGCATATTGGACAGCCAAACGCTGACCCCGCTCACCAAGCCCGGCAAAACGGTCTGGGTGAACAATACGCTGAAGCTCCAGATAACGCCCATGAATAGCTGAACGTTCCACATTGTAATGAAGTGGAATACCGAACAACTCAAAAAAGCTGGAGTGGAAGTTTATACCGATCGGAATATCAGACATTGAAGCTTTCGCCGCAGCCGCACTCACTGGAAACGTTGGGATTATTGAACTCGAACCCCTCGTTCAGACCGTCCTTAACGAAGTCCAGTTCAGTACCTTCAAGGTAGGTAAGGCTCTTGGGATCGACAAAAACCGTTTCCCCGAAAAACTCAAAAGCTGCATCTTCAGGATTTGGCTGATCAACAAACTCCAGTACATAGGCCATACCGGAGCAGCCGCTGGTTCTAACGCCAAGACGGATACCCAAACCCTTCCCGCGCCCATCCAACTGCCGACGAATATGTTTTGCTGCTGCTTCCGTTAAACTAACTGCCATGAATAATCCTGATGACACATGAATACAGAGACACTAACCCAAAGCGAACCCGCAGGTCCTTATAAGCCCTTGTGACCTTATAACTTTAAATCTTGTAAACAGTACTGCCCGATCAGGCAGCACTGTCGTTTTGTTTCCTGCGATAGTCGTCAATTGCGGCTTTAATCGCATCTTCCGCCAGCACAGAGCAGTGGATCTTCACCGGTGGCAAAGCCAGCTCTTCTACGATCTGGGTGTTGCGGATCTCTGCCGCCTCATCCAAAGTGCGCCCTTTCATCCATTCGGTAGCCAAAGAGCTGGATGCAATCGCAGAACCACAGCCGTAAGTTTTAAACTTGGCATCCTCGATTACCCCTGCATTATCAACCTTAATCTGCAGGCGCATAACGTCACCACAAGCGGGCGCACCGACCATACCGGTACCAACCGATGGGTCATCGTCGTCCATCCTGCCGACATTACGAGGGTTCTCATAATGGTCGATTACTTTTTTACTGTAAGACATGACTCTATACCTCCGCCTGCATACCAGATGCGGGCTTTAATTCCCGTTACCTGATCATTCAGGCTCGATTGTGTACAACAAATTGCGTACAACAGCGTCGCTTAATGAGCAACCCATTCCACCGTGCTTAGATCAATGCCATCTTTATACATGTCCCACAATGGCGATAGCTCTCTCAGCTTCTCAACAGCCTTGCGAACCTGTTCCGCGGCGTGATCAACCTCTTCCTCTGTGGTGAAACGTCCAAAGCTGAAACGCAGGGAGCTATGGGCCATCTCATCATTCAGACCCAGAGCACGCAGTACGTAAGAGGGCTCAAGGCTGGCCGAAGTACAGGCAGAACCGGAAGAAACGGCGATATCCTGCAGAGACATAATCAGGGATTCACCCTCAACAAAGTTGAAGCTGACGTTGAGAACACTAGGCACCCGCTGAACGATTGAACCATTCACATGAACCTCTTCTATACCATCAAGGTGGGAGAGGAAACGCTGCTTCAGGCTCTCTGCATGCTCGGCGTTGGCTTGAAGTTCCTGTTTCAGAAGTGCACAGGCTTCACCCATACCAACAATCTGATGGGTCGCCAGAGTACCGGAACGCATACCGCGCTCATGACCACCGCCGTGCATCTGGGCCTCCAGACGAATACGGGGCTTGCGGCGCACATAGAGAACACCGATACCCTTGGGACCATAAATTTTGTGACCGGAAAACGACATCAGGTCAACTTTCAACTCGTTTATATCGATAGGCAGACGCGCCAGACTCTGGGCGGCATCAACATGGAAAATAATCTTGCGCGGACGGGTAATCTCACCAATGGCAGCGATATCGGTCACGGTGCCGATCTCGTTATTAACGTGCATCAGGGAGACGAGAATGGTGTCCTCACGAATCGCAGACTCTACCAGTGTGGGAGTAATGATGCCGTCGGCACCGGGTTCCAGATAGGTAACCTCGTAACCTTCGCGCTCAAGCTGACGACAGGTGTCCAGCACCGCCTTATGTTCCAGCCTGGAGGTGATGATATGTTTGCCGTTGCGCTTGTAGAAGTGGGCAGCGCCCTTGATGGCCAGATTGTCTGACTCGGTAGCACCGGAAGTCCAGACAATTTCGCGGGGATCAGCATTGATCAGGTCAGCGACTTGCGAGCGGGCATTCTCAATAGCCTCTTCGGCCTTCCAGCCAAAGACATGGGAACGAGACGCCGGATTACCGAAATTCCCCTCGGAGGTCAGGCACTGCACCATTTTCTCTGCCACCCGTGGATCAACCGGCGCAGTTGCGGCGTAATCGAGATAAATAGGCAGCTTCATTCTAGGTTTTCTCCCGGGTTATGATGCCCGCCGTTCAACCTGAACAGGACGGGAAACAACAGATCAGAGCGACTCAATCGAGATACGTCGTTCTTGATCTTCAACATTCAGTCTACGGGCCTCTTCCTGTTCCCGATTCTGCCTTTCGGCAACGGAGCGCACTTCCTTGCGTTCCATCAAATCACTCAGGGTAATACCGCTGAGAAACGTGTGAATCTGCTCGCTAAGATCACACCACAAATGGTGGGTCAGGCAGACATCACCCTGCTGACAACCCTCCTGCCCATGGCAACGGGTCGCATCAACAGATTCATCAACCGCATCAATCACTTCAGCAACGCCAATATCACCAGTCTCCCGCCCCAGACAGTAACCACCACCAGGACCACGAACACTGGTGACCAGCTTTTTTCGCCGCAATTTGGCAAACAGCTGCTCGAGATAGGAAAGGGATATGCCCTGACGTCCAGAAATATCAGCCAGCGTCACGGGACTACTACCAGCATGTAGCGCCAGATCAAGCATGGCTGTTACCGCATAGCGGCCTTTGGTAGTGAGACGCATATCCGCTTGAACCTATCCTTTTATGCCAAATTTGACATACCTGATAAAAAAACGGACCCGTAAGCTCTTTTGTTCACACGACTATACTGCACGGATTAAGAGCCAAAAGCCGCTCCTCAGAGAAACTTGTTGAGCATATTGCGCTGAATTATGTAATAACCAAGCGTTTTAGTCAACTAATCGCCAAATAATCTGGATAGACAGCCTGACCAGGCTGCCTTATTGGGGAAATGAGCATATAAAAACAAATTAAAAGAACCGATAATTATAAGCAAAATCAAAGCTGGGCACTGTCCAGAGAGTTCCGGGCAAGAGATTCAAAATCCTCCTTACGCAACTTCGGAACAACACCCCCCTTACAATCCATGCCGCTACTTTTCATGGCAGCACAAAGCGTCTCCAACTGACCATCTACAGCGATCATATGTTCAAGCAACGTATTGATAGCGTGAGCAACCGGGTCAGTCATATCCCGGGTGACTTCATTGACATCAAAACCAATTTTCCTCGCCACCTCCTGCTGCACCGGATTGACAGGGGAACCCTGTCTGACAATCCGACCTGGAACACCAACCACCGTGGCACCAGCAGGGACCTCCTTAACCACAACCGCATTAGAGCCGATCCTGGCATCCTTACCAACGATAAGAGGCCCTAGCACCTTGGCACCGGCACCAACAATCACACCATCCTCAAGAGTGGGATGACGCTTACCCTTCGCAAGACGGGTTCCTCCGAGGGTTACGCCCTGATAGAGGGTAACATCATCACCCACCTCCGCCGTTTCACCAATCACAACCCCCACACCGTGATCAATAAAAAGACGCCGCCCAAGTCTGGCACCGGGATGAATTTCAATACAAGTAAGCCAACGGGAAAAATGGGAGACCATTCTTGCCGACCACAACCACTGACGCCTCCAGAGAGCGTGCGCCACCCTGTGCAACAACAGAGCATGGACTCCCGGATAACAGGTCAAAACCTCAAACGTATTCCGTGCTGCCGGATCTCGATTCAGCACATTACGAATATCTTCACGCAATTCTTCAAACATAGTAATGCGTTCCTGTGATCTCTCTATTGCACATGTAGCCTCACCCTCCGAAAACCCCGCTTACCGGCGCAGATTCCGCACAGCAGCCTGAGTTTCAGACAGAATACCGCGGAGAATATTATACTCCACCGAATTCAGGCGACTGCGTCCATAGACACGACGCAGTTTCGTCATAATCTTGTCCGGATTACAGCTCTTGAAAAAGCCGATTTCATCCAGCGTACTACGCAGATGCTGGTAAAAACTTTCCATCTGGGCGGAATCTGCCAACGCACGCTCCCGAATATCCGGCACACCGCTCTCCCCTTCGCCAGCCAGGTGCGCCATACGCAGCTCATAACAGAGCACCTGCACAGAAGCAGCAAGGTTGAGCGAACTAAAATCTGCCACAGAGGGGATGTGTACCTGTCGATGACACAGACGTAACTCTTCATTGGTCAGACCGCGATCTTCCCGACCAAACACCAGAGCCACCCTGGTGCCAGAAGCCGCTTCAGCAACGGCAATATGGGCGCCTTCCCTTGGATCCGTCAGCTCCAGAGAGATACCACGCACCCTGGCGCTGGCACCAATCACCAGCTCACAATCGGCAATCGCCTCTTCCAGAGTTTTGGTGATTATTGCGTTCTCCAGCAGATCGGTCGCTCCGGATGAAAGTGCCCTCGCTTCACCAGAAGGAAACACCACCGGATCAACCAGATAGAGTGACGACAACCCCATGGTTTTCATGGCCCGTGCCGCCGAACCGATATTGCCGGGGTGGGTCGTGTTCACTAGAACAATCCGGATATTTTCTACAGACATTTTGAAGCAACCAGCC
Organism: uncultured Oceanospirillales bacterium; assembly: GCA_947040555.1. GTDB lineage: Bacteria > Pseudomonadota > Gammaproteobacteria > Pseudomonadales > Endozoicomonadaceae > Sansalvadorimonas. Next base: position 29,718 of record CAMRBW010000014.1, on the reverse strand, counting down.
TATCCCGCCAAACGGGGTTATAAAAATGAAATCCCCCAATTTTAACAGAACAGACGGAACGAAACGAAATAACCGCAATGGTTTTTTACATCCCAATCACTGTGAAACAAAACCACTAGTGATATAATCCGTCGATTATCTAAAGTTCACACACCTCACAGAACACATCCCTATGCAACCAATGGTTACTATGGCCTTGCGCGCCGCGCTCAAGGCGGGTGAAATTATTGCCCAAGGTTACGAGAAGCTGGACGTTATCAAAGTTCAGAACAAAGAACCTAACGACTACGTTACTGAAATCGACAAGGCTTCTGAACGTTCCATCATCACCAACCTGAAGAAAGCTTACCCAGATCACGGTTTTCTGGGAGAAGAGACCGGCCACCAGCCTGGCAAGGGTGAAGGCGAAGACTACCTGTGGGTAATCGATCCTCTGGATGGCACCACCAACTTTATTCACGGCGTACCCCAGTTCGCCGTTTCCATCGCTTGCGTTTACCGCGGCCGTGTTGAACACGCAGTGGTTTACAACCCGATTTCCCGTGAAGAGTTCACCGCCAGCCGCGGCAAAGGTGCTGCCCTGAACGGTCGTCGTATCCGCGTCGCCAACCGTCTGAGCCTGAAAGGCGCACTCCTGGGCACGGGCTATCCATTCCGTGCTGACCAGATGGTCTATCTGGACAGCTACATGAGCATGTTCCGCAGCCTGATCGGCCCAACTGCGGGTATTCGCCGCATGGGCGCTGCCTCTCTGGATCTGGCCTACGTGGCAGCCGGTCGTTTTGATGGTTTCTGGGAAATAGGTCTCAAAGAGTGGGATATGGCGGCCGGTGCGCTGCTAATCCAGGAAGCCGGCGGTCTGGTGGGTGACATCCGCGGCGGTCACAAGCACATGGAAAAAGGCAATATTGTCTGTGGTAACCCGAAGATTTTCAAAGAGATCCTGACCACCATTCAGCCATTCGTGACTGAAGACATTAAGTAAACTCCCCTTTTACGCACCTGCATTTTGTCTGCGGGTGCTCCCTTTTTCCCGGTTCACTGTTAGCTCCCAGGCAGCTCCCCTCTTCCTCTGCAGGCCTCCTGACAAGGTCACCGTGACACGGGAGCGATGTCACAGCGCTATCCATCACAAGCAGCACGGCTCCGGCTGCCGGGATTTCCACAACACTTCACATCAAAAACGCCAGCGAATGCTGGCGTTTTGTTTTATCTGTGAAGCCGTACCCATCAAGGCATCTTGTCTACTTCATCCTCCTTGGGAGGAGGAATCAGATCTTCACGGGTCACGTTCAGGTACAGCAGCATATTGGAGGCGATGTAGATCGAGGAGTAAGTACCCACGCCAACACCCACTAACAGCGCTGTGGCAAAGCCTCTAATGGTATCGCCACCCAGAAAGTACAGGGAGAACAGCACCATCAAGGTGGTACCGGAGGTCGCCAGAGTACGACCCAGAGTCTGGCTCAGGGAGATATTGATAATCTCCTCGGACGTACCACGACGCACCTTGCGATAGTTCTCCCGCACCCGGTCATAAACGATGATGGTATCGTTCAGGGAGTAACCGACAACCGCCAGAATCGCTGCCAGTACCGTCAGATCGAACTGCAGATTAAACAGGGCGAACACACCCAGTATGATCATACAGTCGTGTGCCAGTGCAATCACCGCGCCCACAGAGAACTTGTACTGAAAGCGGAAGGCGATGTAGAGCATAACCAGCCCCAGTGCCGCCAGCAGACCCAGTCCACCCTGATCACGGAGCTGTTCGCCCACCTGCGGACCAACAAACTCAACCCGCTTGATGGCGATATCACCGGCGTACAAGTCGTTCAGCTGGCTAGCCATACGTCTGCCCATACTGGCATCGGCTTCGCCGCCCGGCACACGGATCAGGACATCATTGGCGGAGCCAAACTCCTGGGCAATCGCATCGCTATAACCCAGCTCTTCCAGCTGAGCGCGGATCTCCGTTACATTCACCGCATCATCATAGGAAAGCTCAACCAGCGTACCGCCGGTAAAGTCGAGCCCAAAGTTAATACCGTTGACAAACAGAGCACCAACAGAACCCAGCACCAGCACCAGCGAGAACGCCGTTGCCAGCATACGGTACTTCATGAAGCTCCAGACCCGGACCGGTCCGAACATCTTGTTGTCGTCTAACACACCGCCTAAAGCCGTCTCACCGGAGGCAGCCTCTGGCCGGGAATCATTCTTTGCCATGATTCATCTCTCCTCTTAGATAGACAGCTTTGCGAGCTGACGACGGTTACCGTACAACAGGTTCACCTGTGCCCGGCTGACCAGGATAGCGGTGAACATGGAGGTCAGGATGCCGAGGGACAGCGTCACCGCGAAGCCTTTGATCGGTCCTGTACCAATGGCGTACAGCACCACGCCCACAATCAGGGTGGTGAGGTTGGCGTCGAAAATAGACTCAGCGGCCCGGTCAAAGCCGACCGAGATAGCGCGCTGGGGCGACATCCCGTTTTTGATCTCTTCCCGGATACGGGAGAAGATCAGCACGTTGGCATCGACCGCCATCCCCAGAGTCAGCACAATACCGGCAATACCCGGCATGGTTAGCGTGGCTCCCAGAATGGACATAACGCCCAGCAGCATCACCAGATTCAGCAGCAGGGAAATATTCGCCACGATGCCAAACACACGGTAAACCACCAGCATGAACACCATGATTAGCAGCAGACCGACGATGGTAGAGTTCACACCCATACGGATGTTATCCCTACCAAGGCTCGGGCCGACCGTACGCTCTTCAACAAAGTGCATCGGTGCCGCCAGAGAGCCGGAACGCAGCAGCAGTGCCAGTTCGGAGGATTCGGCGCGGGAGTCCAGACCGGTAATGCGGAAGTTATTGCCCAGCACCGACTGAATGGTTGCCAGACTGATAATCTTCTTCTCTTCACGGTACATGGGAACAATGGCTTCTACCTGCTCACCATCAACCGTCTTCATCTCGGTACGGTTGCCGATAAAGCGCTGCTCAATGTACAGCACCGACATACCCCGACCGACGTTGCTCTGGGTAGCACGAGCCATCAGCTCACCACCACGACCGTCCAGAGTGATGCTCACCTCTGGGCTGTTGGTCTGGGGGTCAACATTGGAACGGGCGTTGGCCACCTGATCACCGGTCAGAATGATGTCACGCTCCAGATTGGCGGTACGGCCAGGCTGGGAACGGAACTCAAAGGTCTCATAGGTGCCGGGAGAGGCATCAAAACCCGATGCCAGACGGAATTCCAGATTGGCGGTCTTGCCGAGAATACGCTTGGCTTCGGCCGTGTCCTGAACGCCAGGCAGTTCCACCACGATGTGGCTGCGACCCTGACGCTGGACCAGAGGCTCAGCAACACCCAATTCATTCACACGGTTGCGCACAGTGTTCAGGTTCTGGGTAATGGCGTAATTTTCCAGCTCCTTTATCTGCTGCTCTGGCATACGCACGCTGAGAAGATAAAGGGACCCTTTCTCGCGGGGCGCAATCGTAAGATTCGGGAACTCTTTAGCGAGAAGAGTATGCGCCTGCTCTCGAATATCCGCATCAGCGAAAGCCAGATCACGAACCACAGGATCAGAGTCCGGCACTGTGCGATAACGCAGACGCCCCTGACGCAGGGCAGTACGCATCTCACCGGCATAGATATCCATGCGGGTCTCGACGGCCTTCATGGTATCGACCTGCAACAGGAAGTGCACACCACCAGAGAGATCAAGACCAAGCTTCATCGGGGCAGCGCCCAGATCTCTCAACCACCCAGGCGTGGTGGGCGCCAGATTGAGAGCGACCACGTAATCATGACCCAGAGCTTTGGAGACAGCAGCCTTGCCCGGCAGCTGATCTTCATTCTCATTCAGGCGGATCAGGATATTGCCGCGATCACCCACCTCAGCCTGTTTAACGTTGATTCCGGCAGACTCAAGCGCAGACACAGTCTGTTTCAACTGAGCCTCGTTCAGTGAGGTAGCCGAGTTGACACTGGAGATCTGGATCGCCGGGTCATCCGGGTAGAGATTGGGAAGGGCGTAGAACACACCGATTGCCACAACCAAAAATATTATGAAATATTTCCATAAGGGGTAGCGATTCATAAGAGCTTGGAATTCCTTCTAGCTGTGCGGAAGAGCTGTCTTATGACAACTCCTCCGCAAGACTGTTCATTTTATTGCCTTCATCGTGCCTTTTGGCAGAATAGCGGCAACAGCACTCTTCTGGAAGTTGAGCTCAACATTAGCACCTACCTGCAAAGTGACAAAGTCATCAGAAACACTAACAACCTTACCCACGATGCCACCGGTAGTAACCACTTCATCACCTTTGCTGATCGCTGCCAGCAGCTGCTTGTGCTCTTTGGCGCGCTTGCTCTGTGGACGCCAGATCAGCAGCCAGAAAATCACCACAAAACCACCCAGCATTACCAACTGACCGATCATGCCTGGGCTGCCGATAGTGGTAGCGGCTGCTGCATCAGCAGAGGCAAATGCCTGACTAATCAAGCTCATTTTCATACTCCTTGGTTATTTACTAGGGAAATGCAGCCCCCGTTTTCATCATTTGAGGTGGGCAACATTTCCCGCTCACGGCTGTTTAGGCTCACGGCTGTTTAGGCTCACGGCTGTTTAGGCTCACGGCTGTTTAGGCTCATGGCTGTTTCAACGCACGGCTGTTTCAGTCGAAATGGATATTCCGGCAAGCTTCTGTACGTGGTGTTGATGGCAGCCATTTTCAAGGGGCGACACCAAAAACAGCTGAATTAACCAGCCAGAGGCTTCGCCATCTGCCCACGCGCTGCGTAGAACTCCGTCACAAAGTGGCTCAATGTACCCTGTTCAATAGCTTGTCGCAATCCAGCCATCAAGCGCTGATAGTAGCGCAGATTGTGGATGGTATTGAGCATCGAACCGAGCATTTCATTGCATTTGTCGAGGTGATGCAAATAGGCACGGCTGAAATTGCGACAGGTGTAACAGTCACAATTGTGCTCCAGAGGCTCCTCAGCGTGACGATGCACGGCATTACGGATCTTGATCACCCCCTGAGCGGTAAACAGGTGACCGTTTCGGGCATTGCGGGTCGGCATCACACAGTCGAACATATCGACACCACGACGCACCGCCTCAACGATATCCTCCGGCGTACCCACACCCATCAGGTAGCGGGGATACTCGGAAGGAATGCGGCGGGGGGTGTGGTCAAGAATGCGGAGCATATCTTCCTTGGATTCGCCCACAGAGAGGCCACCGATCGCATAGCCATCAAAACCCACGTCCAGCAGACCGTCCAGAGAGCGCGCGCGCAGATCTTCAAACATGCCGCCCTGGATAATGCCAAACAGGGAAGAGGGGCTGTCGGCATGGGCCTCACGGCTGCGCTGGGCCCAGCGCAGGGAGAGCTCCATAGAGACGCGAGCCTGCTCGAGGCCGGCATCACCGGGAGTACACTCGTCAAAGATCATCACGATATCGGAGCCCAGATCCCGCTGCACCTGCATGGAGGATTCCGGCGACATAAACACCTTGGCTCCATCCACCGGCGAACGGAAGGCGACACCCTCCTCGGTAATCTTGCGCATCGCCCCCAGGCTGAACACCTGAAAGCCGCCGGAATCGGTCAGGATCGGTTTGTTCCAGCCATTGAAATCATGCAGGGTGCCGTGCTTTTTGATGACCTCGGTGCCCGGACGCAGCATCAAGTGGAAAGTGTTACCGAGAATAATCTCGGCACCAATTTCATGGATATCCCTGGGCAGCATGCCTTTGACCGTGCCATAGGTGCCAACCGGCATAAAACACGGGGTTTCGATGGTGCCACGGGGGAAGGTCAGCCGCCCACGGCGGGCAAGACCATCTTCACCCAGCTTTTCGAATGACATGAAGCATTCCTGACGCATGGAGTCGTCTCCTGTTGAATAATTTATTAGCCTTGCGGATTACTTGCGTGTGAGCAGCATGGCATCACCATAGCTGAAGAAGCGATACCGCTCTTCAATAGCAATCTGGTAGGCATTCATGATTTTGTCGTACCCGGAAAACGCCGAAACCAGCATCAGCAGCGTCGATTCAGAAAGATGAAAGTTGGTTATCAGCTTATCAACCACTTGAAACTGGTAGCCGGGGTAGATGAAAATATCGGTCTCGCCGGCGTAGGGCTTCAGTTCGCCATCACGGGCCGCAGTTTCCAGGCTGCGAACGGAGGTTGTACCCACAGCAACAATACGGCCACCATTGGCTCTGGTGCGCTTGACCGCCTCGACAACCTCTTCCGGAACTTCCAGATATTCCGAGTGCATGTGGTGATCCTTGATCGAGTCCACCCGTACCGGCTGAAAAGTCCCCGCCCCAACATGCAGAGTGACAAAAACTTTTTCCACGCCTTTGGCATCCAGGGCGGCAAACAGCTCTTCATCGAAGTGCAGGCCGGCGGTAGGCGCAGCGACAGCGCCTTTCTTCTCACCATAAACGGTTTGATAGCGTTCACGGTCGGCCAGTTCGTCTTCTCTGGTAATATAGGGGGGCAGGGGCATGTGGCCGTGCTGTTCCAACAGATGAACCACGGACTCATCTCCAGCAAACCGGAGCAGAAACAGTGCCTCCTGCCGTTCTACCATTACCGCTTCCAGCCCGCCTTCCAGCAGTAATTTCGTACCGGGTTTGGGGGATTTGCTGGAACGCACATGGGCCAGTACCCGACGATCATCGAGCACCCGCTCAACCAGCACTTCAATCTTGCCGCCACTCTCTTTCTGACCAAACAGGCGGGCTGGAATCACTCGGGTATTGTTGAGAACCAGGAGATCACCGGGATTCAGATAATCGATAATATCCCGAAAGGTACGATGCACAGGCTGATCAGACTCTGCATCGACAACCAGCAGACGACTCGCGCTACGCTCCGACATCGGGTAGCGCGCAATCAGTTCATCGGGGAGTTCAAAATGGAAATCGCTAACGCGCATTGGTCGCTAAACCTCACCGCACAAAAAAGAGCGGGAGGATAACGAAACTGGCGGGAAAAGTCAGGTATCTGTGTCGCTGAGATTTTGTTGCGCACTGATCCACTCATCTGTTCGTGATACCGGATTCTCTCTAGGCAATGAGTTCAAAATTGTTTCATCATCAGCATCATAACCAGAACCAGAATCAGAATCAGAATCATCGTTTATGTGAATAAGGTAGTTATTCCCTGACTGCGGGTCTGAGGGGCGATTCTTGAAGTACTCATCCGGAATGGCGTATGGATCACGTTGCCGCCCACAAACAGAGAGGTCACTCAAATCCAGCACTACCACGGTATCCTTCAGCCAGGCATTCTGCGTCTCCAGGTTAATCTTAGCGCCCAGCTTTTCCAGAATTTTTTTCTTATTTTTAAGTGCGTTCTCGTTCGCCTTAATATTTTTTTCTAGCGTATCTACCGGATCAAGCTTACGGATGACATCAGTCATAGAATTCTTTATTTTGTCTTTATAGCCATTGAGCTGATAATTGTTTTCCTCTCCGGAAAGTCGCGGAACCAGTTGTATCCGTTTGCCACCGATTTCCAGAGCAATATTGACACCCTCCTTCTTTGCAAATTCAGGGTCCGAGAGCGCCTTTAGGAACAGGTTGCTTTGCTCTTTCATTTGCAGTTGCGCAAAAAGATTTCTTTGCTCAGCCATAATCCTCTGGCGGGCTGTTAATAACTTATCCCTCAGTTTTATTTTTTCATTCTCGTTGAAGCCAGAGTCATCGGAAGTGATGCTGCCTTTATCGGACATACTTCGCCTGTCCAGGCTCACATCTGTCACGCCATCTCCGCTCTGCCTCCCCGACTCGTCATTGAAATGCGAAATTCCCGCTCGCTTCTGAACAGATCTTCCCGAATCAGTAGTGCTACCTGATTCTTCAGATGACTCATCGTCGGCACTGTAGCTAGATGTAGACGATGTAGACGATGTAGACGATGTAGACGATGTAGACGACCTTCTGTCAGAGGAACCCGTAGAGTTCACAGCCCATCTCCTGATAGTGAAAGTTCTTGCTGTGTATCGGCGCACAACAAAGACTCTTGCATGCTTATTCTTAAATGGTATACTACGCACCGTTTGCGATGCCAGTGTGATGGAATTGGTAGACATAGTGGATTCAAAATCCACCGCCTTTGCGGGCGTGCCGGTTCGAGTCCGGCCACTGGTACCAGGATTTATCAAAAAAGCCTCAACTTCGGTTGAGGCTTTTTTGTATCGGGAGGCATGAACAGTCGATACGCCAGGGCTTTCAGGAGCAGCGGCTGGCACTCCCGTTTGGTGACCAGCTTATATTTGGAATTCGACCCTTCGATCGCAAGGAGAAGAAGTGTATTTCAGGCAGACACTGGAATACGCCGGCCGACTCCTATCCTTTGACACTGCTCGTACTATTACCAACACTTAGGAAAGTTTTCAGAGCAGTAACCACGAGGGAAATCAGCGAAAATAGAGATACCATATCGTCTACCGCTGATGCCTTTCCCCCATGGATTCCGTAGTAAAAACTGCACTGGATGCCAGTTTTGTCAGCACCAGTTTTGTCATCAAGAATGGTAAAAGAAGACGGATGGGCTTGGTATGTTCTACTACGGTTGTGCTGGCAGGGCAATTCAGTCCGTGGTCGTCTAAAATGTACGACGGCAAAGTAAAGCCAAGAGCTGAACTCCGTCGCCCGACATATCCCATATCTTTCATCATGCCATCCTCCTTAATAACAGAGCATCCAATCAGAGTAGATGCCCAGAATGGCCCAAGTTAAAAGATTTCGATATATCCAGACCTGACCTTACTTCATCTGCGTTTACGCCCTTCTCTTGCCTCAGCAACAATCAAGACAGGCGTCCATGTCTGTCTGAATCCCTATCAATCCATTAGACTTTTTGACTTTATCGCCAGCTCTTGGGCGAATTCCTTTACATCGGTCTCAATCACTTTCGAGGGAATTGTGGCAGCGTGTATAAGAACAGGGACATCCAGTTCGCCAGCCAGTCTGGTGATTTCACGTAGTTTTTTCTCACTTAATCTTTCACGCTGGAAATGCATATAGACGGCATTGGGTTTGGAGTTCCAATCACCACCGGCAACCATGCCTGGTTAAGCGGCAGAGTTATTATATGTCCCGGCGTGAGCATTGGAGATGGTGCGGTTATCGGCGCCGGGAGCATGGTGACAAAAGATATTTGGGAAATTATTGAATAACACCACAGGCCATACGAGCACCGCCACCGCCCAGAGGAGCAGGATGGTCGGAGTGGTTATCACCACCGACATGGACCATAATCGCCCGACCCTTCACTTCCTTTATGTTCAGACGCGGCGCCAATACCGGTTGGTTAGCGGCGCCTTGGCCATCAACGTACAAAGCCGGCAGATCACCACGGTGGCCATCACCCCAGGGAAGGTCGTGTTTTTTAGTGTTTTCGGGATCATAGTGACCACCCGCCGCACCGGCCGGAACAACTTTGCCTTTTACTTCTTTGGGGCCACAATTGCCATTTTCATGGATGTGAAAACCGTGGATACCGGTTGGCATATTTTTCAGTGCCGGAGTCAATACCAGACCAAATTTGGATTCTGAAAGCGTAACCTCTCCAACGCTGGTAGTGACGCCCTTTTCATCAACAAAATGCATCGGAACAACAACATCGGCTATAGCGGTAGCAGACAATATTGCCAACGAGAATGCCATTAACTTCTTCACATATCTTTCCTCTCTTCAAGATTGCAGTATGCAGCGCATGTTGCATTCAACAATAACTTATCACAAACATCTCTACTTGGAGATGTGTACCTACTTTCATAGGGGCGATATAATAAAACGTTCCCAGCCTTATATGAGCATCCTGAATTGCTCAATTTTTGCAGAAAATCAAAAATTTGGTAGGGGTTTTTAATTATTTTTGAACATCAGCATTCCATTATTTTTTTCACTATACTTTCCGCAAAGGCAGGGAAATAACCTCCCTGCCGGTGTCAACGATCAGATGATTTTCTTGATCAACACATGAGCTTTCAAACGGTGGATACGTCCCAGCAGGCGCTGAACCACTTCCGGATAGTCTCCCATGGTCTCCAGCTCACTGTAACTCCGGATGCGGGTGGCACGGCTCAATATCTCCCTGCGCTCCTCCTGGAACGCCTCATGCAGAAGCTGACCTTTATCCTGAATTAAAATGGCATTTTCCAGATCCAGCCCCCAGGCGCGCGGATTCAGGTTGCTGCCAGTGATCATGGCGTAGTGATCATCGACAAACAGACCTTTCAGATGGTAGCTGTTGTTGCCATCTTCCCAAAGCATCAGGTTTAACTGCTCCTTATCAATGGCCTTCCGGTATTTGTGGGCAAACTGGCGGAGATTGTGTTCGTACAGATAAGGCAGCCCCCCTATTTTGGAGAACGGCTCACCCGGCGGAATATAGAAATCATTGGCGGTCTTGTCACCCACCACAATGGTCACCTTTACCCCCCGCCTCAGCAGCAGGCCAATCGCTCGCGCCAGAGTACCGGGCAAGTTGAAGTAAGGGGTACAGATAAACAGCTCATGCGCTGTTGAGAGTATGAGATCCTGAATAATCCGGTTCAAACGGTTGCCTCGGGTACCAACACCACACAACGGTGTCAATCCGATGGCCTCTCCTGCATCCTCGGGTGAGAACCGGTATGTCGCTTTGCGCATACTCTTGCGAAACTGACGAATCTTCGGTTTCAGCTCTTTGCGTGAGAGCAATGTTTCCCGATCCAACGCGCCATTTAAAATCTGCACCGCTGCGTAACCACAAAAATGGTTATCTATGAACTGGACAAAGCTGTCACTCAATGCCGGACTGAAAATCTCATGGTAGCGATCGTAACGATAACGCTCGCCCTGATGCAGATAGACATCATTGATACTGGCACCTGAGTAAAGCACCGTCTCATCAAAGATAAAGCCCTTGAGATGCAGAACCCCGAAAATCTCTCTGGCGTTTACGGGCACACCAAAAATATCGATAGCATGCTCATATTCGGCGGTTATGCGTTGATAAAAATCACGGTTGGTCTGGGCGGCAATCTCTCCGATACGTCCCCGTTGAGCGCGGTGAAAATCCACGAAGATCTTCACATCCAATTGAGGGTTCGCCTGCTTTGCCTCAAAAAGTGCCCGCAAAATCTCCTCGCCGGCCGCGTCAGCCTCAAGATAGAGCGCGGTTATATAAATGCGTCGGGTTGCGCTTTGAATCAGTTCCAGCAAGCGGGTTTTAAACGCCCTTGTCGACATAATGATCCGGAAGTCCGCAGCATCAACCGCGACCTTGGGCAATTTATTGAGCCTTCCCCGGTAAAACGCTGGTAAAAACATACTTCTGCCTGAATGGAAGTTCTGCACATCTGGCCATTCCCGGCCAGCGCGTACTCCCGACACATACCCGCCGGGAACAACGAAACTTTGCACTTTATCAAAACACGCAACAGTGGAAAATAGCCCGCGAGAACAATGATTTCTCTGCCTGAGCCAACTATCCGCCCGCCACAAGGGACTCAACGGATTTCGACCATTTCAAATTCTTCTTTGCCGACACCACAATCCGGACACACCCAGTCATCGGGAATCGTCTCCCACAGGGTACCGGGAGCGATGCCCTCCTCCGGTAACCCCTCTGCTTCGTCATACACAAAACCACACACGGTGCATTGCCATTTTCTCATGATGCTTGCTCTCCTCTAAAGGTTACGTACACTCTTATGCTCTCTGTATACTCCCTGCTGAGAAATAAAATAAAGAATTCATCTATGTCTGGACAGAAAAAAAACACCAAACCGGCCAACACCTGCCCACCGGCCCCTCTATGGCGCAGGCTGGCCGCTATGTTTTATGACACAATGCTGGTCATCGCCATTGTGATGGTGATATCCGGGCTCTATCACGCCGTCATCAATAACTGGCTGCTGGGCCTGGAGGATGCGCCGATCGGTTTTAACCCCCTGCTCAGCACGTTAATCACCTTTGCTGTATTCTTCTTTTTCGCTCACTTTTGGGGCAGAAGTGGCCAGACTCTCGGTATGCAGGCATGGCGTTTGCGGATACAGAATAGTGATGGCACCAGAATTAGCCTGAACCAGAGCCTGCTACGCTTCATCATTGCTATTCCCGCACTGGGATTGGGCGGCATCGGTCTGCTCTGGATGCTGATCGATAAGGAAAGAAAGACCTGGCAGGATCGTTATTCGGAAACAGTGGTCGTACAACTGCCACAGGCGAAAGACTAAAATTCCAATCTCAGACCACAATTTAAGACTACAATCTCAGACCACAATCTCAGACCACAATCTCAGACCACAATCTCAGACCACCATAATAGGAGTCTTAAGGTCGATGAAGCGTATAACTCTGCTTGCCTTTGGACTCTGTTTTGCCTCTGCGCTCCATGCCTATAATCCCTCTGTACACCGACAGCTGGCTTCCTTTGCCGTCTCCACACTGCTCGAATTGTCAAATTACCCGGCCCAACCCCTATCCCATGAACAATTGGCAAATATCGCTGCCAATGCCGATAGTGGTGAAGACACGTCGCCCTCTACCTGGCTGCAACGACTCACAAACTGGCATTTCTACAACCCATACAAAGAAGATCAACAACAGTACACCCTCCTGGGCCATATCAACATCAACCGTTCAATGACCAATCTCGTGCAACAACGGGAGCAACAGCTTTGCCAGACCTTGCAAAAGCCGGACTTGTCATTTGATGATTTTGCTTCAGCTTATGGCTCCTGTATGCATTTCATTGAAGATGTCACCGTACCGGCTCATGTAACACCGGTTTTTCATGGCCCGATATTGCCAGGGGGAGCAACCGGTCATAGCTGGCCCGGCATTATTCATGACCCTTTTGATGGCTATCCGGTGAATCTCGATGCACTTAAAAAGGAGTGGAATGAATTTCGCAAAAAAACGGCACTCTTCCAACGTCTTGGCGATATCGAACAGCTGCCTAAGTTGATCAGTACGTTGTTTGATGTACCTCTTGCCGATTTGGAAACAACGTTCAAGGTTGATCAGGCGCCTGTACTCTATTGTGTTGATCTGACTGCCAGATCCACATTGGCAAGACTTTTTGCACCGGAGAATAGGCTGGCGTCTTACTGGAGCAAAGATATAGGACACCAATACTTTCAAGGGTATGGCGGTTCATTTGATCAGGTTGATGAAAAACAGCGTAAGCCATTTATTAACAAGCAACACTTTTTAGCGACGGTCGTCACTGTTGCTCTGGGCATTCACTTGTGGACGTGGGAAAGAGGCTCCGTTATTTCACGTGGATAACGGAGCCCTATGGCACTGAATCGTCAACCAGCCCGCTTCAAAAGAATGATACCGATCGCAAAACAGATCAAAATCGGCAGCATGACCGCCAGCAGTGGCGGAAAACCAAAAACAATACTCGCCGGCCCCACCAGGTTTTGCAGGATCATAAAGGTGACACCGGTAATCACGCCGCTGAACAGACGCAACCCCATGGAGACGGAGCGAAGCGGCCCGAAGACAAACGACATACCGATCAGCACCAGCGCAAAGATCGCTACAGGCTGCATAAGCTTCTTGTAGAACGCCAGTCGGTACTCTCCCGTCTCAAGGTCTTGCTTCTTCAGATAATCTATGTAGGTCGACAATCCCCTTATAGAGAGGTCATCCGGCTTTGCCACCACAACCCTCAGCAGCGATGGCGTCAGGTCTGTTTCCCACTCTTTACTGCTCTCAGCGACGGAGGTCACCTTGTTCTCCGTATAGGTACTGGTTTTCACATTTGCCAGCAGCCACTGATCATCTTTATTGACCGCCTGCTCGGCGTAAACGCTTTCGCGGATTCGATGCTGATCATCAAACAGATAGATGTTCACACCATGGAGAGTACCGTTCTGATTCACCGCATTGAAGTACACGTAGCTGTTCCCCTCCCGATGCCACAAACCTTCATCGGTGAACTGCCCATCAGCGGAACGGCCAACGCGCTTTATGCTCTGAGCCATCTGTTCCGTTGCCGGTGCAACAAACTCGTTGAGTACCAGACCAAGCAGCACCAGCACCAAAGCGGGTTTCATCACTGTCCAGCCAATACGCACCAGCGAGACACCAGCCGCACGCATCACCACCAACTCACTGTGATTGGCAAGTGATCCCAGACCGATCAGACAGCCAATCAGTGCGGCAACAGGAATGATCTCATAGAGACGCCTTGGTGCCGTCAGCAGCATATACTGCGTCACCTGCAGCAGCTGATAATTAGCCCGCATGGCATCAAGCTGAGCCATAAAACCAAACAGAGTGTCCAGAGCGAAAATAATCGCCAGGACAGCCAGCATGGCAACAAGAACGGTCACTCCGACGTAGCGATCCAGCTTGCTCATCGATGCATTCCCTCCAGCCTTTTACGCAACTTTTTGTTCACGATGTTGCTCAAAATGATGTGCAGCTGCGGTGCAAAAAACATCAACAAGGCCATGGTTCCAAACACCCCGTGTACGGCCCAGAGCCCTACGTCTGGGGAGAAATTGCCATCCTCAATAGCGGCACGGGCCGTCATTAACATGGCGAGATAGAAGAGATAGAGCAGAATGCCGGGAAACAGTTTAAAAAACCGTCCCTGACGCGGATTGACCCGAGCCAGTGGCAACGCCATCAAAATAATAATCGGTATCAGCAAAGGCATGGAGACCCGCCACTGAAGCTCAGCTTCTCTGAACGGATGATCACTGCCAACCAGATCCGCAAACGGCAGAGTATTCTCTTTGTTGACGGGCTGAACTTCCCGCTCCTTCATCTGGACACCGTAGGTTTCATACTTCATAACACGCCCCTCAAGCCCCCCAGGGGTCACATCATGGCGGTAACCGTTATGGAGTAACAAATAGCGCTTACCAGAGACCGGATCGGGATAGAGACGGGCGCTGTCTGCCAGAAGAATCGACACCTTGCCCCGACTGCCATCGATCGTTGACTCTTCCTGAGCGATAAAAACCTCAGTCATAACCGATTTGTCCGCACTCAGACGCTCCGCATAGGTAACCCGCCGCCCCTGATCCAGAACCTGAAAACGCCCTGGCGTCAAGGTATCAAACTCGGTCATGGCCTTCTGGACATTGAATATGCGTGCCACATTTTCAACCCCCCAGGGCGTCAACCAGAAGCTGCAGATACCAACCACAAGCATCACAGCGACACCGGGCACCATGGTACAACCCAGCAGATGAGCACGACTCATACCACAGGCTTCCAGCACCACCATTTCACTGTCCATATACAACCGCCCGTAAGTCAGCAGAATGGCCAGAAAGAAACCGAGCGGAAGAATCATCTCCAGGAATCCGGGCATTCGGTAACCCATGATGGCAAACAAAAACTGAGGGCTCAGATCACCTGAAACAGCTTCTTTAAGATATTTAATCAACCGGCCGCTTACAATAATCAGTAGTAGAATGCTACTTATTGCCAGCCAGCTTTTTATCAATTCGCGGGTAAGATATCGAAGGACAATCAAAGCTGGAAACCCCGTGGACAAATCATTTTTTTTCCCTGAACTTTTCACCTGAACGTTTCATCTGAAAAAACGCGACACAAAGACTGATAATCCGTGTAAACCTGTCGTAAACTCGGAGCATACCGTTTTGGCAGCATCAACATCGTATCACTCTGCACAAATGCTGCGACATTTCGACAAAAATGAAGGTTTACACCTAAACCGGTCATTATCTATGAAAGCGCTAAACTGCGCACCGGTTTTTATTCCGCAACAGGAGAGAAAATGGACATTGCAGTAAAAAGTGGTAACGCTGCCAAACAACAGACCCAGTGTCTTGTTTTGTTCACGGGCACAAAGGGCAAACAGCCGGTATTCGCCAGTGTTGATAAGGAGACCGGCGGAGCCCTGAGCACCCTGATAACCCGTGGCGACCTGCAGCAAACTGCCGGTAAAACACTGCTGATTCCAGCCGTTTCTGGCATCAAGGCCGAGCGCGTGCTTCTGGTCGCTCTGGGTAAGGAAAAGCCCACGGCCGCCGATGGTGAAAAAATTGTCAGCGCCGTAGCCAGCACCCTGAGCCGCGCCCGCATTACCGATGCCGTCATCGCTTTTGATGATATTGAACTCAGCGACCAGGACACAGTCTGGCTGGTTCGTCTATTCGCCCGTAACATTACCAATGCCGGTTATACTTTCGATCACTACAAGAGTAAAAAGAAAGACGACACTGACTCTGTTGAACTGAGCAGCGTGGCCCTGCTGCAAGCGTCCCGCAAAGAGCTTGAGCCCCTGAAGCAAGCGGCGGCCGAAGGTGCTGCTATCGCGGCCGGTATGAGCATGGCCCGTGACCTCGGCAACCAGCCAGGCAACGTCTGCACACCAAAATACCTGACTGAACAGGCCAAAGAGCTGGCCAAGGGTGTTACCAAGCTGAGCGTAAAAGCCCTTGGTGAGAAGGATATGGAGAAGCTGGGTATGCTCTCCTTCCTGTCCGTTTCCAAAGGTTCTTCCCAGGAAGGACAGCTGATCATCATGGACTACAAGGGTGGCAAGAAGGCCGATAAACCCGTGGTTCTGCTGGGCAAAGGTATTACCTTTGATTCTGGCGGTATCAGTCTGAAGCCCGGTGCCGGCATGGACGAAATGAAATACGACATGTGTGGTGCAGCTTCAGTATTCGGCACCATGAAAGCTATCGTTGATCTGCAATTGCCAATCAACGTCATCGGTCTGATTGCTACGGCTGAGAACATGCCTGCCGGCCACGCCAGCAAGCCCGGCGACATTGTCACCTCCATGTCTGGCCAAACTATCGAGATCCTCAATACAGACGCCGAAGGTCGTTTAGTTCTCTGTGACGCTCTGACCTATGCCGAGCGCTTCAAGCCAAAAGCTGTTGTTGATATCGCCACCCTGACCGGTGCCTGCATTGTCGCTCTGGGTCACCACACCAGCGGTCTGATCAGTAATAACGACGAGCTGGCCGAGGCTCTGTTCGCTGCCGGTAACACTGCCGGTGACAAAGCCTGGCGTCTGCCGATGGGCGAAGAATACCAAAAGCAGCTGGACAGCAATTTTGCCGATATGGCTAATATTGGTGGCTCTGGTGCCGGTACTATTACTGCGGGTTGCTTCCTGTCCCGTTACGCCAAAGAGTTCCCATGGGCGCATCTGGACATCGCCGGTACAGCCTGGAAAAGCGGCGGCGAAAAAGGTGCGACCGGTCGTCCGGTTCCCCTGTTGGTTCAGTACATTCTGAGCCAACTGCCGAGCTGATTATTCAGACGTCATCTGTTCCGGCAGCCTCTGCTGCCGGACCCCCCCCTTTCCCTTGTTCCCTTGCGGCAATCTAGACAACCTATCGTCGTGTACTAGTGCAGCTGAGCGCTTATCTCCATACAGGCCTCAAACCACCTCGTTCCCACGGTCCCCCGTGGGAATGCATACCAGGCAGCCTGTATGGTTATTTGAGCTTTCCTGCACTAGTCTCTTCCCCTTGTGCGACAGAAACCTTCTTTCCTCGAATCGCCGCTGTCTCTAAGCGATAGCAGTGCTCTGCTTCACTCAATTAGTGATTGACGGATGGACAAACAACATTTAGCCAAAGGCATGCGCCAGATAGTCTATATATTTGTTGTCATCGCCCTGATGGTGTGGGGTTACTACTATTACCATCATGAAAAGGACTACCCCAGCACCAGTAACGCTTATATCCACGGCGATATCATTTTTATAGCTTCACAAGTGGCTGGACGACTGGAGTCGGTCAATGTTCAAAATTACCAGTTCGTTTATCAGGGTGAAGTGCTGTTTCAAATCGATTCTGCCCTCTATCAAGCTGACCTGCAAAAGGCGCAAGCCGCCTATCAGGTCGCAACGCTGGAGAATCAGGCCGCCAGCAGCAGCATTCTCGCAACCAGAGAAAATGTCGCCTCGGCCACAGCCAGCCTGAAACAGGCACAACTGAACTACAATCGCACCATCACACTGGTCAAAAAGGGAGTCCTTCCCCAAAAGCATGCCGATGATGCTCAAACCGCCCTTGCCACAACCAGGGCCAATGTTGCCGCAGCTGAAGACCACATGGCCGCACTGATTGCCGAACAGGGTATATCCGGTGTTGAGGCTCCAGCCGTGCAGAAAGCGGCTGCCGCACTACTCGCCGCCAGCCTCAATCTCTCCTACACCAATATTTCCGCACCATTTGATGGTGAGCTGGGGCGAGTTAATGTTCATCCAGGCAGTGTCGTCAATATCGGGCAGGCTCTGATGCCTCTGGTAAAAGCTGACAGCTTCTGGGTACAGGCCAATTACAAAGAAAGCGATCTTGGTCGTATACAACCGGGAATGTCGGCAACTATCCGGTTTGATATGTATTCGGACATCAGCTATTCAGGCTATGTCGACAATATCTCACCGGCAAGCGGCTCGGCATTTTCGCTGCTCCCTCCGGAAAATGCCTCCGGTAACTGGGTAAAAGTGACCCAGCGCTTTCCGGTGAGCATCCGTCTGGATAAAGTCAGCCCTGAAAGGACCAGTACTCACCCTCTGCGCATAGGTGCCAGCGCCACGGTTACTATTAACACAGTCGATAAGCCAACCCCGATCCCGGTGAAAACGATGGCGTCCCTTGATGAACAAAAGTGACCGGACGGCAGCGACCCTGATCACTGTACTGGCATCCATGATGGTGTTGATTGACTCGACCATCGCCAACGTCGCACTGCCCGAGATGAAGGGAACTCTGGGGGCGACCTCTACACAGATCACTTGGGTTCTAACCAGTTTCACCATGGCCGAGGCGATATTTATTCCTCTGGCCGGATACTTCACGCTGCGTTTGGGCGAGCGCAATCTGATGATCTATTCCATCATTGGTTTTGTGATCACCTCAGCGCTTTGTGGTCAGGCCGACTCCCTGATGGAAATAGTGTTTTTTCGCATTCTACAGGGGATGTTCGCCGCCTCGGTTATCCCTCTGTCCCAGTCAATACTGGTACAAATCTACCCTAAAGAGGAGCGGGGTAAAGCGATGGCTATCTTCGGCATCGGGGTGATGCTTGGCCCCATCCTTGGACCGATGCTGGGTGGCATTATTACCCAGCACCTGAACTGGCGCTGGGTGTTCTACGTCAACCTTCCGGTTGGCTGTGGCTGTTTGCTGTTGATAATGCGTTATATCCATGTCAGCAACCGGGGGACGGCGACGATAGATTGGCCGACCGCCCTGAGTATGGCTCTGGGTATTGGCCTGCTGCAGATGGTGCTTTCGAAAGGAAACGAGAAAAACTGGTTTGATTCCAACCTTATTCTCTTCTCAACGGTTTTATGCATTTTGATGCTGGTAGTCTTTGCTGTCCGCTCCGTGACCACCAAAAGTCAGGTTGCGCCTATCTGGCTGTTAGGGGACAAAAATCTGGCGACCGCTTGTCTGATAGTCAGCTGCTTTGCCATGTGTACCTTCGGCGTGCTCCAGTTACAGCCCATGCTACTGCAGGAGCTGCTTGGCTATCCGGTGGAAACCAGTGGCTTTGTTACGGCTCCACGGGGTTTGGCTTCTGCCGTACTGCTAATATGTGCCGCACCACTGATGGACAAAATTGACGGACGCATTCTTGTTTTTATCGGCCTCACCCTTAATGCGACGGGTGTCTGGTTTATGACTCAATACTCTCTGGAAGCAGATATTTACTGGATGATTTTTCCAGCCATGATTCAAGGCGCAGGAATGGGGATGGTTTTTGCCCCGCTCTCCAACATCGCTTTTACTACTCTGCCTGCCAGCCAAGTGACCAATGGTGCTTCTCTGTTTAACTTGAGTCGAACCATCGGAGCCTCCATCGGTATAGCCCTGACCAATACGTTCTTTTCTCAGGTCAAACAGGAGGAATGGCACAGTCTGGGGGGCGCAATCTCTCCCGACAACCCCATTCTTCAACAGATTGCCAGCCAACAAGGCGTTCCTGTGACCGACCCGGTTTTTCTGCGGCAAGTTGCTGGCAACATTGAACAGCAGTCATCGATGCTGGCCTTCGTGCTGACCTTCTGGCTTATGTTATTCATCTATATCTCTTTGATTTTCCTGCTTCCTCTGTTCCGCCAGCACGCTCCCAAACAAGAGTCTGAAACTCCCTGCAAATAATTATAATTATTCAACACCTTGATATCGCACTATCTATCTGAATACTCTATATCCCCATTAAACGCTCAGGATGATGTAGTCACGCCATGATTCCCCAAGTCAGTTTTTATATTCTTGCAGACGAATCCACCCTTGCCCGGAGTACATTCGCCTGTCGTCTTGCGGAAAAAGCGTGGAGACACAGTGTCAGAACCCATATTCATCTCGCCAGTGAAGACGATGCCAAAAATATGGACGCACTACTCTGGTCATTCCGGGAAGATAGCTTCCTGCCCCACAGCACTGCACAGAAAGAAAATACACAGAAAGAAAACACACAAACAGAAAACACCGGCCAAACAGAAGACAATCGTCTTATACCTGTCACTATTGGCTGGCGCGAAGAACAGTTCGAAGAACATCAGGGTCTGCTGATCAACCTGAGTGAATCGATTCCAGAAAATACCGGACAGTTCAGTCGCGTTGCCGAGGTCGTTATCCAAACGGATGAAGTGTTGCAACAGGCGAGAATCCGCTTCAAGCAGTACCGGGAGAAGGGCATGGCACCACAGCATCAGAAAGTGGGAGCCCCGTCATGACCCCGACAGACCATCAAACCAAATACCTCCCCGATCTGAGTGTCACTGACGATCTTCCCACCCTCAACGAAACTATTTCGGAGCAGGAAGATTCTGTGCAGAAAAATTCTGTTCAGGAGCATAGCCCTGTACTGGATTAAGAAGAGCTAAACGGGAATCCCACGATTGAGAGCTCCTCCCCGAAGCGGCCGCCTCTTTTCGACCAGAACCCTATCGACCTGATAATGGATGATATTATTGCAGCCCATCTCCCCAAAATAGTGAGAGAGCTACGTGTCCGATGGTTGAACTCATTGCACAACCGGCGACTGAACGCATTGGATACAGAACTGTAGTTGTTTACCATGGAAATGCAGCCCCCCTTTCTCCATTGCCCGGGGTGGGCGGCATTTCCTGCTCATGGCTGCCTTTTACCACACTTCATCATCACTATGTGCCTGCACCATCAACTGCTCGCGCTCATCAATCGTCACGGTGATATTTATAGGACTACAACACACTTGGCAGTCCTCGATATAGGTATCACCGTCGTCTTCGGCATCGATCAAAATCTGAACATTTTCCCCGCAGTTAGGGCAGGTGATTGTCATCGTGTACAGCTCGCGATCCATAACGCTCTCCAAAACAACCCTTGCCCCAAGTATGGCGCAATAACCCTGCAACTGCCGCCACCGTTGCGAGTCGCCTTGCTGACCGCTTGCCACGCGCAAATTAGCGACCTCGGCTATTCGTACTCGGCGCTGGGGCGGGTATACTTACCTGTTAATATTTCGGCCCTATCAGACTGAAGCAGCATTATGGAAAAGACTTACAATCCGAGCGCCATTGAGCGCACCTGGTACAAAACCTGGGAAGAGAACGGCTACTTTGCCCCCTCCGGTTCAGGCACCCCTTACAGCATCATGATCCCGCCGCCCAACGTCACCGGCAGCCTGCATATGGGTCACGCCTTTCAGGACTCCATCATGGATGCTTTCACCCGCTACAGGCGCATGAAGGGTTGCAACACCCTGTGGCAGGTGGGTACCGACCACGCCGGTATCGCCACCCAGATGGTGGTCGAACGCAAGATCATGGCGGAAGAGGGCAAGACCCGCCACGACTACGGACGCGATGCTTTCACCGACAAAATCTGGGAATGGAAGGCCGAATCCGGTGGCACCATCACCCGTCAGCTGCGCCGTCTGGGTGCGTCCGTAGATTGGGAAACCGAGCGTTTCACCATGGACGAAGGCTTCTACAAAGCGGTACAGGAAGTGTTTGTCCGTCTGTATGAAGATGGCCTGATCTACCGCGGCAAGCGCCTGGTCAACTGGGACCCGAAACTGCACACCGCAATCTCTGACCTGGAGGTCGAGAACCACGAAAAGCAGGGCAACATGTGGTACCTGCGTTATCCGCTGGCAGATGGCGGGAAGACTGGCGAAGGCAAGGATTACATCGTTGTTGCTACCACCCGTCCGGAGACCATGCTGGGCGATACCGGTGTTGCCGTTAATCCGGAAGATCCCCGTTACAAGGCCCTGATCGGCAAAGAGATCCTCCTGCCATTCGTCGGCCGTCGTATACCCATTGTGGGTGACGAACACGCCGATATGGAAAAGGGCACCGGCTGTGTGAAGATCACTCCAGCCCACGACTTCAATGATAACGAAGTCGGCAAGCGCTGCGGTCTGCCCATGATCAACATCATGACCCTGAATGGCGATATCCGTGAACAGGCTGAAGCCTTCAATACCGATGGCTCCGTAAACGGCGGTGTCGATACCACCATTCCTGAACAGTTCCGTGGTCTGGAGCGTTTCGAGGCCCGTAAGGCCGTTGTTGCTGCCTTTAAAGAGGCGGAACTGCTTGAAAAAATAGACGACCATACTCTTATGGTGCCTTATGGCGACCGTTCCGGCGTCATCATCGAGCCATTGCTGACTGATCAGTGGTTCGTAAGCACTGCGCCTCTGGCTGAGCAGGCGATCAAAGCGGTAGAAGACGGCGACATCCAGTTTGTGCCCAGGCAGTACGAGAACATGTACTTCTCCTGGATGCGCGATATTCAGGACTGGTGTATCTCCCGTCAGCTATGGTGGGGTCACCGCATCCCGGCCTGGTACGATAACGACGGCAATGTTTATGTTGCTCGCACAGAGGAAGAGGCTCGCCAGAAAAACAACATCGCCGCTGACGTAGAACTGCGTCAGGACGAAGACGTTCTGGATACCTGGTTCTCCTCCGGTTTGTGGACGTTCGGCACCCAGGGCTGGCCGGAAAATACCGACCGCCTGAACACCTTCCACCCTTCCGATGTACTGGTCACCGGCTTTGACATCATCTTCTTCTGGGTTGCCCGGATGATTATGATGACCATGCACTTTATGAAAGATGCAGATGGTAAACCACAAGTGCCGTTTAAGCATGTATACGTCACCGGTCTGATCCGTGACGAAAACGGTGACAAGATGTCCAAATCCAAGGGCAACGTGCTTGACCCATTGGATATGATTGACGGTATCGACCTGGAGGCCCTGGTCGAAAAGCGTACTGGCAATATGATGCAGCCCCAGCTGGCTGAGAAAATCGGCAAGCGTACCCGCAAGGCCTTCCCGGAAGGCATCGCTCCTCACGGCACCGATGCCCTGCGCTACACCCTGTACTCACTGGCCTCTACCGGCCGTGATATCAACTGGGATATGAAGCGTCTGGAAGGTTATCGCAACTTCTGCAACAAGATCTGGAATGCAGCCAACTACGTACTGATGATGACCGAAGAGAAAGATTGCGGTCAGGATAATGGCGAAGTTGAACTGACGCTGGCCGACCGCTGGATACTCTCCGAGCTGCAGCGCGTAGAAGCCCAGATCGTGAAGAACATCGAAGACTTCCGTCTCGACCACGCCTCCCAGAATCTGTACGACTTTATCTGGAACGAATACTGCGCCTGGTATCTGGAACTGTCCAAGCCGGTTCTGTGGGACGAAGAGGCTCCAGAAGCCCGTAAACGCGGCACTCGCCGTACACTGGTTCAGGTACTGGAAGCGATCTGTCGTATTCTGCATCCATTTATGCCTTACATCACCGAAGAAATCTGGCAGCAGATCAAACCACTGGCTGGCGTTGAAGGCGACACCATCATGACCGCCGCTTATCCGGTCGCTGATGAGAGCCTGATCGACGCACAGGCGGAAGCAGATATCGCCTGGTTGAAAGACTTTATCACCAGCATCCGTAACATCCGTGCCGAGATGAATATCGGCCCGAACAAGCCGCTGGACGTTATCCTGCGGAACACCTCAGAAGAAGACCTGCGTCGTCTGGAAGATAACAGCAGCTTCCTGCTGGCACTGGCCAAACTCTCCAACCTCACCGCCCTGAAAAACGGTGAAGCAGCACCTATGTCTGCCACCCAACTGATTGGCGAGATGGAAGTGCTGGTACCGATGGCTGGTCTGATCGACAAAGATAAAGAAGTAGCTCGTCTTGGTCGTGAAGTTGAAAAGCTCCAGAAAGAGGTGGCTCGCTTTGAAGGCAAACTCTCCAACGAGAAATTCGTAGGCAAAGCCCCTGCGGATGTTATCGAGAAAGAGAAGGCCAAAATGGCAGATGCCAAGATGGCTCTTAAGAAGATGGAAGAGCAGCTGGCAGCTATTAAAGCGCTGTAAGCTCTTTCTGTAGACAAGCCATTGTCTCCGTAAAAATCAAGCCGGCGCGGATAACAGCGCGCCGCCTTTTATCTTAAAACCGCACAGTACTAAATTTAATCGCTGGATGGAAAAATGACTGTTACCGCACCACTGTTATCGGGAGCTCACAATCACAGCTGTATTCCCTGAACATCTTGTACGGATGGCGCTTACTAAAACTACAGCAGCGCATAACACCATCAGCCATAGGATTACGGGTGCAATTGTTATAGTCGATATGGAGAACATGCCCACCGGATTCAATATTCTGAAGGGTAAAATAGGAATCAACGACATGTTTGTCCAGTAGATAGTGCAGCTGGTAATAGGGAGCGATCTGTCCTTGCAGATGAATCGCATACAAACCGCTGGCTAAGTCGCCATTATTTTTGAACTCACCAATCTTCTGAACCGTATCAGGATTAACTACAACAGGATTGCTTGTGAGAAAACAACGATTCCAATTGTTTTGATCTGCACTGCAACCGGTGACCAAAAAGGGAATCCCGGTATCGTTGCGCAAACTCAGAGTTCCCTTATACACGTCTAAGCTACTCGCTCGAACTCCCGACACTCCCGACACTCCCGACACTCCCGACACACCCAGCATCATAAATGAGAGCACCAATAGCCATCGAGGCCACATTGAAATATGGCTTACCACGGTTTTAAGCATCATTTTTTCTACCTTGGATAGTCCAGTAGAGAAAAATAGTCCATGATTCACCATCTGCACTGCCTTATTTTCCCAAGACAGAAAACAGATTTACAACCTCTGACGTATGATTTTCCGGAGTACGATTTATGAAATACGTTTCCTCACTTCTACTGTCATTTTTTCTGGCATTTTCTGTACAAGCGATAGAAGTTGCCGGTGTTCAACTGAAACCTTCCATCAAGGAGAACAGCCAGTCCTTGACTCTCAATGGTGCCGGCATTCGCTCCAAATTTTTTATGGATCTCTACGTTGGCTCTCTCTACACGACCGCAAAAACAAAAAGCGTAGCCGACGTTCTGGATGGAAAAACGACTGCGGCAGTACGATTGGATATTATTTCCAGCTTGATCACCTCGGATAACATGGTCGACTCTATTGAAGAGGGCTTTCATAACGCGACCGGCGGCAAGATCGCACCGCTGCAAGATCGTATTAAGGCCTTTATGAAAGTGTTCTCCAAAACCGAAATCAAAAAGGGTGAAAGCTTCACTCTGGTCGGCGTTCCCGATGTCGGTGTAACGGCCTATCGTAACGGCAAGGAAGTGATCAAAATCAGCGGTGATGACTTCCGCAAAGCGCTGTTTGCCATCTGGCTGGGTGACAAGCCTGCCAGCAAGACGCTGAAGAAGCAGATGCTGGGCGATAAATAATCCCTACTCAATCCATAGTCACGTTGGCACTCGGGTTGCCAGCAACGGTTGCTGGCAACCCAAGTGTATGGAGCTGCTTGATGCCTGAAAAGATGCTATACCCGCATTCATAACACGGGCTCTCATGACTGCTTCTATGCGGCAAGTACTTGCTTCTGTGAGCACTCACAAAATACCGCTATTCCTGTATAGTCCCCTTCTTGTTTTTCTTAGGCACACAGACCATGCTCAGTTATCGCCACGGTTTTCATGCTGGCAACCATGCAGATGTTCTCAAGCACCTTGTTCAAACTCTGACTCTGGAACACCTGATCCAAAAGGACAAACCTCTCAGATACATCGATACCCACTCGGCGACCGGTGGTTATGCCCTGGATGATAAACTGGCTCAAAAAACCTGCGAATGGCAGGAGGGTATTGGTCTGCTGTGGGAGAGAGGTGATCTACCAGAAGCTATGTCTGGCTATATGTCGATAGTCACAAATTTTAACGGCAGCAAAAACAGGCTCAAGGTCTACCCCGGCTCTCCTTCTATCGCCGCTGAGGTCCTGAGACCCTACGATAAACTGGCTCTGTTTGAACTGCACCCAACAGATTTTCGGGATCTGAATCGTAACTTCCGCAAAGATCACCGGGTCAGCGCCAGCCACAGCGATGGCTTTACCGGGCTGAAAGCCCTGCTCCCCCCCATCGAGCGCCGAGCCTTTGTACTGATCGACCCCCCCTATGAGGTCAAGGAAGACTACAGCACTGTTGTCAAGGCTCTTAAAGATGCACTTCAGCGTTTTGCCACCGGCGTCTATGCCGTTTGGTATCCGATGCTGAGCAGTGAATATTCCCGAACATTACCGAAAAAACTGGAAAACTGTGGTGCCGCAAAATGGCTACACGTCACAATGCAGGTCAAAGGACCTCAGGCCGGCGGTATGTTCGGCAGTGGCATGTTTGTGATCAACCCCACCTGGCTGCTTGAAAAGCAACTTCGGGAAACGCTGCCAATGATCTGCAAACAACTGGCGCAATCTCCTGATGCCACTTTCCAGATCAAGACTCTGGGACTGGACTGAGTCCACCATTAGCCGGTTCGTTTCCCGTATCGTCATGGGGAAAGGCTGAGGCTCGGATGCACAGAACAATCCCTCCCGGCCAGACTGCGCAACTAGTCGGGAGTGCTTCACCGTTCAAGCGTTCTTAATGATGGTCACGGGCTCGAACTGAGCGATCTTTTTCCTCCACTCTTCCGGGCCTTGCTGATGCACGGAAGCACCACGGCTATCCACAGCCACTGTCACCGGCATATCTTTTACTTCAAACTCATAAATCGCTTCCATACCCAGCTCAGGGAAAGCCACCACCTCCGCCTTCTGCACCGCCTGAGCAACCAGATAGGCTGCGCCACCGACGGCCATCAGATAACAGGCCTTATTGTCCCGGATGGCCTCGATAGCTTCCGCTCCACGCTCCGCCTTGCCAATCATGCCAATCAGACCCGCCTGCTCCAGCAGGGTGCGGGTAAATTTATCCATACGGGTTGATGTTGTCGGACCCGCAGGGCCAACCACCTCATCTCTTACCGGATTAACCGGCCCGACGTAGTAGATGAAGCGGCCATCCAGATCAACGGGCAGCGGTTCGCCATTGGCCAGCATATCCACCATTTTTTTATGGGCGGCATCCCGGCCGGTCAGCATCTTGCCGCTGAGCAGCACCGCGTCACCAGGTTGCCAGCACGCCATATCCTTTTTGGTGATGGTGTCCAGATTGATCCGGCGCACATTTTCGCCCTCTTCCCGGCTGATCTCCGGATAGTCGTCCAGACTGGGGGGCGTCAGTTGCGCGGGGCCATTGCCATTCAGTTCAAAGTGAATATGACGGGTGGCGGCACAATTAGGAATCATCGTCACCGGCAAGGAGGCCGCATGGGTTGGGTAGTCCTTGATCTTGACATCAAGCACCGTCGTCAAACCGCCCAAACCCTGGGCACCGATACCCAGCCGGTTCACGGCATCAAAGATCTCCAGACGCAGCTCTTCCGCACGGTTCTGCGGGCCCCGCTCCTGCAGTTCGTGGATATCAACAGCATCCATCAGGGACTCTTTGGCCAACAGCGCCGACTTCTCAGCCGTGCCTCCGATACCGATGCCCAGCATACCGGGCGGACACCAGCCTGCACCCATGGTAGGCACGGTTTTTACCACCCAGTCGACCACGCTGTCGGACGGGTTCAGCATGGCCATTTTGGCCTTGTTCTCCGAACCACCCCCTTTGGCCGCGATTCGGAACTCTACGGTATCACCGGGTACTAATTGGATGTGAACCACCGCCGGAGTATTGTCTTTAGTGTTCTGACGCTTGCCCGCAGGGTCTGCCAGAATGGAGGCTCGCAAGACATTATCCGGATGGGTGTAGGCCTGGTGAACCCCTTCATTAATCAGGTCATCCAGACTCTTTCTGGTATCAAAGCGAACATTCATGCCGATCTTAACAAACATAACGACAATGCCGGTGTCCTGACACAACGGACGCTGGCCCATAGCGCACATACGGGAGTTAATCAGAATTTGAGCCATAGCATCCCTGGCGGCAGGAGAGGCCTCCCGCTCCCACGCTTTATGCACCGCCTGAATAAAATCAACCGGATGGTAATAAGAAATAAATTGCAGCGCGTCGGCAACACTCTGCACAACATCCTCTTCCTGAATCACAACCATGGCGCAAACTCCCTTAAACCCAGCATTATTATTATTCTATTATTGTGCCTCCATAATATCACCGCAGGTGACCGTCGCTGCCACGTCATATCACGAATATTTTTTCGCATAAAAAACTCCCACCTGAAAAGTCGTACACTAATTGAAGAGACATAGGATAAAAACAATGGCCGAGATTCATTTTGGTAACAAAATTTATCCCTGTGCCCAGGGTGAGTCGGCACTGGATACACTACTGAGGTATCACGTACAGGTACCATGGTCCTGTCGGGCAGGGTTGTGCCACTCCTGTATCATGCAGGCAACGCAAGGTCACATTCCCGCGCAGGCACAACAAGGCTTGACGACGGAACAGAAAACAGATGGCCTGCTGCTGGCCTGTCAGTGCGTTCCGGAAACACCAATCACTCTGCAACTTCTTCACCGAAACCTGCAACCCGTGCAGGCTATCATCACCAAGACCCGGCTGCTGACCCCGACGCTGATAGAGATCACACTCTCGCCCTCCCTGCCCCTGACTTACCGTCCGGGGCAGTTTCTCTCACTCTCCCGGAGCAGAGATCAGCCCGGTAACCTTTATACGCTGGTCTCCCGACCCTGGGCAGAACCGGACTTGCGCATACAGGTAGCACGGCGAGTCGGTGGTCAGTTTTCATCGTGGCTGTTTGATGAGGCCAAACCTTGTCAGACCATCTGGCTACGCGGGCCCGACGGCGAATGCTGCTTTCATCCCGATCAATTTCCTGTGGTGCTATTCGGCGCCGATCACGGTATTGGTGCAGCGCTGGCTGTGGCAGAGGATATCCTCTGGCATGAAACGGGTATACCCGTGACGGTTCTGATAACCGGAGAGACGGATGGCTATAGTCAGGAACGGGATCAACTCTCTGCCACCCTCTCAGTGAACACTGCCGACAATACCACTCTCCATAAACAGGCCGATATGCTGCGGAATGATCCCCGCTTTAAAGACGCACAGTGGTTGATGTTCGGCAAGGCTAAAACCGTCATTGCACTGGCCGAATGGCTGAGTGAACAAGGGGTGGCGCAGAAAAAAATAGTGCCTCTTCCTTATCACTAAATCCAATCGGAAAGCCTGATAGAACGGTGGCAAGGTTTGTTAATAGACAGCCATGAGCTGTATAGACAGCCATGAGCGCTATAGACAGCCATGAGCGCTAATAGACAGCCATGAGCGCTAATAGACAGCCATGAG
>CAMRBW010000013.1 GCA_947040555.1 uncultured Oceanospirillales bacterium | reverse complement strand
CCCATAGATTGCTCCCATAGGTTGCGAAAAATATTATGGATATCCTTTTTCTT
Source organism: uncultured Oceanospirillales bacterium (assembly GCA_947040555.1). Taxonomy (GTDB): domain Bacteria; phylum Pseudomonadota; class Gammaproteobacteria; order Pseudomonadales; family Endozoicomonadaceae; genus Sansalvadorimonas. The sequence continues at coordinate 49,006 of CAMRBW010000013.1, read as the reverse complement.
ACCTGTTTCAGACAAAAGCTTCATAGGTGATGCGACCATCGCCATGAATTCGCCAGCCAATAATGGCATTGTTGTGATAGATCAGGGAGTCAATTCCCCTGGCCTTGATCAGTGTGGTGGCATCAGGCTGCCAGTAACCGGTGCTATCGAGAGCCCTGCTCATCATCAGAGCCTCTTTGCCCTGCCATTGCCATGGGAGGCTAAATCGGGTGTGGGCCTTGTCAAGAACCGGGGGGTGTAGCCGGGCAGGCTGCCAGTTGCTCCCACCATCGGTACTCACTTCGACTTTGCTGATATGGCCCCGGCCACTCCAGGCCAGTCCGCGAATTTCCTGCCATCCTTTTTCTATCTGTTGCGGGCAAGTGGGCGAGGTGATGATGGAGTGGGCATCCATAACAAAGCTGAATTGTCGGGCCTTATTGCCCAGCAATGGTTCGGTGTATTTGGACGTTTCTTCCCGGGTCATCCAGGGCTGATCGCCTACTTCAATTCGCCTGAGCCATTTGATATTGCAACTCCCTTCCCAGCCGGGTAAAAAGAGTCGAACCGGATAACCCTGTGCGGGTCGGATCGCCTCACCATTTTGGGCATAACAGATAATGGCGTCTTCAAGTGCCTTTTGGATGGGAATGCTGCGGGTCATCAGTGCCGCATCACCGCCTTCTGCCAGCAACCATTTGGCATTGGTGCGGAGGCCGGTTTCGTTGAGCAGGGTGGCCAGGGAGACGCCGGTCCATTCACTTTGGCTGGTCAGTCCTGCTACCACCTGGGCAGAGGTGTCTGGCCCGTGGTCAAAATAGGCCTTGCAGTTACCTGAACACTCAATAAAACCAATCCGGGAGATGCAGGGGAATCTTTTTAATTCTGCCAGAGAGAATTTTAACGGTCGATCAACCAGGCCATGAATCAACAGCTGGTAGTTATCAGGGTGTATTTCGGGGATACCGCTGTGATTTCTTTCAAAGTGCAGATCCGATGGGGTGATCATGCCATTCAATTGATGGATCGGCGTCCTCGCGCGATCAAGTAAGGCACCATAGCGATAGGTCTCCAGTTTCTCGTCGGCTGATCTTGTGTCGAGCTGGTGACCCTGCCCGCCGGGATAACGACTCTCTGATGACGCGCACTGGCTGCTGGCAGCAGCCAGTGCGAGTGTGCTGACAAACTGTCTCCGGCCAAGAGTCTTGTCTAATAAAGATTTGCTTGTTTTGCCCATGGCAGCCTTACCCATATTTATTTTACAGAAGGGGTAGATAATCGATCGTCCGGCACAAAGTGTCCGAATGCGGGCATGGTAATTCCGGCAAGATTGCTGGCGTTAAGCGTCAGTGTTTCCGGAATAATACCGTTGGCGTGAAGCAGGTAAGCAGAGACGGCGTAGATTTGATTGTTACTCAGGCTTCCCGGCGCGTTGTAGGGCATTGCTCTGCGGATATAGTCAAACAGGGTGGTGGCATAGGGCCAGTAGTTACCGATAGTCGGGGTGGGGCGCGCGCCCGCTTCGTTAAAGGCAAAAATGACAGAGGGTTGTGTACTCACCAGTGGATCGAACAGCCCCCCTTTGCCACCTTCACTGTGACAGGCCTGGCATTGCTGCTGGTATACGATTAATCCCTGAGCGGAATCACCACTCCCGGGAGGTAACCCCCGGCCGTCCGGGCGGATGGCCGTATCGAGAACACTAATTTCTTCCGGGCTGGGGATAGAGCCAAGGTTGAAGCGATGGGGGAAATCATTGGCGAGTAGCGCTTCGCCCATGAAAGCTTCGCCCATGAAAGCTACGCCCATGAAAGTCAGTGCCGGCAACCAGAAATAACGAGTACGCCAGAAACGCAGTTTAAAGTACGCGGACTTACAGGAGCTATCCTTTTGCAACCGGTACAATATATAAATCATTGCCTTGATTACCCTGATCTCGTCGCTGGAATTACAAGGGACTAAGAATAGCTAAATATATCGATTCGCAAAGACCTAATGACACTGCGAAACTGGGGGGCAAAAACCGGGGCTATATCTTTAATTTTACAAAACCAATACTGTCTAATACGTGATGGTTTGGATCAGTTTGAAGTGGTTATAGCTTTCCGAATACACAAGCACGGGTAACATCAAAGCCCATTAATAAGATGTGCCCAAACGTCAGAAAAATATCAAGGCACATACACGACTGGGTTAGAATAATTGTCGTGAAACTGGCTGTAGACTACGATCAGCCAGTAACTGATACAGCCCTGGATCCGGTGGGTAATATAAGTACCCATGCACACATGGATTGCCAATCATCATCGGCCCAAGGCTGTAGGTAAGGCTAAGAAGAACGATCAAATCTCATTTGATCAAAACGTGGTTGATCGTGGCCGCGCGTAGCCCTTGAAGCATCGCTTCATAAGAAACAGTTGTATTTTGCTGATTTAATACGGCTTTTCCTGTTCTTGCGAATTTCCGGTACACCTTTGGTCTACTCAGTAAGCGTCTTTAGCGTGCATCTTGGTGAGCAAAGGTAGACCAGTTACCTATTTGATGCGTTATTTCACTCTATCTCCTTCCCCTCACTCTGCCTTACCATATGCCCTATAAACGACAGCATGCAGCCTACAGCGGGAGACCAGGTTGGACAGGGCAGAAAAACGGCAGCTCAGCGAACGGGATATTTGCACCAAGTTCCCGCCCCCTGCCGAACTGTGGCAACGCTACTGCGACTGGAAAGGCTTTGACGACACTGCCAAAGCAACGATTGAGTCACCCTATTTCGACGACGGTTCTGGCCGTTCCCCCCGCTATTTATTACCAGACCAACGCCGTTAACCGTGCAATAGAAGCCGTTACCAAAAGGCAGGATCGTATTCTGCTGGTCATGGCCACCGGTACTGGCAAAACCTACACCGCCTTCCAGATTATCTGGCGACTGTGGAAGGCGAGACAAAAGAAACGCATCCTGTTTCTGGCCGACCGCAACATTCTCGTTGATCAGACCAAAAACAACGACTTCAAGCCGTTCGGTGCGGCGATGACCAAGATCAGCAAGCGCCAGATCAACAAGTCTTTTGAGATTTACCTGTCGTTGTACCAGGCGGTTACCGGAAACGAAGAAGAGAAGAATATCTACAAACAGTTCTCCCCGGATTTCTTTGACCTTATCGTAATTGATGAGTGTCACCGGGGCAGTGCCAAAGCTGACTCCGCCTGGCGGGAGATTCTGGACTATTTTTCGTCGGCCACACATCTCGGCTTGACGGCGACACCGAAAGAGACCAAAGAGGTCTCCAATATCGATTACTTTGGTGAACCAATCTACAGCTATTCCCTCAAGCAGGGCATAGAAGACGGTTTTCTTGCGCCCTACAAAGTGATCAGGGTGGACTTCGATCTTGATCTGCAAGGCTGGCGACCCAGGGCAGGTCAGAAAGACAAATACGGCAATGTCATTGAAGACCGCATCTATAACCAGCGGGATATGGACAAGAACATCGTCTTTGACGAACGTACCCAGCTCGTTGCCATGAAGGTAGCCGAGTTCTTGCAAAAGCCCGGCGAATACCAGAAAACCATCGTCTTCTGTGACAACATTGATCACGCCGAACGGATGCGTCAGGCACTGGTGAACCTCAACCCGGAGCAGGTGAAAAAGAACCGCAAATATGTGGTGCGAATTACTGGAGGATATTCTGGACATCCAACAAACTCTGGAGAAAAATCAGGCAGGCCTTCGCAAACTGCCGGGCACAGAGCTGATAAACCAGTCAACCGGCGAAATCGTCTACACCCCGCTACAGAATGCGGACGATGTGGCATCACTGATGACCAATCTGGTCGCCTATATCAACGATGCTGAGCTGTCGGAGAACGACCCGCTGGTCAAGATGGCCGTTATCCACTTCCAGTTTGAAAGCATCCACCCGTTCTACGATGGCAATGGCCGCACCGGGCGTATCATAAATATCCTGTACCTTGTGGCTCAGGAGTTGCTGGATTTGCCAGTGCTCTACCTAAGCCGCCATATCATTCGCAACAAGTCACAGTACTATGAGCGCCTGCAGGCGGTCAGGGATCGGCAGGATTGGGAAGGCTGGCTGCTTTACATGCTCAGTGCTGTGGAAGAGACCGCCAAAGAGACCATCACCCTGATAGAGCAAATCCGGGAACAGATGCAGGCGGTTAAACATCGTATGCGTGATGAACTGCCGAAGATTTACAGTCAGGACCTGCTCAACAATATGTTCTGTCACCCTTATACCAAAATCGAGTACCTTGAGCGTGATCTGGGTGTGAGTCGTTTGACGGCGACCAAGTATCTCGATCAACTCTGCGACAAGGGGTTTCTGCGCAAGCAGAAGATGGGACGCACCAACTACTACATCAATGAGCCATTAGCGAAGCTGTTTTTCGTACTTGGCAGATGACCCCTGTTTTTCACCTGTTTTTAAGAATTTGATCTATGATCACCGGCGACCTAAAAAGCAAAATCGACAAACTCTGGGAAGAGTTCTGGGTAGGCGGCATCGCCAACCCACTGACCGTTATCGAACAGATCACCTACCTGCTCTTCGCCCGCATGCTCGACATGCACGAAAACAAAGACGAACAGCGCAAGATGCTGACCGGCACCAACTTTGCTCCCCGCTTTGCCGCCCACGAGCAGGACTACCGCTTCAGCCACTTCAGCAACCTGGGTGCTGACGAAATGATGGAGCTGGTGCGGGATGAAGTATTCCGCCACTTTCGTACACTCACTTTGAAAGAAGGGGGCAACCGCAACGATCTCTTGGGCGAGTTTATGAAGGGCGCCCGGCTGGAAATCGTCAAGCCAAGCCTGCTGGTGAAGGCGGTGGAGATGGTCAAGACGCTGCCTCTGGAGCATGGCGATACCAAAGGTGACCTGTACGAATACCTGCTCAGCAAACTGACCACAGCCGGTATAAACGGCCAGTTCCGTACACCTCGCCATATTATCCGTGCGCTGGTGGAGATGATGGAGCCCAACCCCGCCCGTGGTGAGCGCGTCTGTGACCCGGCCTGTGGCACCGGCGGTTTTCTCTCGACCAGTTACGAATACCTGCTGGAGCGTTATACGTCCCTGGATGCTGTGCATGTGGAAACTGTCGTTAATCAGAAAGGCGAACTGGAGCAGCAACCGGTGTTTTCCGGTGACCAGTTAAATGAGTACCGTAAACACGTGGACACCGACATGTTCCACGGCTACGACTTCGATGCCACCATGCTCCGTATCGCCGCCATGAACCTGATTATGCACGGCATCGAGGAGCCGGATATTCACTATCAGGACACCATGAGCCAGAGCTTTTCGGACCGCTATCCGGACGCCTCCCACAACGGCTTCCACCTGATTCTGGCCAATCCGCCCTTTACCGGTACCCTGGATGCGGAGGATATCGACCCCAGCCTGCTGAAAACCGTCAGCACCAAAAAGACCGAGCTGCTGTTTGTCGCCCGTATTTTGCAGATGCTCAAGGTCGGCGGTCGCAGCGCCACGATTGTGCCCCAGGGCGTGCTGTTCGGCTCCAGCAAGGCGCACCAGAGTCTGCGTCAGAAGCTGGTGGAGGATAACCAGTTGGAGGCGGTGATCAATCTGCCGTCCGGTGTCTTTAAACCCTATGCGGGTGTGGCGACGGCGATCCTGATCTTCACCAAAGGGGGCGAGACCGATAACGTCTGGTTCTACGATCTGCAAAACGACGGCTACAGCCTGGACGACAAACGCAAACCGATTGCCAAAAACGACATTCCCCACCTGGTGACGAGCTGGAAGCAGTACCGCCGCAGCAAAGGCTTGCCGGTGGATGACTTTATTGGCCACAAGATTAAAGAGCAGCTGAACGACACTGTTGCTCCGATGATGGATTGGACAGATCGCCATCAAAAAGCTTTTATCGTACCGAAAGCTGATCTTGCTGTTAGCAAGTACGATCTTTCTATCAATCGTTATAAGGAAGTCGTCTATCAGGAGGAGCAGTACGAAGCACCCAGGGTGATTTTGGCACGATTGAAGGCGCTGGAAGCTGAGATACAGAGCGAGCTGGAAGAGTTGGAGGGGATGTTGTGAGTTGGCCAATTGTTCAACTGAAAGAGATTGCCTCGGTCAAGGGTGGAAAAAGACTGCCTAAAGGTGAGAAGTACTCAGAAGTACCAACACCATATCCGTATTTGAGAGTTTGTGATTTTAAAAATAGAACTATTGATTCCAGAAATCTTGAATTCATAAAAATAGAAACGCATGAGAAAATATCTCGTTACGTGATTTCTAAGGACGATGTTTATATCTCTATTGCTGGAACAATTGGTTTAGTTGGCTGTATACCTGACTCACTAGATGGAGCTAATCTAACAGAAAATGCGGCAAAGATAGTCATTAATAAAACTAATTTACTCGACCGTGATTATTTAATCTTGTTCTTGGCTACTGTTGGGCAATCTGCCATATTTTCAAAGAAGATGGCAACCAGCCAGCCAAAGCTTGCACTATTTAGGATTGAGGAACTGGAGATCCCCCTCCCTCCCCTCCCCGAACAAAAACGCATCGCCGCCATTCTCGACAAGGCCGACCAACTGCGCCAGAAGCGCCGGCAGGCCATCAACCTGGCCGATGAGTTTTTGCGCAGTGTGTTTCTGGAGATGTTTGGTGATCCGGTGACTAATCCGAAAGGGTGGGAGGTTAGAAAGCTCAGCGACTTTTATGTGGACGCAAAAAACGGGACAAAATGTGGCCCGTTTGGTAGTGCACTAAAAAAACATGAATACTTGGACTCGGGTATTCCCGTCTGGAATATGGACAACATTACTTTAAACGGGAAATTTATTGATGATCCTCACCTCTGGATTACAAAAGAAAAATTCAATGCCTTGAAGGCATACAATGTTTTTCCTGGAGATATAATCATTTCCAGAGCGGGGACTGTCGGAAAAATGGGAGTTGTTTGCTCTAAGTACCCTGAATCCATAATAAGTACCAACCTCATTCGGGTGAGATTTGGTAATGAGTTAGTTCCGGAGTATTTTGTCTCACTTATGATCTTTTGTAAGGGACGAGTTGGTAATTTAAAAACTGGACCGGATGGCTCTTTCACTCATATGAACACAGGAATACTGGATAAACTGGATTTTCCATCCCCCCCATTGAGTGCTCAGCAGCAATATGTCTCTGTTTACAACAGAATAAATATTTTTAAGAAGAAACTGCAGTCCACCATTGATGAAGCTGACTATTTCTTCAACTCCCTCAGCCAAAAAGCCTTCGCCGGGCAGCTCTAAACCTATCGCCTGATGTTGGGTTACATTGAAGGACGGATGATCCGCAAGGCCATCAACAGTAAACAGGTTCGGGTGATGAATAATGCCTCCAGTGGCTCCTCCCTGCCGGAGGCTGACCGGGCTGATATGGATGTGTTTATCGAACGGATGATCCAGCTTCTGCCGGTACTTGGCATTCACCACTTCTCGGCGCCGGTGGCAATGATCCGTAAGCCAGTACAAACTAACAACCAGACCCCCCTGGATTTACCCTCGGCCAGTAAAAATGTGCAGATGCTGAGTTTTACGGTTAAAGGGGTAGTTGCAACCGGCACACTCTCCGAAGCCGGTTTTACCGTATTTCGCAACTCCTGTGCAGTGCTGAAGATGACACCCTCCTGTCCACCCGTTACCCAAAGATACCGCAGCAAGATGCTTGAGCAGGGCGTACTGGTTCAGAATGACAACCATTACTGCTTCACTGAGGATTACGAATTCAGCAGCCCCTCTGCTGCCGGAGCTGTAGTTTCAGGTCGCAGTACCAACGGTCTGACCGCCTGGAAAACCGATGCGGGCGTAGAGCTTAAGGATTTGATGAAAGCCTGAGGTGTTCCACAGCAAAGTTGCAGCGCTGCTGGATCACCTTCGGCGGGCTGATTGCCACGATTATCAGTGTCTTTGGGGTGAACGGGTACTACCACTTGTGAAGCGAGAGAAACTGTAAAAGGAAGAAAAGCTGTAAAAGGAAGAAAAGCAGGCATAAAAAAGCCCCCCACCCTGCCGCTGCCTTTAATGGCCCTGAAGACGTCGTCTTCAGGTGGTAGCTGCTGAAGCACCATGGGCTTCCCACTCGAGGTGGGCATGCTCGCTCAGTACTCACTAGGAGCCACCCATTTTCGTATACAAAGCCTCAGGGACGTTTCGAGGCTGGCGTACAGGCCAGGGGACCGTTCTTATTATATCGACAGAGACGGGGTGTCAGCCACCCCATTTTTATCACTTATCGTTATGAAAACTAAGTAATTTCCGAAATTCTATGGATATTAAGGGGTGCAGAGCTGTTCTAATCAACAGTATCCTGCAGCGCCCCATCGAGTTGTTTCAGCATGGCATTGATCTGATCCTGCGTGTCGGGATCAAGCAGAATATTATGCGTATCTGAGTTGATCATTTCATGGGCGATAGTCAAACCAGCCATGACCGCTATACGTTCAACACCGAGTACTTTTCCAGAGTCACGAATATCGCGCATATGCTTGTCCAGATGGCGCGCGGCGCTTATCAGAGCAGCCTGTTCGCTGACCGGACAGTTGATCAGATAATCTTCGTCGAGAATATGGACGGTTGTTGCAATTTTCTCGGTAGTCATTCTTCAGGCTCCAGAGCTTTCAAATGGCCAATCATTGCTTCTACCCGAGTTCTTGCTACCTCATTGATCTCGAGAAGCTCGACGCGCTCCTGTTGCCAGAGCAGTTCGTCGGAGCGAAGGCGTTGGTTTTCTCTCTGCAGGCGCTGACAGAGATCGATAAGATTTTCAATCTTGTTACTAAGTTCTGTGAGTTTGCTGGGTTCCATTGATCGTGGCATTTTGTGATTCTTTGTTAGGTTAATATATCGCCACTTTCCCTATTGGGACAACAGCAACAGTACTAAAGAGGTTAATTGAAACCGAAAATCAAACAAAAATGTATACAATCATTCAAAAAAATTCTGCGATACACTGCTTAGTACTGTCAAGACGGCACTCATATCCATGCAATACCACGGAGAATGTGATTATGAAGGACACAACGATCCAGAAAGGTACACAGGGTACAAGCTTCAGCTTCGATCAGCTCGGTGATCTGTTTATTGAGGCTCGCTCTTTTACCTCGCCATCCCAGCTCCACGGGTTGCTGTGTGGACAGCTGGGAGCCGGAGTCCGTCCGTCTCGGGAGAGCTGGCTGAAAATTGCTGTCGAGCAGATGTCCATTGTCGAGGCTAAGTCCGAACAGGATCTACCGGTCACCGTCCGTTCAGGATTGATGGCGCTGTATGATTATGTTCTGGCCGACCTCGGTTCGGAGGATTTTTCTTTTAGCCTTATGCTTCCTGAAACTGATGCTACTGTCGCACAACGGACGGAGGCACTGGGTCAATGGTGTGGCGGTTTTCTCTCCGGTTTTGGCATGGCGGGTGTGGGCAGAGACAAACTCTCTGAGGAGGTCTCCGGGGTGTTGACCGATCTTGCCCAGATCACTCTGATCCAGGCTGAAGAGCGGGAAGAGGACGAGGATGCCGAGCGGGATCTTTTTGAAGTGTGTGAGTATGTGCGTATGGCCGTCCTGATGCTGTTCAATGAGCATCGGGGACAAGAACACAAAAACAATAAAACCTCTGCCGCTAACCATTCGGTTCACTGATGAAACTCGAGAAAAAGATATTCAGCGCCCGTCGTAAAGAGCTGATGGGCACTCTGGGAGAGGGCGCCATTCTGGTGCTGCCCTCTGCCGCAGAGAAAGTGCGTAATGCCGACTGCGAATACCCCTTCCGCCAGAGCAGCGATTTCTGGTATCTCACCGGCTTTGGTGAACCCGAAGCTGTGCTGGTACTGGTTCCCGGTCGTGAAGAGGGGGAAGCGGTGTTGTTCAACCGCCGCCGGGATCGGGATAGGGAGATTTGGAATGGTCGCCGGGCCGGTCAGGAAGGTGCCGTGAATACTTTCGGTTTTGATCAGGCCTTTCCGATTGAAGAGCTTGATCAGTTGTTGCCGGAACTGCTCAACGGGAGAGAGCGGTTATTCTATACCCCCGGTCAAGATAAGGCCTTTGATGAGCAGATGTGGGGCTGGCTTGCCCGGTTGCGCAACGCCGAGCGGAGGGGGAAAACCGCGCCGGATTCTATTGAGGATCGCGACAGCTTGATTCATGCCCGCAGACAGATCAAGTCGGTAGAAGAGATCGCCCTGATGCGGGAAGCTGGAACCATCAGCACACGGGCGCATATCCGCGCCATGACGGAGTGTCGTCCCAGAGTGATGGAGTATCAGCTGGAAGCGGCTATCCTGCATGAGTTTGCCATGAGTGGCGCACGACACCCTGCTTACAGCACGATTGTTGGTGGTGGTGAGAATGGCTGCATTCTCCATTACACCGAGAATGACTGTGAACTGAAAGACGGTGATCTGGTGTTGATTGATGCGGGTTGTGAGCTGGATCACTACGCTGCTGATATTACCCGTACTTTCCCGGTTAATGGTCATTTTTCTCCGGAGCAAAAAGCACTGTATGAGTTGGTGCTGATGGCTCAGGAAGCCGCATTTGCAGAGATTGCACCGGGCAAGCCCTGGGACGGTTTTCACAAGGCTGCTGTCGCAGTATTAGTCGAAGGTCTTATAAAGCTAGGATTGTTAAAGGGCGAACGGGATCAACTCATTGAGGATGAAGCTTATAGCCCCTTCTATATGCACGGCACCGGTCATTGGCTTGGTATGGATGTCCATGATGTAGGTATTCACAAACAACAGGGGCAACCGGTATTGTTCACGCCAGGCATGGTGCTGACTGTTGAGCCCGGTCTCTATATTGCGCCGGATAATACGGAAGTCGAAGAGCGCTGGCGCGGTATTGGCATTCGCATCGAAGACAATGTGCTGGTGACCGACGATGGCTGTGAAAACCTGACCGCTGCAGCGCCGAAAACGGTTGCTGATATTGAAGCGCTTATGGCATAGCCTCGCTTGAAACCAACTCTTCAAACTAATCGCTGGCAAGCCGGGTTGAGTGCCTGGCTTTCCTGGTAAATTCCTCTGTTTTTGCTTTATCCGGAGGGTGTCTGTGAGCGGAGTCCTTTCTGCTGCGAAAAAATATATAAAAATAATGATGCTGCTAATAATAACAGTCTAGATTTTACATAAGACTAACAAAATATTTAAAAAGAAGATAAAAATATTATGGGTGATAAGCCAGTTGGTGTGTCTGTTAAACAGGGCATGTTTACGAAACTTAAGCAGAAGATTGAGGGTAAGGAAGGTTCCCCCTTAAATTCCAATGCAAAAACGAGATTCAAAAAGGTTGAGGCTGATCAACAGTTACGGAATCATACCGGCCACACCCGAGATGACAAAAATATATGCGATTGGAGAATAGAACTGGCTCCCCATTTGAAGGAGACGCTCGATCAGTTGGACGCAAGAAGCAAAATGCTTAAAATAATGAGTGGACAGTCCGAGCTCTCGGAAAATGAGTATAGTGATATGGCTACATATTCATCAGATGTGGAAATGGTAATAGGAAAAACTATCGATAAACTGGAAGAAATTACAAAAAAATCAGAATTTAGTCATTCTGAAGAAGTAAAAATAACGGTTTCTAGTTTAAGAGCCTGCTACAAAAAAATTGAAAATGTTAATGCTTATTTTTCAAAAGGAAAATTAATAGAAGGACAAAAAAGTAATGGCAAAAGAAAACTGGAAGAATTAACTGTGCAAGTGGCAGAGGTAATCTCGCTGCTCACTCCACAAAATACATCAGAAGATGTTGCTATGCCATCAACAACGCAGTCGACGCAAGCTAAAATAAAAATCTTGATTGATAAGAAAAAAATTATAAATAAGAAGCTTAAGAAATTAATAGAGAGGAATAATCAAAGTGTAGAATCAAAAATAATTAAAGAGGTTAATGAGTTGATAGACTCTGAACAAGTGGCGTATTTGGAATGTAGTAAACTTATCCCTGGAATAGTAAATGATGAATACGAAGCAGAACTGCAAATCATGAATGTTGATGTTAAATCTAACTATGATCTTAAGGTTGATGGAAAGAGTGATTTAAGTAAACAGCTTGAAGAGATTAGTTCTCATTTGGAGGCTATAGAAAAGTACACTAGCAGTGTAAAAAAACGGCATCAGGAATCAAAAAAGCAAAAAAGACAAACGGTGGTGCGTCATAATATTGAAGCTATGCAGTCTTTGACTTTTAAAGATCCAGATCTTGAAAGTCTAAGAAAAGAACTAATACCTTTGTCAGATGAAGAGTTTACTCTAAAGAAAAATTTAATTAATAGTTATCTGGAAAAACAATGGGAAAAGATGGAGAAATTTAATCCTGTTGTGGAATGTATTATAAACTGGTTTCAGTTGGCAGGTAGGAGTGAAAAAGTCACCGAACTATGTGCTGCATTTAATGGCGTAAAGTGTAAGCATGTATTGAATATTGATGATGAAAAATTTCTGAAAAATATGAAGGAATGTGATCAATTATTAACAATGTTGTCAGGTTTTAATAATGGCGATTTAGGCAAATATTTTTCACATGATATATTGCCAAAGTCACCAACATCTCAGGACTATGTCATACAGTTAATGTTTAAAACCTTGTTGGCAGAAATGAACAAGCCACCTTCAGACATTGATTTAAAAAAATTTAAGGAAATGGACACTTATTTAAAGTCGTACGTTAAGGCAAGAAATAATGAAGAGTTTGAATATAATCCTGATGCTGGCGATGCATTTGCTACGCTAGCAGGCGATATGTATAAATCCCCCAAAGGAATAACCGATCAAATCACTAGCTATGATGAAATAGGCAGCCTGGCAGAAAATTATCATCATATTTCCTGGAGGAGAGGTGATCATGAATTACTGAATAATACCATGGGTACACTTGATCGATTTATTCATAGTGGTCAGTATGATGAAATTGCTGGTAAAGAAGAAATACAAAAAGCAGATAAAGCGCTGAAAAAGATTGACGAACTGAGTGAAGAAATAAAGAGTACGGCGGACTTTGAGCGAAATGAAAGGCTCAAGACTGCCAGAAAAATAATCAAAAAAGTCTTGATTGGCAAAATGATACCAAATGCGTTTAATGGCTTGTCAGAAATGAAAAGTGATACTGTGAAAGGAATTAAAAATTTTTTTAATAAGGTGAATGGTAGGGGTAATAATGGAGAGGGTGGCCATTTAGCCGGATATGATAAAGAGGTAGAGGAAGAATTAAATTCTGTTTTAAAAGGGTATGCAAAAGTATATATAACAACAGACAAAAATAGAAATATGGACTTTTCTGTAACTGATGTAGAATCTGATGATGAAGAAAAAGCCTTAAATAATGTATTAAAAGAACTAGATAATGGAAAAAAATATAGCAAAGTAAAATTAAGCTTGTTATATGACGCGCTAGAGAATAATGAAAAGTGTATAGAAAGCAGGGGTGGACGGCAAACGTTACGTTTCAAAAGACATTATTCAAAACCTATCAGAAAAAAAGCTGAAGAACTTTGTAGTGCCATGATTGAATTTGAAGAAGGCATTGAAGTATGTAGATGTAAACAAGATAAGTACAAAAAAGAAGCGAAAAAACTTCAAGAGGATGAAGATAAAAATAAACAAGCCAAAGGTATTACTGAAAAAGCTGCCGATGTGATAGATAATATAAAATCTGAAAAATTAAAAGCTGCTGTCTGTAAATACCAGAAAGAGCAGGAAAGGAAACTTAGAAGTGAGGGGGTTGGACGATTTATACCAAAGTCAATACACTCCTTACTCATAAAACTTAAGCTAGTTGATGATCCAAAAAATGACATAGATAAAAATAGAGGAGTTAAATTAAGCAAATCTGATAGTGAAGCAATAGAAAAAATAAAAAAGGTAAAAGAGCTAATTCTCAAATCAGATAATCCAACATCTCTTGCTTTAACATCCAAAAAATTATCAGAATGTTATACGCAAACAGCAAGCTGTATTCTTGAGGGGGTCATTTCCCATAAAAAAGGTTCAAAAATACTGGATTTAATTGCCAGCGCTCAAAAAATAAGCGCAGGAAGCCATTTTACTCAGCCGGACTCTCTTGCTCTTATCGATGTTAAAATTCCAAAAAATCTAACAGAAACTTTGGCAAGCAACAAAGAAAATTTTAAGAAAAATCTGAAGATATTAAGATCAATAAAGTTTTTTAAAGGAAAAGAGATAAAGTTGTATCAAAAGAATATAGAAAATGATCTGGTCGCTCTAAACAGTATTGAGTTGCTAATGAATGATATTTCTTCAAATAAGATATCGAAAAAAGCATTGGCTGAGATCATTCAGATTGTGGACGAGTTTTGTAATGATAAAATGAAAAGCGAATTAGGGGAGGGATTTGCTGGCTCTTTCAAAGAAGTGTTACAGGGTTATAAAAACGAAGCAGGGGTGGCTGAGTTAAAGGAGGATGTTATTCCAATTTATGAAATACAAGAAGAACCATTGGAATTGCCTGATGGGTTATGGGAAAATAAAAAATTAATAAGTGACGATTACGAAAAAAATTTTTATACATCGGTAACCTCTTTTTATTATGGAAAAACTTGTCTGGACTCTTTGCGTTCTGTTGATTTTGGTGATTTCGAAAATCTTAAGATTACGCTCGAAAAAAAGGTCAGGGAACTTAATGCAGCAGTCGTTGGGTATAAAGACCATCTTGAGCTGATTAAGGGGTACATGGCTGTTACTAGAGCTGTGACAGAAATTGAAAATGCCATCATAAAAAATGATATTGGTTTCATAACTTCAGATTTTCTTCCAAGTACGCAATATGAACTTACTCAGTTTAAAAAACTGTTGGCTTCAAGGAGAAAGTATCTTGAGCTAGTTAAATCTTCAGGAGAAAATATGAAGTTGCAAGAATCTTTCAGTGAAATGGAAGATGCAGTCAAAAGTAATTCGACTTTTATAGATAAGATTCTTTCTATTTATGAAAGCAAGCTGCAGGAAGAATTGACTAAAGAGCTTGCTGGTGAAGGAAAGTCAAAATCAGAGTCCTCTTTTGAAGTTAAATTATCAAAATCATTTTTGAGCCAATATTTCATAATAAAACATGGAAATAAAATAGAGAAAAGAGATTCAGGTGAATTATTTAATGCCAATATTGTCGATGCTCATAAATTGATTAGTGCCGTAAACTCAGAAAAAACCAAAGGTGATTTAAAAGATATACATGAATCTGCTATGGAACTTATAAGAAATGATCCATCCGAATATTTCCTAGATCGTAGACGCGAACGCTTTGATAAGACGATTACTCTGAATTCAAAAACCATCAATTCTCTCACTGAAGCTGTGCAGAAATACAAAGAAGTGTTGGAACGTTGATATCTGAAGCCAGTGCCAGAACAGACAGACGCTGAACTCAGGCAGTATGTCCAATTCCCTCCGGCAGAAGTTTGTTACTCTCAGGCTCCGGAGTACACTGTGACGCATACGTAAAGATGATGCAGGGCACAGGCACACTATGCAGCAAGCCGAATACGATATTGTCATTGTGGGGGGCGGAATGGTCGGTGCAACGCTGGCCATTGGCCTGCGTCAGGCACTGCCAGACGACTTTCGATTGGCAGTGATAGAGGCAGTAGACATACCCTCCGAAGCTGACCCCCAGTGGCAACCCAGCTATGATGCCCGCTCCTCGGCCCTCTCAGAAGGTAGCCACCATATTTTTCATTCTCTGGGCTTGTGGCAGGAGATCCGCCAGGCTGCCGAGCCCATTCTGGATATTCATGTCTCCGATCGCGGCCACTTTGGTGTGGCTCGTATCAATGCGGCGGAGCATGGCGTACCGGCGCTGGGATATGTGGTTGACAACCGCCAGCTCGGGAGAGTGTTAATAAGCCATTTGCAGGCCGAAACCGGTATCGACTGGCTTTGTCCTGTGCAGGTGCAGACGTTGACGCCGACCCGTGATGGTATGGTGGTGGAGACTGACGGTGGTCAGACTCTCCGTGCGGGGCTGGTCGTGCTGGCTGATGGCGGTCGCTCAGGTCTTGCAAAGACGCTGGGCCTGGAGAGTGATGTCTCTGACTATGGCCATAAGGCGATCATTGCCAATATCACCCCTTCCCGTCACCACAAAAATGTGGCCTATGAGCGGTTTACCGATGAGGGGCCAATGGCATTATTGCCGCGCCCAAATGGTGATTGTGCGCTGATCTGGACCATGCCAGAGGCGCTCGCCGATGAACGGCTTGAGCTGGTAGAGGATGATTTTCTGGCTGAGTTACAAACACGGTTTGGTTACCGGGTTGGGCGATTTTGCAAGGTTGGTGAGCGTTTCGGCTACTCTTTAGCTCTGCGTACCGTTCGGGAGCAGGTTCGTCCCGGTCTGGTGGTGCTCGGTAATGCAGCCCACAGTTTGCACCCGGTAGCCGGTCAGGGTCTTAATCTCTCCCTACGTGATGTACAGGCGCTGATTGAAACCATTGTTGCTGCTGTGCGTAGACAGAAAAGCCCCGGAAGTCTGGAGGTTCTGAAGGCCTACCAATTAGCCCGGGAAGGTGACCAGCGCCAGACCACAGATTTCTGTGATCAGGTGGTGCGGCTGTTTTCCAATAATTCCATGGTTCTGGCTGGAGCGCGTAATCTCGGGCTAGTGACCATGGATCTGCTGTTCCCGATGAAAGACCGGTTTGCTCGTCAGAGCATGGGGCTTGGCTTGGGGCAGCAGCAAGTGGTGAAGATCCTATGACACGTCATTTTGATATCATTATTCTCGGTGGTGGCATTGCCGGGGCCGCCATGGCGCTCGCCCTTGCTCCGGCGGCGGCTGATCATGGTTTGAATATTGCATTGATTGATGCAGATAACCTTGATCCTGTACCAATACAGACTGATGGCGCAGTTTTTGACCCCAGAGTCTGTGCGCTCACAGAGGCCTCCCGCAATCTGCTCAATAATCTGGGTGTCTGGTCATCGGTGGAAGCATTGAGGGTCTCGCCCTATCAGGGGATGGAGGTCTGGGATGCTAATGGTACGGGGCGGATTGCGTTTTCCGCGGCGGAGCTGGGCATTCCCTGGCTCGGACATATCGTAGAGAACTCTATTATTCGCAGGGCGTTGTTGGAGCGGCTGGCAGAAACATCAGTCCATCGCCTTGGTGGTGTCGAGGTGCGCGAGCTAAGTATGAAGAAGGGCACTTCCTTTAGCAGGCCGCAGGCGCAACTGCACTTGTGGGATCAATCGATACTGACCGCCGGGCTGATTATCGCTGCCGATGGCGCGTCATCGCAAGCCAGACGCTGGGCGGGTATTCCCATGCGGGAGTGGGATTATCCACACCATGCTATCGTCACGACAGTTGAACTGGAAAAACCCCATGAGAATACGGCCTGGCAGATATTCCTCGATACCGGTCCATTAGCCTTCCTACCCTTGCCCTCATCGGACGATAATCGACACTTCTGCTCCATCGTCTGGTCTCTGGTGCCGGATAAGGCGCGCAGGGCGATGGCTCTGGATGACGAACAGTTCCGACAAGAGCTGGCGGTGGCGATTGAGTACAACTTTGGTGAGATTGTTACTGTCGCTAAACGCTATTGTTACCCTCTCAGACAACGTCACGCCCGTCAGTACCATCGGAATGGTGTTGTTCTGATCGGTGATGCCGCCCATACCATTCACCCGCTGGCAGGGCAGGGTGCCAATTTGGGGCTGTTGGATGTTGCCTGTCTGGCGGAAAATATTCTGCAAGCCTGCAGTCGGGGTGAAGATTTTGCCTCTGACCGGATTCTGAACCGCTATCAGCGCGGCCGTGAAGGTCACAATCTGGCTATGGCAGCCACTATGGAAGGCCTGCAGCGCCTGTTCAGCAGTGATCATCTGGTGCTCCGCTGGCTGCGTAATGCGGGGTTGAACCTGACGGATAACATACCCTTGATCAAGCAGGAGATCGTTGATCAGGTCATTGGTGTCCGCTGCGATCCATTGAAATTGTCCCATTCCCCCTGCCTCTGATTATCTCGTCCCCTAAGATGCAGAAGTATTTCGGGGGACAATCAAGCTTTGAACTATATTCCTTTTCGTGCGTCCAATGATGTATCTGTATGTCCGACATATGGGGGGCCTGTGCCTAGCGCCATTGCTTTAAGTGTCGGGTTCTGTCGTTGAATAGAAGTGGGGTAAGTATATGGTTCGATCCACCAGTGCGGCATCCAAAGTGACCATGGTTTCTGTCATGGCTATAACAATGGTTTTAATAACAATCCTGCTACAGGGGTGCACGCAAGAGAAAAAAGAGAAGGTCGTAGCAGCGACTGACAGTAGTGATGAGTATCAGGTCTCATTGGCGGACATTCGCTCTGCCACAGAGTCTGCAACGGGATCAGCATTTTCTTCTTACGAGTGCAATACCGCAACAGGCATGACCTCTGATAAACGCTTCTGGTGTATGGGCCATAAGGCCTGGCTGGAGAGTGAATATAGTAATGAGGGAGAGGAGGCCACTCAGAATGAGTTTATTGAAGCCTGGAAGCTGGGAGCGCTGGATGCTCAGCAGGCGCGAGATCCGGCTGTTGAAAACCTGCGTTCCCGTCCGGTCGCGGCAGCGGGTTACGAAAGCGGTTACATCAGTGTTCTGGATGCCACAGGTATCGTCGAGTATGAGTGTAGCGATGGCGATGAGACCGATAACGAATACCGTGATCGCTGGTGTGAAGCAAGCATCGCCTACAACTCATCCCGGATGGGTGCTGCTCATAATGCCGTGCTGCGTGCGGCTTATGTGAATGGTTATATGTCTGGTCGAGCCATTGCGCTGACCTTGCCAACATCCATGGAGTCCTTGTTTGGCGATGAACCACCGCAAGACGGGGGTAAGCGGGCGATTGATGAACTGGGTTCGGCGGCCTCGCCAAAAGCTATCAAAACATTTAATACCGGCTTTCATGAGGGTTTCCAGGCCATGATTGATACGGTTCGTGAGTCCGTCAATCAAGTGATGGAGCAGATGCAGGGTATGGACGGCATGCCCGGTATGGAAGGTATGCCCGGTGACGGTATGCCCGGTATGCCCGGTATGCCCGGTATGCCCGGTATGGACGGCATGATGCCGGGAATGGGTGATATGCCCATGTCTCCGGAGATGTTGGATTCGATGATGGCTGAATAACAGAATGTGCTGAATACTGCCAGAGGGGGGGCATTGTACCCCCCTCTTTGTTTTTGTTTTCTAAAATAATCAGAACATGCCCTTTGAGTTGACGAAAATGTCCTTTTAAAATAACCGCCAACGCAAACTGAAAGGCAGAGCTCGTTTGTTATGGGTATCTGCTGTAATGAACTTTCGGGGGCAAGGCATGGGTAACTGCACTTCACTGTTTGATCTCCACGGGGCATTTGGTGCAAAGATTGTTGATTTTGGCGGCTGGGACATGCCGTTGCACTACGGCTCGCAAATAGAGGAACATCATGCTGTGCGCCAGAAGGCGGGGATGTTTGATGTTTCCCATATGACAGCCCTCGATGTGAAGGGTTCGCAAGCTCGTGACTACCTCCGCTATCTGCTCGCTAATGATGTTGACCGTCTGACCTTTGATGGTAAGGCGCTATACAGTGGCATGCTCAATAACGACGGTGGCGTGATAGATGACCTGATCGTTTATCGTATGCCTTGGGGTTATCGGGTCGTGGTCAACTGTGCCACCCGTGAGAAAGACCTTGCATGGATGAAGCGCCAGGCATCCGATTTTGATGTGACCTTCGAAGAGCAATCCGATGTGGCGATGATCGCCGTACAGGGGCCGGAAGCACGTCAACTGACGGCTGGGGTGCTGTCGTCTGGTGCATTTTCGATCGACAAAGCCAGGCTGGTGGATGATCTCAACGTCTTTGAAGGCCACGAGTGTGAAGGCTGGCTGATTGCCCGGACAGGGTATACCGGCGAAGACGGTCTGGAAATCACTCTTCCTGCCAATGAAGCAAAAGCACTCTGGAGCGCACTTGCCGAGGCGGGCGTTCGGCCCTGTGGTCTGGGTTGTCGGGATACCCTGCGGCTGGAGGCCGGTATGAATTTATATGGTCAGGATATGGACGACAATGTAATTCCATTTTCTGCCAATATGGGTTGGTGCGTAGCCTGGGAATCTGCTGATCGTCACTTTATCGGTAGAACGGCGCTGGAAAATATTCGTGCACAAGGCGGCTGGGATCGTCTGGTTGGCCTGGTGCTGGAAGAGCGCGGTGTATTGCGTCACGGACAGAAGGTCGTAATCGATGTTGATGGGGAATATGGTGAAGGTGTTATTACCAGTGGCACGTTTTCACCAACCCTCGGTCATGCCATAGCCATGGCCCGGGTTCCGGCGGGCACGGGTGACCGAGCCAGGGTTGAGATGCGCGGTAAACTGGTCGATGTCCGTGTGGTTAAACCTTGCTTTGTCCGTCATGGTAAAAAAGTTTTTGAATAATCGGTGTCATAACACGACACCAACGCTATAACCGTCTGGTCTGTGAGGAACCGGTAATGAGTAATATCCCGTCTGATCTGTGCTATGTGAAATCCCATGAGTGGATTCGCCTTGAAGATGACGGCACCGTAACTGTAGGAATAACTAACCACGCCCAGGAAGCACTGGGCGATGTGGTTTTTGTTGAACTTCCTGAAGTTGGTGTGGAACTGGCTCTCGACGCTGAGGCCGGTGTCGTGGAATCGGTTAAGGCGGCTTCTGACATTTATGCGCCGATCTCCGGTAAAATTGTGGCTATTAATCATGCCCTTGAGGAAGCTCCGGAGCTGGTCAACAGCAACCCTTATAACGAGGGCTGGTTCTTCCGTCTGCAACCTTCCGACAGTGAACAGTTGAATGATCTGTTGGATGCGGACGCCTATGCTGCACTTTGCGAAGAAGAAGCCTGATCAGCCATCACAGTGAACACCTCGATATTCTCGGGGTTTTCTCTTTATTGTACGAATAAAAAAAATTGGCGAAAGAACCTATGTCAGTGACAGCATTGCTCAGTCAGCTTGAGAACCGGGACGACTTCATTCGACGCCATATTGGCCCGGGAAAAGATGAAATTCGTGCCATGCTTAAGGTGTTGAATGAACGATCACTGGAGTCCCTGTTGGCGGACGCTGTGCCCGGCAGCATTTTGCAAGAGAAAACGCCGCTCGGGTGGCGTAGCCATACCGAACAGGAAACGCTCGCTTATCTCAAAGAGTTGTTGAATAAAAACCGTCCGGCTCGCAGCTTTATCGGTATGGGTTATCACAACACTGTCGTACCTCCGGTCATCCAGCGCAACGTTCTGGAAAATCCGGGCTGGTATACCGCCTACACCCCCTATCAACCAGAAATTTCCCAAGGACGTTTGGAAGCACTGCTCAATTTTCAGCAGCTAACCATGGATTTGACCGGCCTTGATCTGGCGGGTGCTTCTCTACTGGATGAGGCAACGGCTGCTGGTGAAGCGATGTCCCTCACTCGTCGTGTATCGGGCAACAAAAGTTCCAATCTGTTTTTTATCGATGAAGATTGCCACCCTCAAACGATCGATGTGGTAAGAACCCGTGCTGAAGGTTTTGGTATCGAGATTATTGTGGCACCGGCAAGTACTGCGACAGATTATGATCTGTTCGGTGCGCTGTTGGCTTATACCGGTACCTGGGGGCATGTCTGTGATCATCGGGAGCTGATAGAGGTTCTGCATACAAAGAAGGCAATCGTCGCGGTTGTTGCTGATATTATGAGTCTTATGCTGCTGGAAGCCCCAGGGAAGCTGGGTGCTGATGTGGTACTTGGCAGTTCGCAGCGTTTTGGTGTGCCTATGGGGTATGGCGGTCCGCACGCAGCCTTCTTTGCGACCCGTGATCAGTACAAACGCTCCATGCCCGGAAGAATTGTCGGAGTCTCTATAGACAGTCGTGGTCGTAAGGCTCTGCGTCTGGCCATACAGACCCGCGAGCAGCATATACGACGGGATAAGGCTAATAGTAATATTTGTACAACTCAGGTACTACTTGCCAATATGGCAAGTTTCTACGCGGTCTATCACGGCCCTGAAGGTTTGAAGCAGATTGCCAATCGTATACATCGATTGACCAATATTTTGGCCATAGGGTTCAAGAGAGCGGGTATTGAGCTGCTAAACAGCACTTGGTTCGACACTCTTTCTATTATTGTAAGCGACGTTGATTCTGTCATTAAACGTTGTCGTAAAGCCGGCATCTGCCTGCGTGAAACTGGTACAAACCTGTTAGGTATCTCGTTGGATGAGACAACAACTCGTGCGGATATTCAGCTGCTCTGGGATGTCGTTCTTGGCGAAGAGCACGGTCTGGATGTCGAAAGTCTCGACGCTGGTCTACAGCAAAATGCACGGCATAACTACGCTACATCTCTGCCAGATAAATTATTGCGTAAAGGTTCGCTACTGAACCATTTTGTGTTCAACAGTTACCATTCAGAAACCAGCATGATGCGTTATCTCAAGCGGCTGGAGAGTTGTGATCTGGCGCTGAATCAGGCGATGATTCCGCTGGGTTCCTGTACTATGAAATTGAATGCTGTGTCTGAAATGATGCCGGTTTCCTGGCCGGAAATAGGCAATTTGCATCCGTTCACTCCAGTGGAGTTGACAGCCGGTATTCGTGAGATGATCACGGAGCTGGATGATTATCTCAAAGTCATTACCGGTTTCGATGCCATCTCCATGCAGCCCAACTCCGGTGCTCAGGGCGAGTTCGCGGGACTGATAGCGATTCGTCGTTACCATGAGAGCCGGGGTGAGGGAGAACGAAACATCTGTCTGATTCCGTCGTCTGCCCATGGTACGAATCCAGCCTCGGCAATTATGGCTGGAATGAAAGTGGTGGTGACCGGTTGTGATGCCAAAGGCAATGTCAACGTAACGGAGCTGAAGGCCCGTGCGGAAGAGCTGGGTGACAAGCTCTCCTGTCTGATGATTACCTACCCATCGACCCATGGTGTCTATGAAGAGGAGATTCGGGAGATCTGCCGCATCATACACGACAACGGTGGTCAGGTTTATATGGATGGTGCCAATATGAATGCTCAGGTCGGCATCAGTCAGCCCGCCGAGATTGGTGCCGATGTTTGTCACCTGAATTTACACAAAACCTTCAGCATTCCCCATGGTGGTGGTGGTCCCGGCATGGGGCCGATTGGTGTCAAAGCGCATTTGGCTCCCTTTGTTGCCAACCATTCGGTGGTGAAGCTGGATGGTCCGAAAGAAGATAGCAGCGCCATCAGTGCTGCCCCTTGGGGTTCGGTTTCAATTCTGCCTATTTCATGGAGCTATATCCGCAATATGGGTGGCGAAGGTCTGAGAAAAGCGACATCTGTCGCTATTCTCAATGCCAACTATCTGGCTCAGCGACTGAAGGGTCACTACCCAGTGTTGTATACGGGTCGTAATGATCGAATCGCTCATGAGTGCATTATTGATATTCGGCCTATCAAGATGGCATCCGGTATTACTGAGGAAGATATCGCCAAACGACTGATGGATTATGGCTTTCACGCTCCGACCATGAGCTTTCCGGTCCCGGGTACGCTAATGATAGAGCCGACTGAGAGCGAAAACCTGGTCGAGCTGGATCGTTTTGCTGATGCCATGATCGCTATTCGCAATGAGATCAGCAAGGTTCAGAGCGGTGAGTGGCCGAAGGACAATAATCCGCTGATTAACGCGCCCCACACTCAGGATGATATTCTGGATGAATGGCAACGTCCTTACAGCAGAAGAGAGGCTGTCTATCCGGTGTCGTTTGCAGTGGGGCAAAAGTTCTGGCCGACGGTGAACCGTATCGACCATGTGTACGGTGACCGTAATCTGTTCTGTGCCTGTGCGCCAGTGGAAGCATACGAATAACAGCGTCGTTTGATCGCACTTATTACTTGAGTTCAGGTGTTTTAATCCAGCTTCGTTCCCATAGTTATTTTATGGGAACGAACTCATGCCAGTTTAATGGGAGGAAAACAGGAACTTTATAGACTTCCCTAGTCGTTTAATGCTATCTGTCAGATCTACACCTCCAGTAGATCTAAAACGTCGTCTATTAAGTTGAGTCTGAATACCTTCTGTACAAAAATGACCGATGGTTTTTTCCAGATCGGTGATGTTGAAGTGTTCCTTATCCTCACTGACAGAGAGTGGAATCAATGTTTCAAGCGCCAGAAGATTTTTGTTGTAGTGAATTGCTTCCCGTATAGTGTTTTCTTTTTTGTTCTGACCATTTTCAATGTCGTAGGGAGGCATCCACTCGGATACCGGGTTCAGTCTGTCTACCTGATTTAATATTCCTATAATGGTGGGGATTTTCCTCGACCGGTTCTCTCTCTTTTTATAGAAGGCGTCAAAGAGTTTTTTGAACTCGCTGTCCAGCATTCTGGCCGATTGATTGGCTTTCAAAACCCAAATAACCATATCGGCCAGGGATATCTCTTTGAGCAGGAAATTTTTGTTCTCTTCGGTGCCGTCCATACCGGGAAGATCGATCAGATGTAAGACCTCCATCTCTTCCAACCGAAATTGGTACACTGTCTTCTGATTGGTCGAGGGTAGAGCGTGAACTTCGGCGGATATATTTTTTGTCAGGGCGTTGATAATGGATGACTTACCAGCGCTGACTTGCCCAAGAACGCAGATTCTGAGAGGTTCTATAGCAATAGACTGATGACTGTCGTCGTCTTTTTTTATTTCGCTTTCAGTGAGCTCATGTTTATCAATTTTGAAGCGGCCACTGTACATCTCGATGGAAACGGCAATGACATCCTGAAGGAAGGCGAGTTTGAGTTTGTGCTGCAATCGGTCCGATAGCGTGCCAAAAGCCTCACTGAAAATCATATTTTTGCTTTCGGCCATAAGAAAAGTCAGAGGATTGGTGATCCTGACCGCACGGATAATATTGGAGGCAACAGTCGCTGTTTTCACCAGCAATGGCAGTCTGGTTCGGTGTTCATAGCCAAACCTGATCAATGAAACCGGCATCTTTTCAATACCGGGCACATGGGTCAGCAATACCTTTCGGTAACGTCGGCTGACCTCTTCGGTAAGCATCAGCAATTCAGGCAGCGAGAAAGACAAACTCTTGCGGTCATACTTTTGAGCCGTGTCGTTGACTATCTCCAGTGCGTAGCCATAAAGGCTTTCCCATTCACTGTTTTGTGCGAGCTGTTGCTGAACTTTGTCATTCAAAGCCTCCCATGCGGCGGAATCATGGCTGCTCCATTCGCCGGAAGGTGTCACCCACGGAGCATCACTCTCCTGTTGAGCCTCTTTTGGTCTCTGTTCGGAACGTGTCAGGCTGCGCCATAAGCGTGGTGCCAGAATGGCGACAGTGCACAGAAGCAAAGCTCCGGCAAAGTACAGGCTGTAACCATGCAAAAATAGAGAGACGACACCAAAACCGGACAGCACCAGTATGGGTACGACGATCATTACACCGATGTACTCTTTCAGCTCCATAAGTACACGACTTTCGTCTTTTTTTTGCGGATCAGTCACGATGGGCTACCTCCTTACCTCTTTTCAGAGCCTCTTTATAGAGCTGTCTTAACTGCTCCGGGTTAATTTCTTCTTCCCTGCTCTTGTGGTAGAGATACATGCAGGCGGCCCTGCCAATGGCATAGGTCGATGCGAAGCTCATGGCCGCGGCACTGGCGGCTCCAATTGTCTGTCCATAGGCGGGTATTAATTTGATCAACTGACGAATGCCCAGCCTGCTCACATACTGCACGCCGAAGCCTGCTCCCAGTGCGCCAACAAACTCGGTAAATGAGGTTCGGTTCCACTCAATGCCATACTGATTACCGAGACTGTGGAGCATTTTTCCCTGAATAACGGGAACGGAGACTAATCCGACACCAGGAATCACATCACTGGTTGCCGCCGTACCTGCGTAGAACAATACCTCATTACGCAAGAGTGAGAAATTTTCTTCCTCCTTGGTTTTGTGATCGCTCCGGTCAGCAATATGGGCGACAACAGGCATTAGATTGGCGAGTTCACCAATAAGTTCATCGATACCAAATTGCTCGCCGTTTTTTAACTCAAAATCGACCTCGACGGTGACGAACTCTGATGGCCATATCTGTTTCACCTGATCACGCTGATGTAATACACAGGATTGGCGGTCTGGTTCTGAAAGCTGGTCGACCCCTGTTTGTACAAGAAGCAGCTCTTTTATCTTTCCGGTCCGGGCAATTTGTTCCAGCGCTTTGAGCACATGGCTCTGCTCAACCTCCTGGGCCTTCATCACCACAATCAGGGCGTGGCTGGAGGCTATACAGGTATCAATATCTTCCGTGGGATCATAGTCAGCCTCTGCCAACCCTCGGGTATCGAGAAATCTTAGCAGGGGTTTCTCTTCCGGGAACAGATAGCTGGCGGCGGTCTGCGTGCAGGGTTGGAAGCCATTGCCAACGACCACGTCATCGTTTCCGGTAACCGTCTGGATAAGCGACGATTTCCCCGCACCGGTTTTTCCCAGTAGCCAGAGAGTCGGCACCGAGGTGGTCTGATGTTCGAACGCACGCTCAATATCGGGATTGGGAGCAGGGTTCAGATGCTCCAGAATTTTTTCAAAGATACTCATTGAGGAGGACTCCGGTGGCAGTATAGAAGGCGATGATGACGGGACATGATTATCTCACCCCAAGAGGATGATATTTTATGGTTTGCCCACCAGAATCACCAACCATGTCGTTAAACCTAATCAACCCCGGAGACTGGAGCGCCATCCGCATTCCGGTTGTTTTTTTAACATACTAACTGATGGTACGCGGATAATTGACTAGTGCCGTACAGCGTGAAAACCCATACCCATATCATTGTCGTCACTCTCACGAAGGCGGGAGTCCATTGTGCGGTGGATTCCCGCCTTCGCGTAAATGACGGTGGTTTGGTTATTTGAGATTTGCAGCACTAGTATCTTGTCATCTGAACAGGAGGAACGATCTTGTGATTTCTGTCGCAACGCAGGTCATCATGGGGCTGGTGGGTGTTATTGTCACTGGTTATGTTTTGAACGGTGCTGCTGGAATACCTCCACATAAGATAATGCCACCAGTTATCGATGCTAGTAAAACCCCTTTAAATACTGTGGAACAAACCAAAGAAGTAGAATATACGCGCAATAGACGCTCGGGGGGGGGGGAGAGTGTTAAAAAAAATGTTTCCGTAGACATGTACTTGCGTCCCACGGAAAAACCGAAAGACAAAACGAGAGAAAATGCCTTGATTCATGCCGTTAAAAATACATGGGATGAAAACACCTCCCCAGTCATTGGTAGCGGCGGGTTCGGCGAGGTGCGAAGAATCCACCCACATTCGAAGAAACAGATGCTGCTGGTTTTTAAGGTTAATATCAAGAAAGACTCTAATACGTATCGAGATAGTCTTGAAGAGGCTAAAAGACACTTCCAGATGAATCACCCTAACATTATCTCCTGTCTAGGTTACGCCAGTATCGCAAAAGAACGGCGTGTGTTGCTGCTTTTTCCTCAAGCAAAGCAGAGCCTAAGGCAGATGCTTGAGGGATCAGAAAACGAAACTAGTCCATTGTCCGAATGTCTCTCTATCACTCGTCAAGTTGCCGAGGGTCTTGCCTATATTCATAAGCAAGGGTGCGTCCATGGGGATGTGGCTAGCAAAAATATTCTACTGGATAACACTGGCAAGCCCCTGATTACAGACTTTGGCCTCGCTGCTTGTATTGGTAGTCGAAACCCCAATCGAAATGTATCCGAAGGCGATGAAAAATATCTATTTCTTGGGGTTGAGGTAAACAGGGAGGTTTGTGAGGGTGACCTGTATCTGCCACCGGAAAGCTATATCGGTGAAACCAGGGAACTGATAAGCGATGTTTTTTGTCTGGGAGTCGTTGGTTTCGGTCTTTATAAAAATGATCCTATCGATGTAGCATGGACTAACAAACCCGGTTACAACTTCACAGAGTGCAAACAGGATTATCCTCATTTCCTCTGGCCGGATAAGGGTCGGCGATCGTTACGATCACTGCGCACTTATATCAGTAGCACCAAGCGCAATGCCCTGAAGCGGTTGCGACCAGAAGACGATCAAGACCTGCAGGATAGGTTTTTGAACGTCATTGAAAAGTGCATGGACGTCGACCCGAAATTTCGAATTAAGACGGCAGGAGAGGTTAGCGAGCAGCTTCAGGCGCTGGAAAACGACCCGAGGGAACGGAAGAAGCAATGAGTGCAGCAGAAGATACCAGACTCGGAAAGGCTCTCCGATATCAGCGTATCAGAGAGTATTGTGGGGCGCATAGGGCGAGGATCATCACGGCTGTTCAGGGTCAGTCAAACCACGTCCGCAGCTTATCCTGAGCCTTGGTCTTATGTTCCTGCTTGATATACATAGCGACTGCGGCAACAGCAGCCGCCAGAACGCTCAGGTCATCACTAAAACCGGCGAATGGAATGATATCGGGGATGAGATCAACGGGAGAGATAAAGTAACCGAGGGCGCCATATATTGTGGTTTTTGCCCAGAGTGGTGTATCCGTATCCCGCGCGGCGTAATACATCTGCAGAGCCAGCTCCAGCACCTGTTTTCCCGCAACTTTAGCGACGTTTTTCAGTTTTTCCCAAAAGCCGCTGTCGGAATAACTCTTTTCGTATTGATCGTTGTCAGCCATTTTTTTTGCACTCTTTTTATTTTGTTTCAGTCTGTGTGATGTGCGTACAAAAAAGCCCTTGTACTGACAAGGGCTTTTCCTGGGGATAGCGGTTTTGCCGCAGTCAATTAATCCTTTTTCAGGAACACGCCCCAGTTGAACAGGCCAATCAACACCGAACCACCGATGATGTTGCCGATAGTGACCGGCAGCAGGTTCATCCAGAGGATGTTGCTCAGGGTGATATTCGGGAAGCTGGCTGCGGTTTTGCCGATCTCTGTCCAGAATTCGGGCGCGGCGACAGCCTTGATGGCCAGACCCACAGGCAGAAGGTACATGTTAGCGATGGAGTGTTCAAATCCGGCCGCGATAAACATAGCAACTGGCAGCACCATAGCCAGCATTTTGCCGCTGGCTGCGCGGGCGCTGTAGCTCATCCATACCGCCAGACAGACCATCAGGTTACAGAGAATACCCAGCACCAGCGCCTGACCAAAGGAATGGCCCAGCTTGGCATTGGCAATATAGAGTGCCGATGAGCCGATAGAGCCGTGGCCGCCTTGCCACTGATCGGTATAGACGATCATGGCCACGATCAGCAGAGAGCCGACCAGATTGCCAAAATAGACGACACCCCAGTTCTTAAACATCTGGTGCATGGAGATTTTGCGGGTGGCTACAGGGATGGCAAGCAGAGTGCTGCTGGTGAACAGATCACCGCCACACAGGACGACAGCCATAAGGCCCATACTAAACGTAATACCACCGACCAGCTTCGCCATACCATAGGGCATGGCTCCAGAGCCGGCAGAGGCAGTCGTGTAAAAGACTCCGGCCATGGCGATCATCATACCGGCCATAATGGCGAGCATCAAAGTTTTGGACACGGCTTTGTTGGCTTTGCCAACAGCAATTTGTTCGCCGAGTTCAGCCATGGCATAAGGAGAGCGTGCTCCGGTTTCCAGGGCGTTTGTAGTCATAGATTTACACCGGTTATGAAAAGCATACGAGCCCGATTGAAGGCAGGCTGTTGTTAGAGATAATGGAATCCTGAGTACACCATAAGACGGAATACTCTAAGAGAAAATACGTAAAAGGTACGATATGGGTCGATCAGACACCCAACTAACGGAGGCTAGCCTGTAATTATTTGTTGTCAATTTGTGAGAGATGCTTCTCCACGCCTGTTATATCAGGGTATTCACGGATGGCAGCAGATTCGTAGCCTTTTGCACAGTCACCAACAGCTTCGTATAATCCCCGCCTTTGATTTTCAGAATTTCTCACAAATTCTTAACTTTTTTACGGGATAGCATCATGGGTTTTAACTGCGGCATCGTCGGTCTGCCAAACGTGGGCAAGTCCACACTGTTCAACGCTCTCACCAAAGCGGGCATTGATGCCGAGAACTTTCCGTTCTGCACCATCGAGCCCAACTCCGGTATCGTGCCGATGCCTGATCCGCGCCTGACCGCACTGGCTGCCATTGTTAACCCCCAGCGGGTACTGCCAACCACGATGGAGTTTGTTGACATTGCTGGTCTGGTAGAAGGGGCTTCCAAGGGGGAAGGTCTGGGCAACAAGTTTCTGGCCAATATTCGTGAAACCGACGCTATTGCTCACGTCGTGCGTTGCTTTGAAGATGAGAACGTGATTCACGTCTCCAACCGTATCGATCCGATTTCTGATATTGAAATCATCAATATGGAGCTGATCATGGCGGATCTGGACAGCTGCGAGAAGCAGCAGAAGCGTCTGGTGCGCGTGGCCAAAGGTGGTGATAAGGATGCCAAGGTTCAGATGGCCCTGCTGGAAAAACTGATTCCTGCCTTTGAAGAGGGTAAGCCCGCCCGCTCAGTGGTTCTGAATGAAGAAGAAAAGAAGCAGATGAAGCAACTCTTCCTGCTCACCTCCAAGCCAACCATGTATATCGCCAACGTGGATGAAAATGGTTTTGAGAACAACCCTCATCTGGACAAGGTGCGTGAGTTTGCTGCCGCTGAAGGTGCCATTGTTGTGCCGGTATGCAACAAGCTGGAATCGGAAATTGCTGAGCTGGAAGATGAAGAGAAAGCCGAGTTTCTGGCCGATATGGGTATGGATGAGCCGGGTCTGGATCGTGTTATCCGTGCCGGTTACGATCTACTGAATCTGCAAACTTACTTCACCGCAGGCGTTAAGGAAGTGCGTGCCTGGACTGTGCCTATCGGTGCAACGGCACCTCAGGCTGCCGGTGTTATCCACACTGACTTTATGCGTGGTTTTATCCGTGCCGAAGTGACCGCCTATGATGATTTCATCAAGTACAGCGGCGAAAAGGGCGCTAAGGAGGCGGGTTGCCTGCGTCTGGAAGGGAAGGAGTACATCGTCAAAGATGGCGATGTAATGCACTTCCGTTTTAACGTATAACAATTCTGCCCCCTTCTCAGGCTGCCGTTCTGGCAGCCTGATGCCCGGTTGCCATTTGATACTCAAGCATCTGAAAAATTTAGGATATCCACAAGCGAGGCGCTTCTTGTGTTCAGCGTCTTAGCGCTTACTATTACCGGACTTGTTCTGGACGTTTAGTATGTTGATTTCCTCTTCTTCTCTCCTATGGGATAGCGTGGTTCTGGCTGGTGGTCAGTCGTCCCGTATGGGGCAGGACAAAGCCCTGCTCCAATGGCATGGTGTACCGCTGTACCAGCATATGGCGAATATCCTCCAACAGGCTGGTGCACGACGGGTGATGGTTAACCGCTTTGATGATCCCCGTTTTGATGATAATAAGGATTGGATCAGGGATCGCATTCCTGGTCACGGTCCGCTTTCCGGGATACATACGGCACTGTATGAAACTGATGCCGATGCGCTGATGATTGTTCCTGTGGATATGCCATTGTTGCAGCCGGAACATATAGACAGGCTGCTGAGCTATTACGATAACCAGCGTCCTGTGGAGTTTGGCGGTTACTCTTTACCGTTATTGTTACCGGTTAACGACAATGTACGCATTGCTGTTGAGGAAGCCATCACTAGTGAAAACCGCCAGAATTATGCGCTCTGGCGGTTGATCGAGAGATTAGAGGGCTGTCGGATTGACCCCCCTGCCGATCATGAGCAGGCGTTTGCCAATGCCAACACCCCTGCGGAGTGGCGAGCGTGTCAGTTGCAAGCGTGTCAGTTGATGGTTGAGTGAGCCGCTTCTTCATCGGTAATGGTGTGGAACTTATGCAGAACCTGATGCATCAGCTGGATCTTCCGCATTAGCTTTTTCAGGTGGTCTGCGTAATTGTTGTCGTCCACCTTCATCATGGTGGCCAGGTCATTGGCGACCTCGATCATGTAGGGTAGAAAACGATCCGCCTCAACAGAGAAAGGGGAATCCTTCTGAAAAATAGCACTGAATTGCCCCTTGCTCTCCTTCTTCAGCATCTCTAACTCTTCATCAGCCCGCTGGGCCAGAGGGTAGAACGCCTTGAGAGTATCGGTGAGTTTTTCAATAACGGCTTCACGGATAGTCAGGCTGATGCCGGTTTCAATTGTGTCGGACATTAAGGCCTCTTGATGATGGTCAAACGTGATGGTCAAACATGATGATCAAAAAAAGTTGCTCTCGGATTATAGCGGCAGTGGCTTTGATGAAAAGGGGCTGTTATTTGGTATTTTTTCTGGCAGGCTTTGCCGGTTTATTCTGCACAGCCCTGTGCATTGGCTTTTTTCTGAGGCTTTTTTCTGAGGTTTCTTTCTGAAGCTTCTTTCTGGAGTATGCACCTATGGGACACAAAAGTGTTGTCGAATTTACTGCGCTCACCATTGCAGTTCTTACCGTCTCTGATACCCGCACAGAGGAGACCGATACCTCCGGTCAGCTGCTGGTTGAAAGTCTGGCGCAGGCAGGCCACACCCTGGCTGACAAAGCCATCGTCAAGGATGATATCTACCAGATTCGCGCCGTTCTCTCCCGCTGGATCGCCTCTGACACTGTGCAGGCGGTACTGATTACCGGTGGCACCGGCTTTACCGGCCGTGATAGCACGCCGGAAGCGGTTCTGCCCTTGTTTGATAAGGTGGTAGACGGCTATGGTGAACTGTTCCGTGAGGTCTCTTATGAGCAGATCGGCACTTCCACTATTCAATCTCGCGCTGTTGCAGGTTTGGCCAACGGAACTATTGTGTTTGTGATGCCTGGTTCTAACAACGCCTGTCGTACAGCTTGGGAAAAAATTATCCGTGAACAGCTGGATAGCCGTCACAGACCATGTAATTTTGTTGAACAGCTGAAATCTGGTAAATAACTGATGAGTCACCTCAGCCATACCCTTACGCATACAGGGGAGAGTGGCGAAGCACGCATGGTAGATGTTGGTGATAAAACTGACAGCCGTCGTGAAGCGCGGGCAGAAGCCTATATCTCCATGACTCCTGAAACCCTGAAGCTGGTTCAGGATAATGGTCTGAAGAAGGGCGATGTACTCTCCGTTGCCCGTATCGCCGGCATTCAGGCGGCGAAGCAATGCGGCAACCTGATTCCTCTTTGTCACCCATTGATGCTGAATTTTATCGGTGTTGATTTTGAACTGCAGCCGGAACAGAGCCGTATCCGTATAGAAACCTGTTGTCGTTTAAGTGGCAAAACGGGCGTCGAAATGGAAGCTTTGACCGCCGCTTCTGTAGCCGCTCTGACTATCTTCGATATGTGCAAGGCAGCAGACAAAACCATGTGTATTGATGGTGTGCGGGTGCTGGAAAAGAGTGGCGGCAAAAGTGGTCACTTTATGGCGGATGTACGAGATAGTGAGAGAGGTAAACAGCATGATTAAAGTACTGTTTTTTGCCAGTTATCGGGAACGTCTCAGCTGTGACCAGTTGGCGTTGGACTCTTCTGCCGGGACTGTCAGCGCACTGAAGCAGGAGCTGGCAGCGCGTGGTGATCTGTGGAAAACCATTTTGCTGGATCGCAAGACGCTGGTGGCCGTTAATCAGGTCATGACCAAAGACACGGCAGTGCTCTCTGACGGCGATGAGGTTGCTTTTTTTCCGCCGGTGACCGGAGGATAAATTCCGGCTCCCTTTCTCCGTAAACTCAACCCTCGGCTGGGAACTACTCAGCAGAGGGCACCGAGTAAGAGCCGCTGTGATTATGACTCAAAGTCCATCACAATCCGTCCGGTGATCTTACCTTTTTCCAGATCATCAAAAATCTGATTAATATCTTCCCGCTTGCGGATGTGTATGTCGGTTTTGATTTTTCCCTGTGCGGCAAACTCAAGACACTCTTCCAGATCTCTGCGTGTGCCGACAATAGAACCTACAAGGGTAATGCCATTGATAACCGTGTCAAAAATGGGGACAGGAATATCATCCGGAGGCAGCCCAACCAGCACCAGCGTGCCGCCCCGACGAACAGAGGCGTAAGCACTTTCAAAACCGGCTTTGGAAACAGCCGTGCAGATAGCGCTGTGAACCCCCGTACCCAGGAGCGCTGGAATTTCGTCCTCGGGCTTCTCTTTTTTGAAATCAATAAAATAGGTAGCCCCCAGTTTCAGAGACTGTGCCCTTCGTTCTTCCCCGGTATCCACAGCAACCACATTCAACCCCATGGAGATGGCGTATTGAATGGCTAAATGGCCCAGCCCACCAACCCCAACGATGGAGACCCAGTCCCCGGGTTTGGTTCTGCTGACCTTCAGCGCTTTGTAAGAGGTGAGGCCGGCGCAGAACAGCGGAGCCGCCTCTACAAAGCTCAGAGCTCCAGGTATTTTGACCACATAGTTGGCATCTGCCCGGCAATAGTCAGCGTAACCGCCGTCCATGTGGTATCCCGTGTATTGGCAATCTGGACACAGGGTTTCCTTGCCCTCAAGGCAGTAGTCACAGTGTCCGCAGGCGGTGTACAGAAACGGAATACCGACCCGGTCGCCTTTTTTCAGATGCGTAACATTGGCGCCCAGTTCGACGATGACCCCAACCCCTTCATGCCCCGGAATTAAAGGCATTTTTGGTTTGACGGGCCAATCACCGTGACAGGCGTGGATATCCGTATGACAGACACCGGACGCCTTGATATGAACGAGTATTTCGTTGTCGTTAATGGTCGGAATTGCGACATCGTCAATAGTCAACGGTGTATTGAATGCGTGGGCAACGGCTGCTTTCATCGCTTTCATTTTGCATCTCCTGTTGAAAAAAAAAACACTTAAGGGCTACAGCCGCACGTGTTTTCATATTTACGCTCCTGTTCCAGGAGATGAGGGGTGCCCGTATGGAAACCAATCTTCTGAAAAAGAGAGCAAAAGAAAAGATTTTCTCGTCTGGAATGATCCGCTGGAAGTGGATGAAAATTCAGAAGAGCTACGACGATGCAGCCGGCGCTCAGAAGTCTATACAAATGGGCACCCCCAGCCTCTGGAGGTTAGATATCAGGGAGAACTCATTATAGTTATTTTTCAACATATCGATGGTCTACTTCCAGACTTGCGATAGAGCTCGTGATTGTTAAACTTTCGCAGTCGTTTGTTTCGTTTGGTAAGTGCGTATTCTCGAAGGTGGCAGGCGGCGTATGATGGCGGTCTTTCTGTTATTCACTGGGGAGGTGTCCGTGTCTGACGCGCAAATGAATGAAGTGCCACGGGAGGTGCAGGAAGAGCAGCTGGCCAATTTGGTGTTGAGTGGTCGTGTATTGTGGCATCTCTGGCATCAGGCTCCTCGTAAAGAGGTGCTTGCAGAACTTGCCGCCTTTTTGAAAGAGTGGCCCCTGGGCGAAGATCGTGAGGATGTGCAGGCGGGGCTGGCATTGATGATGTCCGGTCTGCTGGAAGAGCTCCCGGCTCTGGCATTAGACTACGCCGATCTGTTTGTTGGTCCGAATGCTTTGAAAGCTGCGCCCTGGGGTTCGGTCTATATGACGGAAGAACAGACCACTTTTGGGGAATCTACGCTTGAAGTTCGCGCTTTTTACCATCAATACGGGATGGAAATCGAAACCGGTGAGCGTGAACCCGACGACCATATCGGTTTAATGTTCGCTTTTCTGGCCTGGCTGGGGGATCAAGGGTTGGAACAGGAGGAGGCGGAACCTTTACAGCCGTACTTCTGCTCACTGCGCAGTTTCCTCTCTGAGCATATGCTTCCCTGGGCGCCTCGGCTCTGCGAGCTGGTAGAGCAAGAGGCGACAACGGATTTCTACAAAGGTTTGGGCAAGTTAACTGCCGGTGTGATGGCTACATTAGCCGAACTGACCGGTGCTGAGCCCAAACCTGCAAGGCTTTATCGATAGGCTTGATCGCTAATGAGTGAAGGTATCAGTCGGCGTGGTCTGCTGCGGATGCTGGGCGGCGGAGAGACTAAGCAACAGGTTCCCGTTCCCGATATTCCGGCTGCCCGTCCGCCATGGGCAAGAGATAACCGCAGTTTTCTGGCACTTTGCGACCGTTGTAATCGTTGTGGTGATGTTTGTCCTGAACGGGTAATCCGACCATTGGACAACAGCGATCCGGTGCTGAACGGCATAGCGGTTCTGAATCTTGACTACGGTGAGTGTACCTTCTGCGGCAAGTGTGAAGAGGTCTGCCCGACAGGTGCTCTGGATAAAGAGCTGGGTCAGCAAGTGCAGGCTCAGGTCAGACTGACAGGGTCGTGTGATCGACTATTGGGAATGCCCTGTGATATGTGCGAAGAGAGCTGCTCTGAACAGGCGATTATGCTTGCAGTGCGATCGGCTCCTGAGATAAGTTCTGACCTTTGCACCGGCTGTGGCGCTTGCGCGCTGGCTTGTTACAGCCGAGCGTTAATTATGGAAAAGCGGCTGTAAAACCAGCGCTGTTTGAGAGCGAGAGAGACTATGGGATTTGGCGGTATCAGTATGCCTCAACTACTGATTGTTCTGGCGATCATTCTGCTCCTGTTTGGCACAAAACGTCTCGGTTCTATTGGTGAAGATCTGGGCGGTGCGCTGAAGGGTTTCCGCAAAGCAATCAAAGATGATGAGCCTGCAGAAAAATCCTGAGGCGGATGCCCCTGACAACATCAGGAATTTGAAATACTGTTGGCAAGCGCCCGTTAGATGCCTTTGTCAGGATTAGCTCATGTAATATTCTTCATAAACATCATGCCCAATAAAAGATCGACCAAGCGTGCTGAGTGCGTAGTATCCCCCACAGGAGATGGAAAGATAGGCCGTGTATGTCTTCTTTCCCGACGCTCAATACAAGGGCTGTAATGGCCCTACAAACCCTACACAACAGTTGTAGCAGGTTAGGCTTAAAACGATACCCCCAACAACTTCAACTTGCGTTCACACTGAACGGTATTTTCAAATTGAATAGCTGCAAAGCCCAAGGATCTCGCACCCTCCACATTGTAGGACATATCATCTATAAACACCGTTTCAGCTGCTGAAATTTTTTGCTGTTCTAACAACTGCTTAAATATTTCTGGACGAGGTTTTAAATAACCGACTTCTGCAGAGACGATCGCGCCATCAAATAGAGGCCAAAAATCATAGTGTGATTTGAGATGATCAATGATTTCCAATACGTTATCGGTGAGCGCGTAAACACTGTAGCCAGCGGCTTTAACTCTCTTTAACAGCTCGACTGAGCCAAACAGCAGAATCTGAGTATGCTTGACATAGTAAAATAGCTTATCAGTGCAATGTGCTGAGAATCCTAAACGATTTTGGTACTCTATTTTTGCCTCAGCTTCGGTCATTTTACCCCTATTGAGGGCAACCCATACGTCATCTTGAAAGACGGCTTTGGCTATCTGTTCCGGCTGTTCTACCGAACCTAAAGTCAGTTTTATGATTTCAACAGGTGACCACCGGACAATAACATTACCAATATCGAATACCACATTTTTGATGTTCTGCGTTTCCATAATGGTGTCCCGTTAACCTGGCGTCAGGAAAGACGATTATGGCATGGTGTTAGTCAGTTCTGCCAAGGATGGTCAGATTTCTGTATCTTGCCGGGGGTTTCCGATATGATTTCTTTCGCTAATCGGGAGTGGAACGGCTCTCGGCAGGTTTCTGAAATCAGGTAGAGGACAGAGAGTATGGCAATCAGCAAAGTTGTGTCTGTAACTTCCCAGATGGGCGGTGATTTCCGCATTGAAAGTCAGCTTGGTAATCATACTGTGATTATCGATCAGCCGAAATCTGCGGGTGGTCAGGATGCAGGACCGACGCCTTTGGACTACTTTCTCTTCTCTCTGGGTGGCTGCGTGGCTACCGTTGGGCGCATTGTCGCCAAACAGGAAAAAATTGATCTGCGGGGCATGAAAGTGATCATTGAGGCCGGTATGAATCCGGATGGTTTAATGGGTAAGTTTTCTGAAGACCCCATTGGCTTCCAGGGTTTTGATATTAAGGCCGAGATTGATGCCGATATGACCGATGAAGAGAAACAGATATTTCTGGATCTGGTCTGCGCCCGTTGTCCGGTACACGACAATATCATCAGACTTTCCGTTGTCTCACACACGGTGAAAGCCTCTGCAGACACAGAACCGGCATAACCTGCTCAGAAAAATCCCGATAATAAACACAGGTATTTAGTGATGGGTGCAGAGATCATCAGTGGTATTCAGATGCGTAAAGAGATTCTTGCGGAACTGGAACAAGATGTGGCGGCAATGAAAGCGGAATATGGTCAGGTACCGGGTTTGGTGACCATTTTGGTTGGTGAAAATCCTGCTTCTGTCAGCTATGTCACCCTGAAAGTACAGACTGCACTGTCACTGGGTTTCCATGAGGTCCAGGACAATCAGCCGGCAGATATTTCTGAGCAGGGGCTGCTGGCGCTGATTGAGAAATACAACAATGATCCTGCCATTCACGGCATTCTGGTTCAGCTGCCCTTGCCAAAGCACATTAATGAAGAGGCTGTGATCAATGCCATTAGCCCCGACAAAGATGTTGATGGTTTTCATCCTGTAAATCTTGGGAAGATGGTGATTGGTGGCGATAATGTACGTTATCTGCCGTGTACCCCGGCAGGCATTCAGGAGATGATTGTTCGCTCCGGTACGGAAACCGAAGGTGCTGAGGTCGTGGTGGTTGGTCGTTCTAATATTGTCGGCAAGCCTATCGCGGTGATGATGGGGCAGAAAGGCCGTGGTGCCAACAGTACTGTCACTATGGTTCATACCCGCACGAAGGATTTAGATGCACATTGTCGTCGGGCTGATATTCTTATTGTCGCTGCCGGTGTGCCTGGCCTTGTAAAACCGGAATGGATTAAACCGGGTGCCACGGTTATTGATGTGGGTGTCAATCGGGTAGGAGTGAGTGAGGAGACCGGCAAAGCGATTCTCTGTGGTGATGTGGATTTCGATCAGGCCAGGGAAATTGCCGGCAAAATTACACCTGTTCCCGGCGGTGTGGGCCCAATGACTATCGCTATGTTGATGAAAAACACTGTGAAGTCAGCCCGTTGGCATAGGGAGCAAGAGGGGCTCACCCGCACCGGCAAATAACGGAGCGGGTGAAACCGGGAAGGGGATTGCTGTTACTCAGTCAGTCCCTGCCAAAAGGCGTTCAGAGTTTGTTTCCATTCGCTCTCCGTCTTTGCCGTCTCTTCGGAAAGGCCTTTTAACGTGGTCTTCGCGCTCTCTGCACTGTTAGAGAATGCGCAGGATATTCTGTTGCCGAGACACTTGGCGGTGCAGTTTTTCAGCGCCTGCTCATTGTCGGTATAGGTTGTTTGACACTCCGTTGTACAGGATGTGTAGATATCTTTGCAGTTGGGGCGCTCGGCATTTGCCAGGGCTGGTAACAGTAACAGCAGAGAAAAAAACAGGGAACGAAACATAAAAATCTCCTTGTCATTTGCGGGTTCAAAATCAATAACAGGAATCAGCATCGGTCAGCCGGTGCAGCAGCTGTTGTAGCTCTGGAGAGGGCAGACGATTACTGCTCCAACTCAAACCAACAGTACGGGACAGTACCGGTCCATCGAATGGCCGGGTAACCAGCTCTTCCCATTCGCTGCTCATGAAGC
Source organism: uncultured Oceanospirillales bacterium (assembly GCA_947040555.1). GTDB lineage: Bacteria > Pseudomonadota > Gammaproteobacteria > Pseudomonadales > Endozoicomonadaceae > Sansalvadorimonas. The sequence goes on along the minus strand of CAMRBW010000013.1, from coordinate 9,390 downwards.
CAGGCAGGAACGAGACTCCAGCATTGGCCAGCAGTAGTTGTCTTACCATATCCTTACTGGCAGCGCTAAGGGTCAGAGCCGGTTTTAACCCCATATGGCCGAGTAATCCCAAGGTTCTATGGTGGGATTCACAGGGCGGACAGATAATAAATGTCTGACCATCAAGATCCTGGGTACGGACAGTGTCAAGACGAGCAAGAGGGTGATCCCGGTGCGCTGTGAACGTGTAAGTTTCCTCCCACAGAGGATAAAACAACTCGTCACCGTCTTTCATTACATCGATAATAATTCGGGCATCGCAAGTTTGGTCATGGTGAACCAGAGTCAGAGCTGTGTCTGGTAATAGCTGATGGATGATCTGGTAAAATCTGGCCACACGACGTTGTGGCAATTCCGGCATAACGCCCAGAGTGAGAGGGCTACTGATTCCGGGTTTGGAGAATAGCTCACTAATCTGGTCAAAATCATTAAGACTACGTAGTGAAACCGGGTAGAGCAGTTCTGCGGCACGTGTTGGATGAGTCCCATGGTGTGTTCGTTCAAAAAGTATATGACCGAGATCTTCTTCCAATTGTCGTATGTTATTCGATAGTGCCGGTTGGGAAATATGACAGCGCACAGCCGCACGAGTCATGCTTTTTTCCTCGTAGACGGCAACAAACTGCCGCAACAATTTTAGATCCAAATTCTCATATCCTGAAAAATAGATAATAGCTGCAGGTTATAACCTGAGCTTATGAAGGCAATATTTAAACGGTATTTCTATGCTGGCTGGAATTCATATAGACTCTGCCTGCATAAGAGTTCTGCCAAATTTTACAGGAGAGATAGAAATGTCCAAGCCTCTGGTTGTTATCACCGGTGCCAGTTCCGGGATTGGTGAAGCTATCGCCCGTCAGTTCAGTGAAGCGGGTCACCCTCTACTGTTGCTGGCACGCCGTCTGGATCGTCTGGAAGCACTTGATCTGCAAAATGCCATGTGTCGTATGGTTGATATCACCAAACGTGATCAGGTTGAAGCCGCTATTGCTGAAGCTGTAGAGGTCTACGGTCCGGTTGACTGTCTGGTAAACAACGCTGGTCTGATGCAGTTGGGCATGGCTCATGAACAGGACCCGCAAGAGTGGGACAACATGATCGATGTAAACCTCAAGGGAATGCTTTATGGTATTCATGCGGTGATCAGTGGTATGCGTGAGCGCAAGAGTGGCACGATCTTTAATGTCAGCTCCGTTGCCGGTATCAAGGGCTTCCCTGCTCATATGGCCTACTGTGGCACCAAGTTCGGTGTGCATGGTCTGAGTGAGACTTTGCGCGAAGAAGTTTCCAACGACAATGTGCGTGTAGTAACCATCGCCCCAGGTGCTGTTGAAACAGAGCTTCTTGGTCACACCACATCTTCGGACATTATTACTAATTATGAGCAATGGAAGGAGTCTATTGGCGGAGCGCTCTCTGCCAAAGATATCGCCGACAGTGTCTCTTTTGTTTATAATATGCCCCAGAACGTCTGCATCCGCGAGCTGGTCATTGCTGCAACCCGTCAGCAGCCCTGATCTGAGTTAGACACCGAATCTCACCGAAAAGCAGGTTTTAACCTGCTTTTTTGTGGATACGATAAAAGTGCACAGGGTTCTGAAAGATATCTTATGTATCCTGATACGCAGGTTGGTTAATTGAGTCTTTGGGTGCGATGCAGACGACTTAAGCCGTTTAAAAACAGGCAACAATACAGGAATGACCGTAACTGCTCATATTTCTCTGGCAGATGAGGAACAGACTCCTCAGGAGCCCAGTGTTTCCGGGAGAGATGATTCTGAAAACGCAGATTTGCCAGTAAAAAATGAGCAGTTACGAATGACCTTCATCCTGAAAATTGCTATAACGGCTAACTAACTGGCTTACGGCTAACCAACTGGCTTGTAGTGGGGAAGGATACGTGGGAAACAAACAATGGAAGATCAATCCGGCTGTCTGAAAGCTGAAAAAAATGTGGCAGCAAAAGCAACCCTTTTGGCTCGTGGGTCTGATGGTGCTGAACGCGAGATTACCATTTGTGTCTGTTTACCTGAAACGGATCCTTGTGCTGACAATGGTGATATGCGTTGCAGGGTAGAGATCGACGGACTGGTGGAGCCTTTTTATGCCTATGGTGTTGACTCTCTACAGGCTCTGGGGTTGGCATTTGCAACTTTGCGCAGGGAAATAGATCTTTTGTGTGAAAAAGGCTGGGAGTTCTACCATCCGGAAGATATCTCCGAGCCTGTGATCTTTTCATTTCTCTACTGTGGTGATGAATCGGCCTGCCCGTGGCTGAACACCAATCCAGAGACTGTTTGATAACTATTTCTTGCGAGCTACTTTTTTCGGGAAGATAGCACAACAAACTTGCTATTACTGGCAACTGTCGTGCAGTTGCCAAACAGGCGTTTGAGCTTGGCATGGTAATCCAGATGGCGGTTACCGATGATGCGAAGCTCACCACCTTGCTTCAGAACAGCGTGAGACTGCTGGAACATACGCCAGGCGATATGGTCACCAACGGTATTGCCCTGGTGGAACGGTGGATTGCAGACAATGATATCGGCTGAGTTTTGTGGCAGTCCGGTTAAGCAGTCGTTGGCAACAAACCTTCCTCTGTCGTTCAGTCCGTTTGCCTGCCACGAATCTCTTGCTGACTGTATAGACATAAACGACTCATCAACAAAGGTCAGCTGAGCCTGACTGTTTCTCATGGCGATATGGACACCCAGTGCACCATTGCCGCAGCCAAGATCAATGATCTCTGCTTTTTGTTGAGCATCAGGCAGATGCTCAAGAAAGAAGCGGGTTCCGATATCCAGTTTCTGTCGTGAAAATACGCCCGCATGATTGACCAGTTTCATACCGTTGTATTCGATGGTGCGTGGATAGTCGAATTTCACCGCAGGCAGTGACTTGTCAACAGTGGCGAAAATTAATCGCGCTTTCTTTTTTGCCAGTGAGGTTTTGGTTGGGCCGAAACACTTCTCAAACAGTTCCAGTGTTGACGTGTGGATATTTTTTGCCATGTCGGCAGCGATAATAGTCGTTCCTTCCTCAACGATTTCCCGAAGTATCAGCAACTGCTCTTCCAGAAGACAGGTGTTGAGGGGCAACTTCATGAATACGACAGAGGGTGTGTTTACCGGCCTTTCCGTGGACGGCAATTGCTGCACACCACTGATATCAACGTTATTTAATGTGGCATTGTGCTCAAGAGAGGCGTGACTCAACCATGAGTTGCTCCACGACACTGGGTTATATCTTGCCAGCGCCAGCGGGAAAACGCCGAAGCTGTCATTAATGATCAGAGGATTTAGAGGACACTCTTCACCGTACTGTTCGGCTATGTGAGTAAGCAAATACTCATCAGCAGCATCCCACGCTCTCAAGGTTTCACTGCTACGCAGAGGCAGGCGAAAGAGCTGGAAGGTGCCAAAAGGGCAAGTAAGATATTCCATGGTGATATTCAGATGTTCGCAGGCAGAAAAACGCAGGATTGTTGTCTATTTTATAGAGGTTGTCATTGTTCTGTGTCGGATGGTTATTTGAGAGGACAGACCTATGAAGATATGCGGGGTAGGTTTTTTCCTTTTGCTGCTGATGAGTTATACCGATTTGGTAAAAATTTTGGTTAAAAAGCCACAGTCCGAAAACCATGGCTCTGCAATCGCTTGATTAAACGGGCTATCAACCCAGCTTCTGCTTTAATAGTTGATTGACCATGCCAGGGTTGGCCTTACCTTTAGAGGCTTTCATTATCTGGCCAACAAAGAAGCCGACCATCTTGCCCCGTTTGGCTTCATCCGCAGCCAGGTACTGTTCAACCTGAGCAGGATTGGCAGCGAGCACCTCATCGACAATCGCTTCAATGGCACCGGTATCGGTGACCTGTTTCAGGCCTTTCTTCTCGATCACCTCATCAGCCGTTGCTCCTTCACCTTGCCACAGGGCTTCAAAGACCTGTTTGGCAATCTTGCCGGAGAGGGTGTTGTCTTTGATGCGGGCGATCAAACCACCCAGTACTTGTGCGGAAACCGGGCAGTTTTTAATGGTCAGATCGTTCTGATTCAGGGTTTTTGCCAGTTCGCCCATCACCCAGTTGGCTGCGAGCTTGGCATCACCACCAGATTGAACGACTGTTTCAAAGTAGTTGGCAGTGGCCGCTTCGGCAGAGAGAATCTCGGCATCATAATCACTCAGTCCAAGCTCATTGATAAAGCGTGCCTTGCGAACCTCCGGCATCTCTGGCATCTCTGCCCGCAATTTTTCCAGACGACTCTCTTCTATAATGACAGGCAGAAGATCCGGGCAGGGGAAGTAGCGATAGTCATTAGCCTCTTCCTTGGTACGCATGGAGCGTGCTTCATCGGTATCGCCGTTGTAGAGGCGAGTCTCCTGTACGATCTCAAAGCCATCTTCGATCTGTTCAATCTGGCGTTGAACCTCCTTGTTGATAGCTCGCTCCATAAACCGGAACGAGTTGAGGTTTTTGGTCTCGGTACGTGTGCCCAGTGTCGTCTGACCTTTAGGGCGAACAGAGACGTTGACATCAAAACGCATGGAGCCCTGGGACATCTCGCCATCGCAAATGCCCAGCGTAGTCACAATAGCGTGCAATTTGCGGGCAAAAGCCACCGCTTGTTTGGCACTACGCATATCGGGTTCGGTTACCACTTCGATCAACGGTGTGCCGGCACGGTTGAGGTCAATACCGGTCATACCATGGAAGTCTTCATGGAGACTTTTGCCTGCATCTTCTTCCAGATGGGCATGGTGAATGCGAACCGTATGAACAGTGCCGTCTTCCAGGGCGATATCCATATGACCAGCGCCGACTATTGGCTTTGCCAACTGGGTGGTCTGGTAGCCCTTGGGAAGGTCGGGATAGAAGTAGTTCTTGCGCTCGAATACATTGATCTTGTTGATTTCGGCATTGATGCCAAAACCCAGCTTGATCGCCATATTGATCGCCTCTTCGTTCACCACTGGCAGCGTGCCAGGCAGACCGAGATCAATAGCACAGGCCTGAGTATTAGCCTCGGCACCAAAGGCGGTTGAGGCCGCGGAGAAAATTTTGGTTTTTGTTGCCAGCTGGACGTGTACTTCCAACCCGATGACAGTTTCCCATTCCATAGTGTCAACCTCTCAAATCCACAGGGGTTCTTAGATGCCAATCGGTGGTTTGCTGGAACTGGTGGCCAACGTTGAGCAAGCGTGCTTCCTCAAAATGAGGTGCGATAATCTGCAAACCAACCGGAAGACCATCTACCATACCGGCAGGAATACTCATGCCGGGCAGACCGGCAAGGTTGGTCGAGATGGTGAAGATATCACCCAGATACATCGCCACCGGGTCGTTGGCTTTTGCGCCGATAGGGAAGGCGGGAGTCGGTGCCGTTGGTCCCATAATGACGTCTACCTCTTCAAAGGCTCTGAGGAAGTCATCACGAATCAGACGACGAATTTTCTGAGCCTTGGTGTAGTAGGCATCGTAATAACCGGCGGACAGCGCATAAGTGCCGATCATTATCCGGTTTTTGACTTCACTGCCAAAGCTTTCGCCACGGCTGCGCTGGTAGAGATCTTCCAGGTTTTTTGGCTCTTCACAGCGGTAGCCAAAACGGACGCCGTCGAAGCGGGAGAGATTGGTAGAGGCTTCTGCCGGAGCGATCACATAATAGGCGGCTATGGAGTGGTGAGTGTGTGGCAGACTGATCTCTTTGACCGTCGCGCCCATTTTTTCGTATTCGGCGATGGCGTTGCGAACAGTTTGTTCCACACGGCTATCCAGACCTTCAGCAAAGTACTCTTTGGGCAGGCCGATACGCAGACCTTTTAGTGGCTCGTTGAGGGTGGCGCTGTAGTCCGGTACGGCACGATCCATGCTGGTGGAATCTTTCGGATCGAAGCCGGCCATAACATTCAACATCAGGGCGGCGTCTTCTACCGTACGGGTCATCGGACCAGCCTGATCAAGACTGGAAGCGAAGGCCACCATACCCCAGCGGGATATACGACCGTAGGTTGGTTTCAAACCGGTGATACCACACATGCTGGCAGGCTGACGGATAGAGCCGCCGGTATCTGAGCCGGTCGTCGCCGCCGCAAGACCGGCTGCCATCGCCGCCGCTGAACCGCCGGAAGAGCCACCGGGAATCACCTCCCGGTTCCAGGGGTTGCGTACCGGGCCGTAGTAGCTGTTTTCATTGGAACCACCCATGGCAAATTCGTCCATGTTTAGCTTGCCCAACATGACCGTTCCGGCCGCCTTAAGGTTGCCGGTCATGGTGGATTCATACGGCGCGATCCAGTTATCGAGCATCCTGGAGCCACAGCTGGTCTTTACCCCTTCGGTGCAGAACAGATCTTTATGGGCGAGGGGAATACCGGTCAGTGGTTTGATATTACCTGCGGCAATAGCCCGGTCTGCGGCGTTGGCTTGCTGCAAAGATTGCTCTTCGCAGACGGTAATAAAGCAGTTAAGTTCGCCATTCAGCTGTTTTATACGGTCGAGATAGTGCTGAGTCAGCTCCGTGCTGGAGATTGCTCCGTCCTGCAGTGAGCGGGAGAGTTCAGTTAGGCTTTGCTGGTGTAGAGGCTTATTCGACATATGTTTATGAGGCATCATGTTTATTCAATTACGCGAGGTACGAGAAACAGGCCCTTTTCTACGGCCGGGGCGTTTGCCTGAAGTTCTTCACGCTGGTTAATTTCGGTGATTTCATCGGAACGCAGGCGTTGCACAGCATCCAGAGGGTGGGCAAGGGGTTCTACGCCGTTGGTATCGACAGACTGCATTTCATCAATCAGGCCCATAATGGCGCTGATCTTCCCGCTGGCGAGTTGCACCTCATCATCACTGAGGGACAGCCGGGCGAGGTGGGCGATGCTTGCGATGGTGGTGGGGTCTATCACCATGATTTGCGCTCCGCTAATTCTGTGAACAGGTTATTTCGATGCGGGTAGGGTTGGCAGAGAGGCTCCCGGCAACATTCGCACTTTTGATAATAGCTACTACGTATTGTACAGATAATCAAATCAACTTACGGGGAATGAACACTCTTTTTATCATGAAAATGCTACCCTATTTTTACCGTTCGGAGGGGACGATATTTCCCGTTCATAGCTGTTTGGAAGTTGATTCTATTGGGGTTTTGGCGTCCTGTGTCTTGCTGTAAAAGCGTCCGGTTGATAGAGTTGAGCCATAAACTCTGACGCTGGCAGCCCGACTCCTGTTTGGCAGCACGCCGGGCAAATAACAATATTGATAAAGCTTCGGGCAAACGGGACGTTATGTTAAAAAAAATGCGCGGGCTGTTCTCAACAGACCTTTCTATCGACCTGGGAACCGCCAACACCCTTATCTATGTGCGCGATAAGGGCATCGTGTTGGATGAACCCTCTGTCGTTGCTATTCGTACCCATGGCGCCCAGAAGAGCGTAGTGGCTGTTGGCACGGATGCCAAGCGTATGCTCGGCCGTACGCCGGGCAGTATTACTGCGATTCGTCCGATGAAGGACGGTGTTATAGCAGATTTTGATGTTTGTGAAAAAATGCTGCAGCACTTCATCGCCAAAGTGCACGAAAACAGTTTTATTCAGCCGAGCCCTCGTGTATTGGTCTGTGTGCCTTGTAAGTCCACCAAAGTTGAACGTCGGGCGATCCGTGAATCTGTTCTGGGTGCGGGTGCCCGCGAGGTTTACCTGATTGAAGAGCCCATGGCGGCTGCGATTGGTGCTGGTCTGCCGGTCGAAGAGGCCAGTGGCTCGATGGTCGTCGATATCGGCGGTGGTACTACAGAAATTGCGATTATCTCCCTGAGTGGGGTGGTTTACTCGGAATCTGTGCGTGTCGGTGGTGACCGTTTTGATGAAGCCATTGTCACCTATGTGCGTCGAAACTACGGCAGTCTGATTGGTGAATCCACGGCTGAGCGTATCAAGCAGGAGATTGCTATTGCCTACCCGATGGGCGAGGTACGCGAGATAGACGTTCGTGGTCGTAACCTGGCGGAAGGTGTTCCCCGCAGTTTTACTCTGAACAGTAACGAGATTCTGGAAGCTTTGCAGGACAGTTTGAACTCTATTGTTCAATCGGTAAAAAGTGCTCTGGAACAATCCCCGCCCGAACTGGCTTCCGATATTGCCGAACGTGGTGTCGTGCTGACCGGTGGTGGTGCGTTAATGCGTGGTCTTGATACCTTGCTGAGCGAGGAGACCGGTCTTCCGGTTATCGTTGCTGAAGAGCCGCTGACCTGTGTTGCCCGTGGCGGTGGTCGAGCGCTGGAGATGATGGACCGTCAGCATCGTATGGATTTGCTCTCGACAGAATAATGGCCTGCCGGTGTCTTTTCACCGGCTCATCTTCTTCTCCGGATTGTCATAACGCTCGTTATGTGAGCGATCTTTACATAGACGACCCTACGTTTACATAACGGAGGGTGTTATTTACTTTTTTGCTACGAAAGTCACCTACTTATGTTTGCCGATAGTTGTTACATTGAAGGCGTCTTCAGTTCGCCCAGTGACAGGGGCTGACCACATATAAAAATATGAGTACATGGATGCAAAAAGAGGAACGCTCTATGAATCCAATGACTATGATATCCGGAATCGCTGAAGGGCTCGATCTGATGCATGGAGCCGCTCTGATTACCGAAGACGGCCGTGAAGTCCCCATTACTTTCGAAATGGTTGATGAGTTTCTGCGAGCGTTTGTTGAGCGGGAAGAACGCAATCTTTGCTGATACGCTAAACACCCCCCCCCCTTTCCTATCGAATAAATTCCTTATCAGGCAGGTTTAACCTGCCTGATTTGTATCAGATTTTTGTTAAAACCCTGAATCTTGTCTAAACCTTTCGGATTGTCTTCGGAGGTTGATGTTATGGGTACAGGAAAGTACGTCCGGAAACTGCCGCTACTATGTTGTTACCTGAGGGTGAGTGCTCTTGCGATTTCGGTACCTGTTCACAAAGTCCTGCTCGATAATAGGGCGATGGCGGGTAGCCGGACCTTGTGTGCGGCCGATAAGATGGAATCCTTTCAGGTTATCGATGATCTCACCAGAGGCCTGATGTTGCTCAGGAGTTGGGCAGAGATGTCTGGAATGTGTTGTCTTCGGGCGCAAGACGTGTGGGAGTGGTGCTGTTACCCGATATCTCTGATACGCCGCGTTTTTATCTACGATGGCTGGCATGTGAGAGGTGAGCGACAGTGTACGAGTGGGAAAAGTGCCCTTTTTTACGGACTCCGTACATCCTGGTGCTGAGGCTCACTATGCCCTTGCCGAGAAGGCTTGCCGGATAATACAGGAAGACTTTAACGCGTACTGTGATCCAAATAACTATACAGGGGCGATGGCTGAC
>CAMRBW010000012.1 GCA_947040555.1 uncultured Oceanospirillales bacterium | reverse complement strand
GAGAATCAAGTTTATGGGTGTCCTATTCTTTAAAGTCGAGTTTATTTATTACAAATAGCGTGAAATCGGGAGCTTGTTATTGGGCTATTCCTTAGTGCTAATATCGTGACTTTTCACACTTGATCTTATATTCTCTGCAGGTGAAATCATCACTTTTCTTGCAAGCGGCCAAAGCCATTGCTTTAGCCTCCATCTTTGTTGCGCCCTTGCCAATATTAGAATTTAAAGTACAACACCAAGCCTGACTGTTGTCTTGGTAGGAATAATGTTGTGAGTTTGTTACGTAGTTTATGCTCTCTCCTAACTCTCTTATCTCTTCTCTTAGGGCTCTCAGTTCAAACAATATATCTGCTACCTCCCAAGTGGAAATCCCCTGAGCGGGAAGAAGTGAGCTGAAAGATAATAAAAATACAATGGACATATTTTTCATTTGGTTTTCCTTGTGTTTCCAATTTTGCCGGAGAAGCCTAGCAGGTGATGTCGTATTTGCCACAGGATTGCAGTTAGATGAGGTGTGTGAGCGGTTTAACGGGACTATTCATTCCTGGCGCCTGATGACCAACCATTATCATCTGCTGCTGGAAACACCCGATGGCAATCTGTCCCGTGGTATGCGTCAGCTCAATGGTGTTTACACTTTACGCCGCGCATTTTAATAGGCGCTATGGACGAGTCGGACATCTCTTCCAGGGGCGTTACAAAGGGATATTGGTGAATATGGAGCTGAATCGCTATATCGTACTGAACCCGGTCAGAGCCGGATTGGTAGATAACCCGGATGATTGGTTTTGGAGCAGTTAACTCTATACTCTGGGACAGCGTGAAGCTCCCCTGTGGTTGGCTGTTGATCCGTCAAAGATCAACAACTCGACCTCAATGGGGTGCCTCACAAGCAAGTCAGGCCAGTTTCTGAAAAATTGAATTTTTACAAGGATAGCTACCCAGATCGCAGACAAGCTATGGCAGAAATCGCCCGCCATTTTAGTGTGCATTATTCAACAGTGAGTAGAGCCTGTGCATGGTGCAAGAACTGTCGCCTACTGACCCCCTGGTTGAACCACTACTCTTGAATCCAGCTGTCCGGGAAAAGCACATAAACAGATGACTCCATGGCTATTGTTGGTATTTTATCAGCATTTTTTTGATTTAATACATATCTGTTCTAGTCTCGACCTGTTAGCAAAGTTAATGCTATGAATCCATCGATTGGTGCCAGTATTGCCGAATTCCCTCCCCCTTATTTGCTAGTTGATGTAGAAAAATCTCAGTACTAGCCCAGTATCAGCCCGGCAATCATTCAAAGGCTGTTGCAAAAAATAGCGAGTGCAGACGCAAGATACAGCGAAAAAAAGACACGGTGAAATAAACAGCGTTTACACGACGTCGATGCGTATTTTAGCCATTTTTAACGCAGTATCGGCAAGTACATCCCTTTTGCGACAGGCTTATCCGGTGACTCAGTATCATAAAACGGTACTATTTATATGCGACATTTTGTTCCACTTCTTTTTGCCTTCAGTTTTTCCTTTTCACTAATGCCTCTGACGGCACTGACGGATGATCACCCCATGGCTCCGGGAGAATCTGTCGATCAGTTGCAGTATATGACCGGGCGGACACTCACCACTCTTGAGACGCTGCCTGCTAACAGGACAGAGCGACACTGGCAGGAAGATTCGATTTTGTACATCGATACTTCCCTGAGCGCCTTTTACTACCAGGATATACTCCATGAAGCCTTGACGGGAAAGGCTATTGTACTGCTCGACAATACCCGCCTGCCGTCAACCTCTCACTCAGCCCTGTCCCATAAAACGATGGAACTCATCGGACTGAATGTCGATTCTCCCTTTGTGATTCTGACCTTGCAAACAGAACACCCTACAGTGGTACTGGCCAGAACTCTGGAGGAAGGGGCAAAATATCTGAAAGATTTAACGACGCCCGGATCTGCCCCCGAGAAAACTGCGGGCAATAGCGATACCCCCTATTTCCCTGGAAAACGCCTGAACATTAAGCTCAGCCGCCAAGATATATCCTGCTCCTACGATTCGAACAGCAAGACCAACAGGAAGGATTTCTGCGGCGGCAATGCGTCCATTGACCTAATTGTTAATGTGACCATGATGCGCTCTGTGGAGGCTCCCAACACGGAGGCTACTGGCAATACGCCGGATGCCAAATTTGTCCGGTTTTCAGTTTCTGAAGACAACGGTACCGGTTCAGGTATCCATCTGCGTGATCAGCTGATCCAGGAAGATACCTGGCGCTTGTCCAATATCGACCGTCATATCCGGTTCGGCCCTTACGCCCAATCTTACTCATTTGCCATAGAACCCCGAAATAGTGGGAAAACAGTGAGCAAAATCCAGTTCAGTCAACCCGGGAGCGAAAAATCCCACTGTCACACAGAGGAATACAGCAGCCTGACCCTGGGTATCAATGGCATGGTTACCGAAGTGAATGGCGAAGGTCCCAAAGTGCCGGGAAAAGCAGCGGGCACTACGGGCATCGTTGACCGGCGCAAGCTCAGCTGGAATACCCAGGAGTACGAGATCAGCAACAAATCCACCGCGGATAAGCTCAACATCATCTGGGAAAGGGCCACCGATGACTGTCAGGATTTTGTGGGTGGTCAGTGCAGAACCAGTCGTCCGGTCACTTACCCCGGGCCGGTGTTTGATAAGACAATGTTCAGCCCCATGGCCTATGACCAGTTTGTACCCAACCTTGACGTTGTCTACCAGGCGGCCCCTCAAGCCTCCGGCAAGACCACTTTCCATATTGCCACCGGATTTGTCGCCAGGGTCCGATATGCCAGAGTTACACCCAACCCTTACTTTGGTGTCTTTGAAGAGTCCGGCAGTGATACCGTCAGCCAGCAGGAAGGTTTGGATATTACGGTTGACTGGGATCACCCCCTGTTTGAACCCGAGGCCAATGTCAAACTCCGTGCCCTGAACGCTTTTGATTTATGCCTGCAAGGCCGACACGGTGCAGTCCGGGGCGTACGCTGCAACAATGCCGACCTAGGTCAGTTATGGGGGTTTGACAGTAAAGAGCGCTACAGAAGCCGGGGCAAGCGGAACCAGTGTCTGGAGGTCAAAGAAGACGGTTCACTCCGTGTAGCAGGCTGCAATGATAACCCAAACCAGAAATGGTATTGGGAGAAAATCCAGCTGATCTCCCGTTTCAGCAACTCAGATGAGCGCTGGTTTCTGGTGTGCGATGACCAGTCTCAGATCAAGGTGGTTCCGGAAAGCAGGCTGGACTGTGATGTCTCTTCTTCCTGGTATAACGAACTGACCAATATCCCCTGAATCTCTAGCCCAGTGCCGCGCCTTAAATGACGACTGCCAGCGGCTTACCGTGACTCAAATCCTGACTGGGGGGTGACTTCCCGGCCCTCTGCTTTCACACCGGGAACCCCAAGCGTCATAACGCCATAATCTCAAACCAAAGCAGTACTGTTATGAAACCATTGACTTACCTGCTGTTAACCTTGGCCTTTATTCCCTCAATCGGACAGCCCGATAATTACCGCATTGGCTACGGGAAAAATATTGAGCAATTACAAGAAATGATCAAGCAAACATTTTCAACTATGGAAGAGGTGGAAAGGCGCGGGACGGACATACAATGGCAGGAGGATTCTATGCTCTATATCGATACGTCCATGCCGGAGAAAGACTATCAGAACGTACGCTCAGAAGCCCAAAAACACCGGGCCACCCTGATTCTGGATAATACCCGCATGATGGCAGACGACCCGGGGCGTGTAGTCGACAAAATGACGGACATTATCGGCGTGGGCCTGAACGCTCCTTATGTGGTTATAACCCAGACCGGGGATCAACCTACGATTACCCCGGTTCAGACCATGAAGGAGGCGGCCAGACAGCTGGTAAATCTGTCAACCACTGAACCGAACCTTGAACCGGAGCGGGCTGATAAGCTTTCGTCTTATTTTCCAGGCATTATTCCCGCTAACCCCGGAGCACAAGGCCTTGCTCCCTATCTCCCGGGACGGCGCTTTAATATCCGCATCAAGAACGATCATCTTACCTGTATGCTCTATAGTTCCACAGACAAGAAAGGGCAGATGGATTACTGTGATGACAATGCTTCCATCAATGTCGTAGTCAATGTTACCCAGGCGCGTTCTGTGCGAGCCTCTGATATCAATGGTGATACGCCGGATGCAAAATTCGTCCGGTTTTCAGTTTCTGAAGACTATGGAACCGGTGCCGGAATTCATTTGCGGGAACACCTGATTCAAGAAAATGTCTGGCGTCAGACCAATGTCAACCGTCATACCCATCTGGGGCCTTACGCTCAGGCTTACCTGTTGTCCATTACCCCCATGTTGAATAAAGAGACAGAGCCGCCAGCAACGATACGCTTCAGTCAACCCGTGAGTGCAGTAAAGGACCGCAAGGCCCAGAGCTTTGTGCCCCTCAGACTGGGAATCAATAGTCTTTCTTCTTTGCAAGGAGCCCTGGGCCCCCGGAGTGCAGAGCAAATGGCCAGCACGACAGTCATCAGCGATGCACGGACACTGAGCTGGGATACCAGGGAGTACAAAACCATCAACAACTCGACTCCGGTGAACTTCTCCGTTTCCTGGGAAAGGGACTACGGGGAATGTCGCGAACTGGTGGGTGGCCGGTGTGATTACAATACTATGGGTTTTCTTTATGACGGGCCGGTATTTAATGAAAAAACTTTCAGCCCCGTTGCCTATGACCGATTTGTTCCCAATATTGACGTTGTCTATGAGGCGGCACCGGAGGCCTCCGGCATGACGGTATTCCGTGTTCGGGCAGAGGTTCAGGCCAGAGCTCGTTATGGCCGGGTTAAACCCAATATATTCTTTGGTGTTTATCAGCCTGCCGGCAATAGCACCAGAGTGATACCGCTCGCCTATGATGTCGTGATCGACTGGGATCACCCTTTGTTTGAGCCGGAGCCTCATGTCCGGCTGCGCTCCCTCACCGCTGATCGTTGCCTGCAGGCCCGCAAAGGTGAAATCACCGCAGCCCGCTGTTTCGCCTCAGACCTGAACCAATTATGGGGTCTGGACAGTCAGGAGCGATACCGCAGTCGGGGTAACCGGGGGCAGTGCCTGAGTGTGAAAGAAGAGGGTACGCTGCAAGTGGTTGACTGTAATGATGACCCAAGCCAAAAATGGTACTGGCAGGACAACCAGTTAATCTCCCGTTTCCGCAGCGCCCCTGAACGCTGGCTGCTGGTGACTGATGAACAGTCACAGGTTAAGGTAGTGCCCGAAAGCAAGGCGGAGTTTTACGCTTATTTCTGGCGAAATGAATTAACCAATATCTTCTGATATGCGCCTTCGAGTGTTCTTTACTCAAGTTACGCACCGGGCTGAAAATACGGCATCATAGCCAGCATGGAAAATGATCTTATTGGACTCTATTCTGGCTATCTTCTGTCGTCCTTCGACAAGACCACCGCAACAGGTGTGTCTGAGTTGCGGGACGGTTGTCAATTGCACTTATTGCTTGAATCCAGCCCTGGATCAAAATGTCTCCGTTGTACAGGGCGTACGTTCTTTCTGCCATTCGCAGTGGTGCCACCCCGGTTAGTAGACAACAATACTGGTGGGGGTCATGGAACATAGAAAGAACGGTGTTGTCTGAAGCAAGGATGAGCCGATTTTTGGCTCTTTCGATAGCGCAATCGACCACAAATTTGAGTAAGATACTCATGGTCTGCGAAGGTCGATTGTTTACAATGGCGGCACGTTAAAAGTGTGTTTTGAGTTTATGCAAAGATTTGATGTATCGGACGTAGTCGTTCGTTCTGTTCTTCATAAATAATAGCGTCTCTTTTTGCTCAACCGCCTTGCCTGCAAGGCACCATTATTTTTGATTAATAGGATGACAACATGTCTACTACTACCGGTACTGTTAAGTGGTTTAACGACGAGAAAGGTTTTGGCTTCATTGCTCAGGAAAACGGTGGTCCTGACGTGTTTGCCCACTTCCGTCAGATCAAGAGCGATGGTTTCCGTTCCCTGGCTGAAGGCCAGCAGGTTCGCTTCGTCGTGACTCAGGGCCAGAAAGGTCCTCAGGCTGAAGATATCGAAGTGATCTAAGGCGACAGTCTTTCGTTACTTTTCACCCTTGGGTGAGTAAAAGGCAGCACTTAACGGTGCTGCCTTTTTTGGTAGTGGGTCAAATGTGTGTTTTTCTTTTGTTCAGGCTTTGCTGGTCAAGGTTTCCAGAGCCACCGAGCACATCTGACCCACTACCCTATTTATTGGAGGGTACTGATCCGATCATTAGTTCGCCGAAACACCCCATGACAGTATCGACCGCTTGTTTTATGGGTTCACATAGTCGATGACGAACTCGTAAGTAACAGGGCAGTTGTGATCGATTTTTGTTTGGTTCAGGGTCCCGTAGCGGCGGGCATTCGAAGATGAAAGCAGGTGGCTCGGCACTTACCATTTTAACTTCAACATTAAGAGAATATTTCTCATTCTCTAAACATCGGGTTTTTAAGGCTGAATATTGTATTTCTCCAGGCTTGTATTTTGTAAAATCATGATCAGTTTTATTATCGCATAATAGATTTTCAGATGAACATGCTGGTACGGACTCTTCACTCCCGCTGGATTTACGAGAACAAGATATGTCTGAGTATAGAATAAGTTTTCGGACGGAAACTCATCTTCTGATTGAATATAGGCCTGCATCTTCCCCTCACTGCCCACTACACCGTTGGGGAATACCCATCACCTTCAGGCATTCTGAAGGTAAGCGATCTGTGCGCTGGAAGTCGGCATCCACGTAAGAGATGCTTGTTATAACTTCAATATAATCGCCAGGCCTATATTTTTTAGGATCGCCTGGATATTTAAAGTCCACAAACTGATTCGACCCACTCTCGTTGCTGATGAAACAAGGTGCAATTTCAGTGACTGCAGGCTGAATAGTGTCCCTTACTCCTTCCGCATCAGGAGTTCCTTGGTCGGAGGTATCATTAATGCCTCCGTAAATGCTTTCGTAGGAAGGCGGGGGTTTCTCAGGATGACCGTTTTTATCTTTACAATCAGTATCGCCAGCGGGGCACGGCACCATGAAAAGCAGAGACACGGCAAACAGCAGAGCTTTTGTTTTTGTTGCGGACGCTTTTCGTTTGGTAAGAGTCCGAACCGTAAAGTCGATCATCGTTGCGCCCCTTTTCCACAGAGAAGCGGGAAGTCTAGAAGAAAAATACAGACATACACAGGGTAGTGGGTCAAACCTACAATGCTTATACAATACGTCATATGACGTGTTATACAGAAGTACACTGCCCAAACTGCGACAGCTAAGAAGTGAAGAAAGCTGGTTTTAACAGCCATAGCATACAGCGCTATCGTTGTGTCAATGCACGATCCGCATGGAATATTGGAATCAATATTCATGAAAAATGGCAGGTTTGACCTACTACCCGTTTTTTATCCGTTAATTAGGATATATCGCACTGAAGTTATTAAATAACGAGAACAAAAGAAGCTGACAACTCAGGTAGCCTTTGCACCATCGAAGGCTGGTCATCAGCCTTCGATACACCATGGCAGTTTTTTCTATAAACCCACATTGTTCTTCTGAAGCACCTGTTCGGCACGGTAGCTGGAGCGCACCAATGCGCCGGAAACCACCTCCAGAAAACCTCGTTCCAGCCCCCACTGCCGATACTTCTCAAACTCTTCCGGCGTGACATAACGCTCAAGAGCAATATGATTGCGGGTCGGTTGCAGATACTGACCGAAGGTGACGATATCGACACCGACGGCACGCAAGTCATCCAGGGTTTCGATAATCTCTTCGTCGGTCTCACCCAGACCCAGCATTACACTGGTTTTGGTGAGCACATCAGGGCGATACTTTTTGGCATGCTCCAGAACCTTCAGGGTCATCTCATAACTGGCACGGGGATCACGCACCGGGTGCGTTAAACGACGGACAGTCTCGACATTCTGGGCGAACACGGCAATGCCACTGTCAACGACGGTCTCTACATCCTTGAGATCGCCCTGAAAATCAGGCGTCAGTGCCTCGACAGCCGTTTCCGGATTCTCTGCGATCACTTTTTTCACCACAGCGGCATAGTGTCCGGCTCCGCCATCGTCCAAATCATCACGGTTCACGGAGGTCAGCACCAGATATTTCAGCTTCATCAGCTTTACGCTCTGGGCGGTGTGTTCCGGCTCCTGCTCATCCAGCCAGCCCTTTGGATTACCGGTATTGACCGCGCAGAATTTACAGGCACGGGTGCAGACATCTCCCATCAACATGATCGTGGCGGTACCAGAACTCCAGCACTCGTTGATATTGGGACACATCGCCTCTTCACAGACCGTACTCAGCTTATGGCTGTGAACAGTCTGTTTCACATTTTTGTATTCCGTACCGTGGCTGACCTTGATGCGTAGCCAGTCCGGTTTGCGCAACAGCGGCTTTTGCGGCTCATCATGGGAGCTCGCCTTGATGCCGTTCTTGATCGCCCGGATGCCTTTGTTATTCACAAATTTGCTACCGGATGGAATTTGAACGGTTGGAATAAGTTCGGAATCGCTCATATCCTGGCTTTGCTCCTAAAAAGCTTGTTCCTTAGCGGGCAACTCTGCCACTGCATCAGCATATTTAATAGTGGAATAACCGGTGAGCCCGGTCAGGTGACGAATAAGACTCTCACAGACGGCATCAACCGACACATCTGGAATCAAATCTCTCATCTGTGTCACAGGCATGCCCGCATATCCGCAGGGGTTTATGCGCTGAAAGGGTGAAAGATCCATATCGATATTCAGCGCCAGACCATGAAACGAGCAACCCCGGCGAATCCGCAACCCCAAAGCCGCAATTTTGGCCTCACCCACATAAACCCCCGGGGCATCCGGACGGGAGCGGGATGGGATGCCAAAATCGGCCAAAGTATCAATCAGAGCCTGCTCCATCAGGGAGACCAATGCCCGCACCCCAAAACCCTTGCGGCGCACATTGAGCAACAGGTAGACCACCTGCTGCCCCGGACCGTGATAGGTCACCTGCCCACCACGATCAACCTGAACCACGGGAATATCTCCCGCCGCCAGGACGTGCTCAGCCTTTCCGGCCTGACCCTGAGTAAATACCGGAGGATGCTGCACCAGCCAGATTTCATCGGTAGTGTGTTCGTCCCGATGATTGGTAAAGGCCGTCATGGCCTTCCAGACCGGTTGGTAATCCTGCATCCCCAAATTGCGGATAATCAGATCGCGGATAATCAGCGGCTCCGCGTTACTCATTGTCATTATCCTCAGAGCACCATGCGTACACGGGTGTCTTTTTTCAGTTCAATGTCCAGCGCCTTCAACTGCTCCGGACCGGTTGCCGTAATAGTCACCACCACCGCCACAAAAGTGCCATTTCTGCTGTCCCGCAGAGAGTATTCGCCATTGTGTTCCGGGTCATGACGGCCAATAACCTCCAAAACAAACTCATGAAAACTCTCGTCCCGAACGCCCATAACACTGATGCGATAATCGCAGGGAAATTCGATTTTCGGTGGTGTTTGCTCTTCGGTCATGTTTACGCCTGTCATGGTATGTCCTTCCTGCAACTTGCTGGTAAAAGGGGCAAGTATACAATAGGGTCTGTCAAACAAGGGTCTGTCAAACAAGGGTCTGTCAAACAAGGGCCTGTCAAACAAGGGGCTAGTTAAACAGCCCACTGAAGAATCTGACCACAGAATCCCACAAACGTTTCAGGAAACCACCTTGCTCAACGCTCTGCAGGGCGATCAGATCACGTTCTTCGATCACTTGATCACCCGCTCTGACGACAATAGAGCCAACCTTCTGCCCCTCCTGAATGGGCACTTCCAGATTCTCTTCAAACACCACTGTTGCCACAACCTTATCCCCGGTGCCGCGGGGTACAGTCACGATCAGATCTTCGCTCAACCCGGCTGGGAGCCTATCAATAGCGCCGCCCCAAATACGCAGATTCTCCAGTGCGATTCCGCCTTGATGGACATCCACATTTTCAAAGAAGCGGAAACCGTAAGTCAGCAGCTTCTGGGTCTCTGAGGCTCGGGCATATTCGCTGGCTGTCCCCATCACCACCGCAATCAACCGTCGACCATCTTCCTCAGCCGATACCGCCAGACAGTAACCGGCCGCATCGGTATGGCCGGTTTTCAGGCCATCAACACTGGAGTTTCTCCACAGCAGGCTATTACGATTTGGCTGGGGTTTCAGCAGTTTACCGGTCTTTTTGTTGACCCCGTACTGGAACTCTTTCTCCCGATAAATCGGATAATAATCAGGATGATCGTAGACAATATGTTTGGAAATAACCGCCAGATCGCGGGCGGACGTGTAGTGTCCCTCTTCCGGCCATCCAGAAGCGTTTTTAAAGAAGGAGTCTTTCATGCCCAGCGCTTGCGCAGTGGCATTCATAAGCTGAGCGAAAGACTCTTCACTACCAGCCACATGCTCAGCCAACGCCACACTGGCATCATTACCGGAAACAATAATCACACCTTTAAGGAGATTCTCGACCGAAATCTTCTCACCGACCTCAATAAACATCAGTGAGCCTCGCATCCGCCAAGCCTTTTTGCTGACCAGTACCGGATCATCACGATGAATACGACCCGACGCCAGCTCATTCTCCACCACGTAGGCCGTCATCATTTTGGTCAGACTGGCCGGCGGTAGACGCAGCCCGGAATCTTTTTCGACTAACACCTTACCGCTTACAGCATCCATCAGGATGTAACTCTTCGCAGCCACTGTAGGGGCTGGAGGAATCATGCCTGCCGGAAGCGCCTGAACAGGAGAGGCCAGAAACAAAACGGTGGTAATCAGGGTTGCCCGAGAGATAAAAAGAGAAGCACAGTTCAGGGAAAATCGTTTCATGGTACAACCATTCAGAATTATTAGTTTTATACAGCTATATGTTTATATGTTTGTTGTTATAACCGGCCACCTCTGTGGCCGGAAAAGCGACCGCTAATCAAATACCCTTTGACCCCGGTCAATTTGGTAATCTTCCAGACTCTGCTGAATCGCAACCAGCTCCTGCTCCGATTTTAGAGGGCCGATCCGCACTCTAAACAGAGAGGCATTTCTGGTCGGCACCACGAGAACAGGCTGGGTCAATAATACCAGCAAACGCGCCTTTAGGGATTCCGCTTTTTTTCGATCCTTCAGAGCCGCAACCTGCAGATACATCATGCTATCCGCATCTGTGCCCAAATAGGTCGGTTTGGTTGCATTCTGACGATAAAAAGCCATCAGCCCGGAGGGGGATGTATCAATCCCTTCCACCTTCACCCTGGCGGTTCCCTTCCCTTCGTACTCCAGCTTTTTGGCGGCGGTCCAGGAAAGATCTATCAACCGGTCACCATGAAAAGGGCCCCTGTCGTTCACCCGAACCACCACGCTACGACCATTCTCAAGATTGGTCACCTTTGCGTAAGACGGCAGTGGCAAGGTTTTATGAGCTGCAGTCATGGCATACATGTCGTATATTTCGCCATTTGCGGTATGGTACCCGTGAAACTTGACACCATACCAGGACGCCACTCCATTGGAGACATAACCAGTAGCCGACTTGAATGGCTTATAGTTTACGCCATTCAAGGTATAAGCTTCCGCTTTTACATGTCCTCCCGATGGTCGAGGCACAGCATCGGGAATGGTACTGACATTGATCTCCTGAAGAGAGCTATCCCGATTCAGATGGTAACGGCCCGCCTGAATCTCTTCCTGACTTTGACTCGCACAACCGGCGGTTGCTATGGTCAGTGCGCACGCAACGGCCCATTTGAACACTAGCAATTCCTCTTTCCTGAGTTATTTTTTCGCCAGCTTTAGATCATCCCTGACTTGCAGTTTTTGCTCGACATGGCTTCCCAACTGCCAAACCGCCATCGCATACATATCGCTCCTGTTGTACCGGGTGATCACGTAAAAGTTGTGCATGGTCAGCCAATACTCGGCGCCGCCTTTGCCTTCAAGTTCAATGCCGCGCACTTTGGCGTTACCGGACAACGCCTTCTCGCTCTGCCAACCAAATTTTTTCGCCTCATCAAAGGTCTTCTTCGGGCGAGGATTCTGGCTGATCACTGAGGTGAACTTCTCTCCCTTTACCTCTGCTTTGGCAGCAACAATCTTACCCGCAGCCCATTTATGCTTGTGCAGATAGGAAGCAATAGAACCAATAGCATCTGCGGGCGACCCCCAGATATCGGCCTGACCGCTACCATCATAGTCAATGGCATAAGCTCTATAGCTGGAAGGCATGAACTGTGGAATGCCCATGGCGCCGGCATAGGAACCTTTCAGGGTGAGCGGATCAAAGCCCTGTTCCCTGGCAAGGATCAGAAATTCACGCAGCTCTTTTTTGAAGAAAGAGGCGCGGCGAGGATAGCCAAAGCCCAGCGTGGAAAGCGCATCCACAACCCGGAAGCCACCACTATTTCTGCCAAAACCGGTTTCAATACCGAGGATGCCAATGATGACTGCCGGGGAAACGCCATAGTCTTTCTCGGCTTTTTCGAGGATTTTCCGATGTTTAACCCAGAACGCCACCCCTTGATTGATGCGGCGGTCATTGATGAACAGATTACGGTATTCCCACCAGGCCAGTTTACGCTCAGCGGGCGTGCTGATCAGTTCAACAATACGCGGTTTATATTCGATCGAAGCGAAGACTTTCTCCAGTTCGGGACGGGAAAAACCATGCTCCTTAATCAGTTCATTAATGAAGTTTTGAACATCCTGCTTTTTAAAGCCCTGGACATTTTGTGCCTTCGAACCAGCAGCATCCGGGACTTCCTGTGCATAGACCGGCGAACCCAGCGTCATGCTCACAGCAGAGAGACACAGAATTTTTTTTACCGTACCGATCAGTCGCTCTTTTAAAATTGTCCTTTGCAGTCTCTGACCAGAGTTCACATTATCTTTCATCAGGCTCTTCCCTTACTGACAAACACTGTTATGGCGCCCATTGACACCAAAAAAATAACTACCATGGTGGATACTAATCAGCATTTTTCAATGATTACAAGTGAATCCACGAATAAATCACCTCAGCATATTCCAAAAACCTGCCTCCCCATCAGGGGGAAGGTTAGTTTTGTAGGTCCCACCCTATTTCCATACAAATTCTGTAGCAAGCGCAGATATTTTCAGCAAAAAAACAGACGACATTGTTGTTGAAAAACACCGCAACCCTCCCGATTTATCGTCCCAGAAAATTACGATGAGTATGTGCAGACATCAGCAGACCAAATCCTGCCATCAACGTCACTATAGACGTCCCGCCCCGGCTAACCAGAGGCAGAGGCACACCGACCACCGGCAACAAGCCGCTGACCATGCCGATATTCACGAAGATGTAGACAAAAAAAGTTAACGTCACACTGCCGGATATTAGTTTGGCAAACATATTCTGGGCATGCATGGTGATAAAAATACCCCGCCCGATGATCAGGCCATAGGCTGCTATCAACACCAATACGCCAGCCAGTCCGAACTCTTCAGCCAGCACTGCGATAATAAAATCCGTATGGCTCTCGGGCAGAAAATCGAGTCGGGACTGGGTTCCGAGAAGCCAGCCCTTGCCATAGAGCCCGCCGGAACCAATAGCGATTTTAGACTGAATAATATTCCAGCCCGCTCCCCAGGGGTCGCTCTCCGGATTAAGAAATGTCAGCACCCGCTGCTTCTGGTACTCCCGCATGACGAAGCTCCACATCACCCAGACCGAAGGCAGTGCCAGCACTGTTGCTCCGATAATGAATCGCCATTTCAGACCGGCCAGCAGCAAGACAAAAATACCGGAGGCCGCAATAAGAACGGAGGTTCCCAAGTCTGGCTGCTTAGCGATCAGCGCCACAGGAATCCCGATAAGAATCAGAGAGAGTGCGACATCCTGAAAGCTAGGCGGCAGTGGTTTTCGACACAGCCATGCAGCAACTGTCAGCGGCACAGCCAACTTTACAAACTCCGACGGCTGAAACCGAAATCCGGGCAGCGAAATCCAGCGCTGGGCACCCTTGGCATCATAACCCATCACCAGTACGGCGATTAAAAGCATCACTCCGCCAATATAAACGACGGGAGACAGTCGTCTTAGAAAGCGAGGGGGTATCTGCGCCACCACAAACATAGTTACAAAACCGGCCAGCATGTAAACCGCCTGACGCACGACCATATCCAGATTCTGGCCACTGGCGCTATAGAGAACAAACAGCCCAGCAGAGCAAAATGCAATCAGCATCAGCATCAGCACAGGGTCAATATGCAGCCTGCGGCTCCAGGACGGTGTTGAGCCGAAATTATGATCGGAGTCCATCTGGCGAATAAAATCCTGAGACATTTATTGCACTCCTTATCGAACGTCTGCGGGGGCTTTGGGTGAAACGTTTTTGGATGAGAGGCTATCCAGAAACATATCAACACTGTTCAGCCGTGGCAGAAGCCAGGCATCCATAACCTTGCGCGCTACAGGTACAGCCATTTTGGAATCGTTCTCGACAATAACAGCAAGGGCGATCTGTGGATTCTCGACTGGAGCAAAGGCGATAAAGAGGCCGTGATCTTTTTGGAACTCCTCCAACACCCGATCCTCTTCTTCCTTGATATCCTGAGGAATACCGACCACCTGGGCCGTACCGGTTTTACCCGCCACCGTGTATTGCAGACCTCTCCCCATACGCCAGTGCGCGGTGCCACGAGGATGGGCCACAACATCGATCATCCCCTGAATAACGATCTCCCAATCCTCTTTGCTTTTTTCCACCTGTGCCTGCGGAAGCACAGGCGCGACACCCTCACCCGGCTTGGCCATACGGGGCTGCACCATAGTGCCCCGATTGGCAATAATCGCTGTTGCCGCCGCCAGCTGCAGGGGAGTTGCCAGCATGTAGCCCTGACCAATACCGGAGATCACCGTTTCACCGGGATACCACGGGGCTCCTCTTGCGCGTCGTTTCCACTCGGGAGAGGGCATCAATCCTGGTCGTTCTGAGGCGATGTCCAGCCCGGTCTTCTTTCCGAGACCAAACAGAGACATATATTGGTGGATGGTATCGATCCCCATCTTCACGGCAATATCGTAAAAGTAGGTATCGTTGGAACGGGAGATGGCACGCTTGAGATCGGTCCAGCCATCGCCTTTCCGCTTCCAGTTCCGGTAGCGACGCTCTTCACCCGGCAACTGGTAATACCCTTCATCGAAAATTTTGTAGTTACTTTTGATGGTATTACTGTCCAGTGCGGCCAGAGATATAAACGGTTTTATTGTTGAGGCCGGTGGGTACTCACCCAGCGTCGCACGGTTATACAGTGGTCGATTGATATCCTCTCGAAGATCACTGTAATCCTTGAAGCCGATGCCGGTAACGAAAGCATTGGTGTCGTAAGAGGGTGAACTGACAAGAGCCAAAATTCCCCCGGTTTTCGGATCAAGAGCAACAACAGCACCACGTTTACCCGCAAGCGCCTCCATAGCTGTTTTCTGCAGATCCAGATCAAGATAGAGATGAAGATCACCACCAGTAATCGGGTCCACTTGCTTCAGTACCCGAAGTATACGACCACTGGCGCTTGACTCTACCTCTTGATGGCCGGGCTCACCTAGCAGGATGGATTCATAAAATTTTTCGACACCGGTCTTGCCGATAACATTGGTCCCTTCATAGAGCTTGGGATCATTTTTTTTCTGTTCCCGGTCATTTATACGACCAACGTATCCTATAGCATGGGCCACCATCTCTTTATCTTCATAAAACCGAACCAGCTGGGCTTCGACATTTACGCCCGGAAACCGGTGATGGTTAACCGCCAGACGAGCAATCTCTTCTTCACTCAGGCGATATTTGAGAGGGACACTATTGAATGGTCGAGTCTGATAGGCGCGCTCTTTGAAACCGGCAATATCCTCCTCATCGATATCAACCAGCGTGCTGAGTTCTGCCAGAGTGGCGTCCAGTTGCTTGATTCGCTCACGGGTAATAGTGAGGTTATAGCTGGGTCGGTTCTCCGCCAATAGACGACCATTGGCATCGTAGATCAGCCCCCGGACAGGAGGGATGGTTCGAAGGTAGATTCGGTTCTCTTCAGACTGGGTTGCCAGTTCATCATGCCTGACCACTTGCAGATGAAATGCACGAGCGATAAGGCCGAAGGTCATCAGTATCATGACCACAACCCCCAGCAAAACCCTAAAGTTGACCATCCGGCGCTCCCCCGGATGGTCATTTATTGTGTCAGTCACCATGTATTATTTTATTAACTTTGTTATTAACGGTGATAAGGGTGATTATTCAGAATACTGTGGACACGATACAACTGTTCTGCAACAAGAATACGCACCATCGGATGGGGAAGTGTTAAAGGAGACAGCGACCACTTCACATCCGCACGGTTCGAAATATCCGGCAGCATTCCTTCCGGGCCACCCACCAGCAGACTGACATTTTCGCCGTTGTCATGCCACTGCCCAAATTGACCAGCCAGCTGTTCGGTACTCCACTCCTTGCCTTTGACCTCAAGAGCAACCACGCGGTCACCCTTGCCAATGGCCGACAGCATCTGCTCCCCCTCTTTAGCGCGAAACCGCTGTATATCCGCATTTTTGGTGCGTTTATTAAGCGGAATTTCACACAGTTCCAACGAAAAGCCCGCCGGCAAGCGACGAGCATATTCGTTGTAGCCTTCAGTCACCCAGCCGGGCATCTTCTGGCCGACGGCGATCAGACGAATACGCATTTACTCTTTTTCGACCAACGCTTCTTCTACGCGAGCATTAGCGGCCGTTTCCCACAGACGTTCCAAATCATAGAACTGGCGGGCAGATGGCATCATCAGATGCACGACAATTTCAGCCAGATCGACCAGAATCCACTCGGACTGCTCTTCACCCTCGGTACCCAGAGGCTGAATACCAGCGTCTTTGCAGGTCTTTACCAGATTGTCCGCCAGAGACTTTACATGACGGCTGGAAGTACCGGAGACCATAATCATCATGTCAGTGACGTCTGTTTTGTCCCTCACATCAATGACAGTAATGTCCTTGCCCTTGGTGTCTTCCAGTGCGTTTATAACCAATTCTTTCAATTCAATGCTATTCAAACCAATGCTACTCAAAATAAGACTTTTAATGTCGTTAAAAATAAAAATGACAGCTTTTAGCTCCGGTATGACCATCCAGCTCCGGTATGGCCATCTAGCTCCGGATATGGCCATCGCCAAGAACGATATACTTCCGGGAGATCAGCCCTTCCAGGCCAACAGGCCCCCGAGCATGAATCTTGTCGGTAGAGATACCGATCTCCGCTCCCAGACCATATTCAAAGCCATCCGCAAACCGGGTAGAAGCATTAACCATCACCGAGCTGGAGTCCACCTCCCGCAGAAATCGTTGGGCACGGGTGAAACTCTCAGTGACAATCGCATCCGTATGGTGGGAGCCGTAACGATTGATATGTTCGATCGCTTCGTTCATATCCGCAACTATGCGAATGGAGAGAATGGGAGCCAGATACTCTGTACTCCAGTCCTCTTCAGTCGCCGGAACAGCATCAAGTAAAAAGACCCGAGTCTGTTCACAGCCACGCAGTTCGACGCCCCTTCCAGCGTAGGCTTCCGCCAGCGCCGGCAGAATATCCGCAGCCACCCCGTTGTGAACCAACAAGGTCTCCATGGTATTGCATGTGCCATACCTGTGGGTTTTGGCATTAATGGCAATATCCCGCGCTTTACACAGATCGGCCTGCTCATCAATAAACACATGACAGATGCCGTCCAGATGTTTAATGACCGGTACGCGTGCCTCTCTGCTGATGCGTTCAATCAATCCCTTGCCACCCCGGGGGATAATAACATCCACAAACTCCGTCATAGTAATCAGCTCACCAACCGCAGCGCGATCAGTGGTTTCCACCAGTTGTACCGACTCTCTGGGCAGACCCGCCTGACGCAGACCGTCCTGCAGACACCGGGCAATAGCGCGATTGGAGTGGATCGCTTCGCTACCACCACGCAGAATAGTGGCATTCCCGGACTTCAGACAGAGGCTTGCCGCTTCAACCGTCACATTCGGACGGGACTCATAAATAATCCCGATAACCCCCAGAGGCACACTCATCTGACCGACCTGAATGCCGCTGGGAACATATTTCATATTGGTAATACTGCCCACAGGATCCGGCAGAGCCGCAACTTGTCGTAACCCTTCAATCATGGCATCGATGCGATCAGGCGTCAGAGCCAAACGGTCAATCATAGCCTCGGACAGGCCATTAGCACGGGCACTGTCCAGATCCCGCTGGTTAGCGTCTACCAACCCTTTGCGGGCGCTGTCCAATATGTCTGCCGTCGCCAGCAGCGCCAAATTCTTTGTATTCGCTTCGGCTCGGGCAACGGTCGTTGCCGCCGTCCTCGCCTGCTGGCCAAGGCCTTGCATATAGATGCGAATATCTTGAATGTCAGAAACAGTCACAGCTTTGCTCCCCTGACAATATTTACCAATATATTTGACCGATCATTATAACGACTGCCATAACAAGGGCATAGACAAAAACATTTGGTTAATATCGGAGATATATAACAGGAAAGCTTTTCTTTGAGAGAGGAAGCCATCATGAAGACATTTATTGCCGGATTACCAAAAGTTGAGCTGCACCTCCATATTGAGGGCAGTCTTGAGCCGGAGCTGATGTTTGCTCTTGCCGAGCGCAATAAAATTGCCATCCCCTACAAAAATCCCGATGAAGTGCGGCAGGCTTATAAATTCCACAATCTGCAATCTTTTCTGGATATTTATTATCAGGGCGCAGGTGTACTGATAAACGAGCAGGATTTCTTTGACCTGACCTGGGCTTACCTGGAGCACTGTCACCAGGACAATGTCGTACACACCGAGATTTTTTTTGATCCACAGACCCACACCGACAGAGGCATCGCCTTTGAAACGGTGATTAACGGCATTCATCGTGCACTTGAGCAGGGCAAGGAGCAATGGGGCATCACCAGCCGCATTATCATGTGCTTTCTGCGCCATCTCGATGAAGAGTCCGCCTTTGAAACATTGGCACAGGCTCTGCCTTATAAAGACAAAATTATCGGCGTCGGGCTCGACTCTTCAGAAGTCGGTCATCCTCCACAGAAGTTTAAGCGGGTCTTTGCCCAGGCTATTGAACACGGCTTCCTGACGGTTGCCCATGCGGGCGAGGAAGGGCCAGCACAGAACATCATTGATGCTCTGAAACTGTTGAAAACAACGCGCATTGATCATGGTATTCGCTGCATCGATGATGAGGCGCTTATGCGACAGCTGATTGAGAACAGAACGCCGCTGACTGTTTGTCCACTGTCTAATACTTGCCTAAAGGTGTTCGAGGTTATGGCGCAGCACACTATCGTCGAACTGCTGAGAAAAGGGCTCTGTGTCACCATCAACTCGGATGACCCAGCCTATTTCGGTGGCTATATGAACGACAACTTCAATGCTGTTGCCGAAGCTCACCCTCTGACTGAACAAGAGATTGCCCAGTTCTCATTAAATGCTATTGAGGCCAGTTTTATTTCCGATAAAGAGAAGCAGCGTCTGAGTACGCAGGTGCATACCTACCTTGATGCTTTCCTCAAAGACTCCGGTAAAGATCAGTCGGCCCGTCGCTAAATTATTACCAGCATTACCGGCTGTTATTCAGCCGGTTTCAGCTGCGTTTCCATCAAACGTTTCCATCAAGCAACAGGCACAGTAAACCAGAGGATCGCTCCCCCTTCCGGATTACGCTCAAAGTTCAACGTACCACCATGGGTCTGGATAATAGAGTGACAGACCGACAGACCGATACCCATACCATCGGGTTTGGTGGTGTAGAACGGAGTGAACATTTTCTCTTCTGCATCATCCGCCAGACCATGTCCGCGATCGATAACCCGCACACAGACAAAGCTTCCATCCAGTTGACGAGTCTCCACCAAGACCCCAACATCCCGTGCCGGCTGATTTTTCATGGCTTCCATGGCGTTGCGCACAAGATTCAGGGCGACCTGCTGCACCTGAATGGGATCGATGCGCACATCGGGCAGATCTTCAGCCAGATCCAGATGGATCTCGACCTGATTATTACGGGCATCCACCTCGGCCAGCCTGACGATATCAGTGATCAGCCGATTGCAATCCACAACCTCCAGATGGTGATCCGGTTTACGGACAAAGCTGCGAATACGGGAGATAATATCGCCAGCCCGCTGCGCCTGGGTCGCAATCTTGCTCATGGCCTCATCAAGAAAGGCCTTGTCAAAATCATCCCGATACAGAACCCGGCGACAGACCTGGGCATAGTTGTTAATAGCCGTCAGTGGCTGATTAACTTCATGGGCAAAGCCTGAAGCCATCTCACCCATACTGCTCAGCCTCGACATATGAGTCAGTTTATCTTTCTGTTCCTGAACCTCTCCCAGTGCCTGCGTCAAAACCTCTTGCTGACGTTTCTTCTCGGTTACATCGCGGAACACAACAACGGCACCGGTGATCGCGTCCTTTTCAGCGATCGGGGTATAAGAAAAATCAACAGGAAAAACAGAACCATCACTCCGCAAGAAACCGCCTTCCTCCATGCTCTGCACCACCCCCTCCCTGAGAGTTTTGTACAGTGCCGTCTGCTCCCGTGGCGCCGGTTTGTTGCAGTTCTCACAGAGAATCATACTGAACAGATCCCGGCTAATCAGATCTTGTCCATCCCCCCCGGTCATACGACAGGCGGCAGGATTGGCAAAGACCACGAAACCATCAGTATCAACTTCAAAAACACCTTCCCGCATAGTCTCCAGCAGACGTTGATTCGATGCTTCCAGTTGCCGATTGCGAGCAGCCAGAGCCCGTTCAAGTCGATAAATTTTGAGCTGATTCTCGACCCTTGCAATCACCTCTTCCGACTGGAAGGGCTTGGCGATGTAGTCCACAGCCCCGGTTTCCAGCCCTCGTACTTTGTCACGGGTATCATCCAGAGCCGAAAGGAAAATAACGGCAATACTGGACAGCTCCGGATCATTTTTTAACCGCCTACACACTTCGTAGCCATCGATACCTGGCATCATTATATCCAGAAGCACCAGGGCGGGCTGGGCCTTATGGGCAATGCGCAGTGCGTTCTCACCATCTTTGGCGATCAGCAGCTTGTAACCTCGACCATTAAGAGTCTGCAAAAGCACCTGCAGATTGGTCGGGTTATCATCCACCAGCAGGATCTTTTCATCCTTTCGTTCAGCCAGTTCGCTTGGTACCGGCTGTTCGGAGTGGGCATCTTTCTGGTACTGAGAATCAACCACCAATATCATCTCCCCCTTCATTGGAGCCAAAGTATA
This sequence comes from uncultured Oceanospirillales bacterium, assembly GCA_947040555.1. Taxonomy (GTDB): domain Bacteria; phylum Pseudomonadota; class Gammaproteobacteria; order Pseudomonadales; family Endozoicomonadaceae; genus Sansalvadorimonas. The sequence continues at coordinate 28,042 of CAMRBW010000012.1, read as the reverse complement.
GGCAGAATCAAGCCACTGCATCTTCTACCGTTGCAACAACATGACCTTCCAACTGCTCAAGTATTTTCTTGAGTGTTTCAAAATCCAGCGTCTCACAGCAGGCGTGTATCTCTTTGACCCAATATTCGACACTCGCATTGTGGGTACTGTTTTGCTCTAAAAACTCTGCAACTATATGTCGTACATCTTCAACGTCACCCAAATCCACAGCATCCGCTAACGCATTGATGAGAGCCATGGCCAATACCGGACTGATTGAGAGCTTGCCATCAACCTCGGTCAAAACTCTCATGTGCCGATTTTCCTGCCAGCGCAGATTCAAATGACGACAGATCACTCGAAACAATTCCTGACTACGGTAAGGCTTGCTGATAAAGTCTGCGAATCCCCAGCGACGCATATTTTTGCGAAACGAGGGATAAGGACTGGCAGAAATAGCAATAATAGGTAAACCGGGTTTACAGGAATGGCGCTGAATCATTCGAGCGGCTCTGAAACCGCTCATGCCGGGCATGCGTAAGTCCATCAGTACCAGATCACAAGGCTCTTTGGAGATGATCTCCACCGCTTTACGCCCACTATCAACAGTGATCACCCGAAAGCCGGCCTGACCCAGCATCTGGAGTAATACGTGGCTGTTAACTTCACTGTCATCAACGACCATAACCCGCACATTCTGGCCTGAATCAAGGCGTCTTTCACGGATATACTGCATCTGGAACGGCTCGGAATAATCCTGATCACCAGCCGCCAGCAAAGGCATTGTAAACAGGAAGCTGCTACCGATACCAAACTCACTAAACACTTCCAGAGCACCACCCATCTCACTGGCAATACGACGGCTGATGGCTAAGCCAAGCCCCGTTCCGCCCTTATGATGTTCACCACGGACCTGCCGAAACGGAGTAAAAATATACTCGATCTGCTCTTTGCTGATTCCTATACCGCTATCTTCAACAGAAAAACAGAGCTGCCCCTCTCTGACAGAGACAGTAAGCTGTATCCATCCTGCTTCGGTATATTGAATGGCGTTGCTCACAAGGTTGATGAGAATCTGTCGTATTTTTGTCTCATCCCCCATAACGGATACGGGCACTTCAGGATTAATAATTAACTTCAGTGATAGCCCCTTCTGCTCTACCTTTTGGCAGAGCATCTGCTCAACGGTTTTGCCTAACACGGGAAGATTGAACGGGTTGTTGACAATCTCCATGTTCCCGGACTCTGCCTTGGTCAGATCGAGAATGTCGTTGATCAGGGTCAGCAGGTGCTTGCCACAAGTCTGGATACCTACCAGCTGATTATACTGCTCTGGATTGACTTCTCTTCCTGCCAGCAGCAGCTGGGAATAACCCAGAACACCATTCAAAGGCGTCCGCAGCTCATGACTCATATGCGACAGAAACTGTGTTTTGGCTTCATTGGCGGTTTCAGCGGCATCACAAGCCTCAGCCAGCGCCACAGCGGCAGCCCTTTCTCTGGTACGATCACGGAGCAGACCTTCAATAACTGTCACCTCACCATTTTCATCAAATGCAGGCGAGTCGAACACCTCCAGCACACCCACAGAACCATCAGCCTTGATCATTTCAACTTCAAAACTAGAACATTTCTGACCACTGATCACCTTCTTGAAAACATCATTCACCAGATCCTTGTCTTGCTGGCGATGCAGACGCGTCAATATGCCTTCCATAAACTGTGATGGTGTATAACCCAGAATTTTCTGTACTGACTCTGTCACGAAGATAAACGTGCCATCGACTTTCTGGGTGTAAAAGATATGCTCCTCCTGAAGAGCCTCAACCATACGACGAAATCTCTCTTCACTGGTACGCAGTGCCCGCTCGGCGATGCGGCGATCATTGATGTCACGCATAAAGATAGAAATGAGCACACCATCCGGCGTCTCAATGGGGCTCAGGGTGATTTCGACGGGAATAGTTTTGTTCTTGAATGTGACAACTCTCAGCTCCATACCGGTACGAATATAGAACTCTGTCCGCATTGTCGGACTCATGTCTAAAAAGGGAAACCGCTCCCAGTCTTCAGAAGCAAACAACATAGAGACACTTTTCCCGATCAGATTGTAACGCCAATAGCCCAGGAGCGTCTCAGCCTGAGCATTGACCATAGTGATACAGCCATTCACATCGGTAATCACCATGGCATCAGGTGCGGACTCCAGCAACCCCCGAAAACGCACCACATCACTCGTCCGGCGGGTGATGTCCCGTGCCATCGCTTCAGCACCAACAAACTGCCCCACGCAATCAAAAACCGGAACTTTTACCACCTCAAGATGATGCACTTTGCCCTGTCCATCATGGAGTTCAACCTCATAAATCCCGGAGTTGGAGCCACTAAGAACACCCGACCCCAGTCGCCAGGTATCAGCATCTCTTTTGGCAGCGGGCTGATCAGGCTGAGGCGTACTGTAATAAGTACGAAAGTCCTCTGCGGAAATACCAAGTACCCTTAATACAGACGGACTGACGTAAGTAATAGAGCCGCTGGCATCATGGGTAAAGTAGAAATAGTCCCCACCCAGCGTCTGTACGATATGTTCAAAAGAGGCTGTCCGTGTCTCCCACTCCTGTCTGCCCCTCCATTGCAGCTTCGAGGTCATATCCGAAAACCGGTCGGCAAGATAACTGACCTCATCATTGCCGTTGAATTTAACACGAACGTCCAGATCACCTTCAGCCACTTTTGACATGGCCCGCTCCAGCAAATGGAGCGGTCGGAGAATAAGCCCTGTCCCGAACCACAGGCTGACAAAAATCAGAGCCAGAGAGAGGAGCAAATTGGCCGTTTGAACCAAAACTTCCGTACAAATAAAATGGCAAATGTCATCTTCAGGAATCGCCCCAATCATGGTCCAGCCGGCTTCACCCACTGATTTCATGGCCAGAATCGTATCGATCTCATCGACAGATATGCGGATAACAGGTGCTTTTGTCGGCTCTATCTCCTTTACGGCAGACGACAACTGTTCTAACACATCGGGGGTGTAAAAAGTGTCCTCGTCAGAAGATAAATTTCTGCCAACAGGTATGCGCTGACCTAGCGGGTTCACAAGCACCATATGGGGCTGAATCCCATAGATTGGCGGTCCGCTGGGAATATCTTCAGCAGCGAGATATGCGAAAACAATCACACTGCTGGAGGGATCTACTTGAAGACGAACACCATGCAGATAACCCATCCAGGTTTCAGGCTGCTCCGGATCAGAATCAAAAATAACACTCATCTGCGGGGACCAGTTTTCAGTCTCTCCGCTACTGAGGAATTTTCTTGCCCAACTAGCCAGATCGGGATGATCCTCTATGGCAAAGGTCTCCCAATGGTCGGTCTCAGTCTTGAAGATTGAGACCTGCAGCGGCTGCCCCTCTTTGTCATAGATCAGCCCTATACCCTCAACGAATTCTACTGAGCGAAGAAGAGCTTCTATGACGAGCTTGCGCTGTTGGTTATTACGGCTGGTCATCAATTCCACTTGTGATGCCATACCCCTACTCACCAGTTTGACAGCGCCCAAGGATCTTTTGAATTGTTTGGCACTCGCAGTGACCATATTGGCCAGATGCGCTTCCATGTACCATATTTCACTGTTTATATTCCTGAACAGTGACAGAGAAAAAATAGTGGTAAAGATAAGCGCGACCGGAACAGCTGTATAAAAAATAATTTTTTGTCTTATCGAAAGGACCACGCACAATCCTCTGTAACTTCAGAAATATTCAGGAAGAGATATCGCCCTGTGAAAATCACAGGTGTACTAAATAAAGTGTATAAACCTACCCTGTGGAAGAAACATAACCTATAGGCACTCACCGCACTGCTAACCGCATTATGCAGATGCTTTATGACATCCATGACTTCCGTCACAATTCAGTGGCAAAATGGTGTTACTTCATCGAACTATCCTGAGCTACTGACCCTCAATGCCGGCACCCTTAACTCCCGTACTTCCTGATGACCTGCCCATCTGCACTATTCTGCCCGAGCTGCGTCAGGCCCTAATAAAAGAGCATCGTCTTCTGCTGCAAGCTCCCCCCGGTGCAGGTAAAACTACGCTTGTACCACTGGATCTTATGCAAGCCGAATTTTTGACGGACCAGAAGATTTTATTACTTGAACCTCGTCGTTTAGCAGCACGATCTGTTGCCCGTCGAATGGCGGAGTTATTGGGTGAGAAAGTAGGTGAAACCGTCGGCTGGCGCATGCAGCTGGATACCAGAGTCAGCGCCAAAACCCGCATTGAGGTTGTCACCGAAGGGGTTTTGACCCGCATGCTGCAATCCAACCCATCACTGGAAGGCATTGGTCTTGTCATTTTCGATGAATTCCACGAGCGATCCCTTCAGGCTGATCTCGGTCTGGCGCTGGCGCTGCAGTGCCAGGAAGGATACCGGGAAAACGACAATCCTCTGAAAATTCTGGTGATGTCCGCCACACTGGCAACAACAGAAATGGCAGCATTTCTGCAATGCCCGGTCATACAGAGTGAAGGTCGCTGCTATCCGGTCAGCTGCTACTATCGGGAGCGACCACTGGCTAAAGATGATCGTCGCGAACTGATCAATCAGTGTGCAGCAACAATCCGAACCGCGATTGAACAACATGAAGGCAGTGTGCTGGTATTTCTTCCAGGATCCGGTGAAATACGACAGATTGCAGAAGTTCTCGATAACACTCTGCCAACAAACGTCACCGTTCATCAGCTCTATGGAGATCTGAACAAACAGGCGCAGGATCAGGCCATTCAACCAGCGCCCAATGGTCAACGTAAAGTGGTTCTGGCAACGGCCATTGCCGAGTCGAGTTTGACGATTGAAGGTGTGCATATTGTTGTCGATGCGGGGCTGATGCGGGTTCCCTACTTTGATCCACGTTCTGGTATGTCCCGACTCGATACTTTGAGAGTCTCCAAAGCCAGCGCCGAACAGCGGGCAGGCCGGGCGGGTCGTTTGGCACCTGGTCACTGTTACCGTTTATGGACCGCGTCCGAACAGCAACAGCTCATCGCCCACAGCGCACCAGAAATCACAGCGGCAGACCTGACGCCGCTGGCACTGGAACTGCTGGCCTGGGGCGCAAGTGACTCTTCAGAACTGGCATGGCTGACTCCGCCTCCGGCACCGGCTCTGGCACAGGCTATGGATTTGCTGGCAAGGCTTGGCGCGACGCGTAAAGAGGGCAATCACCATCGAATTACTCCGCATGGTCAGGCCATGGCCAGGCTGGGACTGCATCCGCGTCTGGCTCATATGGTGCTGACTGCCAAAGAGCATAAACTCGAATGGCTCGCCGCCCAGCTCTGTGTTCTGCTGAATGAGCGTGATCCGCTGGCCGGTCATCGGGAGGCCGGTGTTGATATCAATCTGCGACTCGCGCTACTGGAAGGGCAGAGCATTCCCGGAGTCAATATCTCCCGCAACCAGATCAGCCGACACCGACAACTTGCCAACCAGTGGCGACAACGGCTCGGTTCTCCGGCTCGTACAGATTATCAAAACGACGATGTCTCACTGCTGCTGGCCAGTGCCTATCCAGACCGTGTCGCACAACGCCGTTCTCAGGATGGGCGCTTTCTGATGAGTGGAGGTCAGGGGGCTGCTTTTCGGAATGCGGAACCGCTTTCGGCAGAAAATTATCTGGTCATACCTTCGGTTGGTGGTCACAGCAATCAACGGGAAGCCAACGTCTATCTCGCCTGTCCAATCACAGAGAACACCATCGAAGAGTTGTTTGCCGACCAGATCACCATACTCGACGATATTCGTTGGGATAAAAAAGAGAAGGCCGTGGTCGCCAATCGTATTGAGCGGTTCGGTGCCCTGAACCTGAGCTGCCTCCCTCTTCGTAATTTAAATCCCGAACTTATTATTCAAGGTCTGCTGGCCGGTATACGGGAACCTGGGCTTTCAGTTCTGCCATGGGACAAAGAAAGCGAATCATTTCGCCAGCGTGTTCAGTGCCTACATGCTGTGGATAGCAGCTGGCCCGATTTCGGCGAAACAGCTTTGCTTGATTCAATGGAAACCTGGTTGGCTCCGTTTATTAACGGAATGTCCCGAATCGAACATCTGAAAAAACTGAATCTTGTCCAGTGCCTGCAGTCGTCTATGGACTGGTCTCGTATGCAGGAGCTGGAGAAAGAAGCGCCGGAAAAACTGGAAGTACCGAGTGGCTCTCACATTCGAATTGATTACAGCAACCCACAAGAACCAATTTTGGCGGTAAAGCTTCAAGAGCTCTTCGGCCTCTTGGATACGCCACGCCTCGCCTACGGGAAAATTCCACTGACCATTGAATTACTATCCCCGGCGCGGCGACCCGTGCAGAAAACCCGTGATCTGCGTAACTTTTGGAACAGTACCTATCAGGAAGTAAAGAGAGAGTTAAAAGGTAGATATCCCAAGCACCCTTGGCCTGAAAACCCCCTGAATGCTCTGCCTACGTCAAGGTGTAAACCTAAGAATACAAGCAAGTAGAACCGTGGCTGGTAAGCAATCAATTATTCTGAGCCTAAAAAGGTGATGTGCGGTGCCTATCTCCTGGCACCGGCACGAATGTACACCAAATCACAAAGAGCGACTCCTGTACTTTTTTCTACAAGTCATAGATGCCCCGAAGAGGGCTGTGGCAACGGTCGCGCTCAGGCGGTGCTGGATTCAAGCAATAAGCCCAGTGTCGAAGTTAAAATACATCATACGAGCCCCCATCTACAAAAATACCGGGGCAGCTAGGTTTCTCGTTTGATTTCAGTAATATGAATTCGGCATAATCAGAGTCCATACTAGATGAAGCAAGTCGGCTTTCGAGTTCTTTTATATAGCTCTTGATTTCGGAGATTATTTCTTCTGGCGTTGAACAATTTTTTAATTTCATCCATACGGTGAAGTTCTTTATAATTTTTTCCGTCTTTCATCCGTAACTGCTCACCTTTTGCTGGCAAAACTGAACACCCAGCTTTGGCTTTCTTGCCAGGCAGACCTGTTGCCAGTCTTTTTTAATAGCTAGTCGTAGAATTGTAAGCCGATTTGGATTGGCCTTCTTGGCCAGTATTAGTGCTTCGGCACTCACTTTGATTTTTAAGCTGCGCCTTCCTCCGGCCGATTCTACTGACGCTTTTGCCTCCCTGTTCAGACAAAGAGATGGACGGACTCCTCAATTTTTGTACTGTAGATTGTATAGCATTCATATGACTCTCTCCCCTTCTGTGAATATAATTCAAACATTCGATACCCCCACTTCCGATTTTCTCAATAACAACCCCGTTAGCTACTCTGTTTTCCCCAACACGCTACGTGCGCCCAAGGTGCTTAATACGGCGCATGACCAGCCAAACAAACAGTACAACAGTTACCATGCTGCCAACGATAACTGCCACGGTTTCCTGCGTACCGCCACCACTTTGCAGCAACTCCACCAGATCACGGGACTGACTGCCGATCCAGAGCGAAAGCAAAGTGCGAGGTAACATGCCAATAGCTCCAGCGAGCAGGTAAAGATCAAACCTGACCCGCAGGGCAGCCATCAGCAGGTTCATCAGGCAGAATGGCAAGGCTGGCGATAGCCGCACCAGAATCAACATCATCACCGGGCGATGGCCAAGGTCAGCGGCCACTTTTTCAGCCAGAGGATAGTGCTCCAGGCTGTGCATAAAACGACCACCGTCCAGCCATTGCCCCAATCCATAACCTGCGCCCGACGCCAGTACGTAGGCGAGCACCAGATAACCTGTGCCCTCAAAGCCCACAAAGAATCCACACACCAGGGCTACAAATGTTGTCGGGGTCAATCCCAGGGCCATGGTTACAGCAAAAGCCAGAATGGGCAGAGCACCTGCGGTAACAATCCAGTCACTGACCAGTTCCCTATAGTTCAGCAACCAGCCCCCCAGCACAGAGCTGAAAATCAGAGGCATAACAGAGAAAACAGCCAGAGCCACGGCCAGATTTCGATTTCCATGGCAGAGCTGGCGCAATCCATGGCATTTCCTTAGGAGTAAGTTAACTTTCATGGGGCAATTATGCCATTCTGATAGAAACCTTGGCACTGCAACGGGAGCATATATGGGCAGACCCACCTACGATATGGAGCTAATCGCCAACAAAAAACTGGCAGATAACACCCTGGGACTAACGTTCCGGGTCACGGAACCACCAACCTTCGAGGCGGGTCAGTTCATCTCCATCCTGTTTGAGCACAACGGCGAAGAGCTGAAACGCAGTTACAGCATTGCCAGCTCGCCTGAACAGCTGAAGTCTGAGGGAGTGCTGGAGATCGCTATCGGTCTGGTCAAAGAGGGCAAGGCGAGTGAGTGTTTCTCTAACGCAAAGGTTGGCAACACGTTCCAAATGTCCGGCCCCTTCGGCATGCTGACGCTGCCGGAGCAACACCCCAAAAGGTTGATATTTGTCGGCACCGGGACGGGAGTTGCCCCCTACCGCGCCATGCTACCGCAACTGGAACAGCTTGGACGACAAGGGCAAGCTATACACATTCTTATGGGAGCCCGGCAGCGCGGTGATCTGTTCTACACCGACGACTTTCAAAAACTGGCTGAGAGTTCAGACAGCATTTTTTTCAATGCCTGTCTCAGCAGGGAACAGAATGTAAACACCACTGCAAACGAATATTCCGGCTACGTTCAGTACCGTCTTGAAGAGATTTCGCTCACTCCCGGTGAGGACCTTATCTACCTGTGCGGCAATCCGTTCATGATAGACGACTGCGTTAAACAACTTATCGAGCGTGGTTTTGGTCCCCGTGAGATAAAAAGAGAGAAGTACACCTTCTCCCGTTAATCCTTACGCCTTACAAGGAGTTTTTCCATGCCTCACTACCGCAATAAAACCGTTGTTATTACCGGAGCTTGTGGCGGCATAGGCAGAGCACTTGCGGCCCGCTTTGGTGAAGCCGGCGCTCGCATCGCCCTGATTGATATCAGGGAAGAGCAGCTGGCTGCACTTGCAGAGCATCTTGAATCCCGCAATATCCAAGCGCAGGGTTATCTCTGCGATATTCGAGACCCGCAGCAAGTTGAGCAGACCTTCTCCCTCATTGTTAGTGATTTTTGCTCGATTGATGTGCTTATCAATAATGCGGGCATTGTTCATCACTCCCGCTTCGAGGAGACCAGCCTGAGCGTCTTCCACAAGATGATGGAAACCAACTATTTCGGAGCCCTGCACTGCGTCCGGTCAGCCCTGCAGCAGTTGATAGCGAATAAAGGACAGATTATCACCATGAGCAGTACAACGGGTGTCGCTCCACTCTGGTACCGAAGCGCTTGTGCTGCCAGCAAACATGCTCTGCACGGACTCTTTGATTGTGTCCGGGTAGAGCTTCGAGAGAAAGGCGTCCGGGTCATGATGGTCTGCCCCGGCTTTACCGCCACAGATATGTACAAAAATGTCCTGCAGGCTGACGGTTCTGTGTCGTCAAATCCGGTAGAGATGAAAGGCAAAGCGACCGCCCCAAACGATGTGGCCGAAGAGATCTACCATGCCGCCAGAAAAGACAAACGACTGCTGGTGATGTCCAATGTCGACTGGCGCGCCCGCTTTATCGCAAGAGTGTTACCGGGATTTTTTGAACGCCATCTTGCCCACCGCTTAACCGGCGTTATTCAAACCTATTAACCCTAGCCGCCAAACGACAAGTATCGTGCATGCAGCGACAAACTGCCCCCAGCGCCAGTACCTGTTTTCCTGATATAACGGAAGAGGAAATCTCTTCTCCAGCAATAGCCAGCCCATAAAAAAGGTCGCACCCACCCCCAGCCCACCCATGACATCGGTCAGCCAATGTTCAGCAAGGTAGATACGACTCTCGATAATCAGCAATCCCGTAAACAGCCCTGCACTCCACAGCCAGGGTTTGTAGCGATCAGGAAGATAGCGGGCCAGATACCACCCCAACCACAATCCTATAAAAATGCTATTAGCACTGTGACCACTGGGGTAGGAAAAGGTGTGCTCTGTCGCAGAGAGAGGACGTGGTCCGGCATAGAGGATTTTTAGTCCATCAATAGTTCCTCTATAGCCATAAACCAGCCCGATAAACCCACCCACCAACCACAAAGAACCAAGTCTTTTCAATGGCAGGGTATCCAAAACCAGCCAGATCGCAATCAAAGCGGTAATAACAATCTGTATTTTACCGCCTCCCATCTGGGTAACAGCCATGAAGAACTTGTTGAGAAACGGCGTCTGCTGGGATTGGGCGTACTGAAATAACGCACTATTCAACTCTTTGGCCTGAGGAAAAAGCTCAAACACAGAAACGATAAGGGTGAACAGCACAAGGCTGGCTAAAACCGACAAATACAACTTTTGCCATGGAAAACGAGCCAACAGCAGATGAGCAAGATAAGCCACATAAACGGCCGCCATAAGCAGCAACCCCGAGGAAAGCAGCCACGCTAACGGTACATACTCCTGCCAATGGGATGAGGCTCCAACAAAATACCCCGGCAGAAGATAGACCGGAGCCCAGGCCAGCGAAGAGAGCAGATTAACGATCAGAAAATAGCGAACCGGCATTCCCATCATACCGGCCACCAACGGAATGACCGGCCTGATTGGCCCGATAAAACGCCCCAGAGCAATACTGAGGCCGCCGTGCTTTTCAAAAAATGCTTCGCTTTGGGTTAGCCATTCGGGATGGGAGCGAAATGGCCCCCAGCCGGATACTTTATTATGAAATTTTCGCCCCAGAAAAAAACTCACCCCATCGCCCAGCAGGGCACCGGCAAAACCGGCAAACAGCAGAGTCCAGATATCCAGAGCACCGCCACCCGCCAGCGTGGCCGCCGCAAACAGCATGACCACTCCCGGCAAGACAAGACCGACTAGTACCAGAGATTCCAGAAAAGCTATCAGTCCAATCGCCAATGCCAACCACTGCTGATGAACCTCCAGCCACTGAATTACCGCATCTAGTTCAATCACATGAATCCTCAATGTTGTTGTCCAACAGAGTCATCGAAAACCAGCTACCTTTTCCGCTGCATGGTTTTCCATTTGCCTCTTAACTGCATCGCGATTTTAAAGAGAAACCCTTTTGGCGGCTGATTCTCCGACAGGAAGTACCAACCGATAGCCACTCGATAGATCAGCCAAAGTTCAAGCAGAACCAGTACAAGATAGCCCACCAGCACCACTGTCAAGGCAGAACCCACCGCAAATACCACCAAAGCCGTCCAGAAAGTTCGCATCTGCCACTTGTAATGGGTGCGGAGCAGGGAATCTGTCTCATTATCAAGATTCATCCATGCAACCAAGCCGGCAATGAATAGAGGGAAAAAGGTAAATACGCTCACCGCAAGAAGAACGTAGACAACATAAACCGGAGTACGGTTTGATTTTAAGGTAAAGACCGAATGCATGAAGGCTCCCGACAACCAAATTTGAGAGTTTTTTGAATATTTTTAATATTGCCCTAGTTTCCACCTTTTTCCCGCCAAAACCAAACACACCGGAACGTTACTGCAAACTCTGTGAAACTCTTGATCGCCGACAGCCCGATCTCACTCTGTTCGCCGATGAAGTCCACAAGCTCCATAATCTGGCCGCCATTATTCGTACCTGCGATGCAGTGGGCATTCCTGAAATCCATCTGTGCAACCCGGACATCCGTGAACGACAGCTGCGGGAACGCTCTATGGGTAGCAGCCGCTGGATTGATGTCAAGCAACACGACTGCACGGTTGCAGCCGGCAAGACTCTCCAGGCGCAGGATTTTAAGATCTACACCGCCCACTTTTCCGACAAGGTGCGCCTCTACCATGAGCTGGATTACACCGGCCCCTGTGCCCTATTGGTTGGCTCGGAGAAACAGGGGGTCAGCCCTGAAGCCGCCGAGATGGCAGACGAGCATGTTATTATTCCCATGCAGGGGATGGTTCAGTCGTTTAACGTCTCGGTCGCTGCCATTATTCTGATGGAAGCCCAGCGTCAGCGTCAGGTCGTCGGTTTGTACGACAGAAACCGTATACTCAGCAATGAACGACCAGATATTCTGTTCCGTTGGGGCTATCCGGAGCTGGCCCGATACTGCGATGAACGCGATCTTGAACATCCTCAACTAGACGATGAGGGTCAGTTAATAGACCCTAAAAAATGGTACAACCAGGTCAAGGCACTTGCCTGAAGCCGTCATACTACAAATGCACAATATACAAGGAGTGGAGGAATCCGTGAGTAAGGTTCTTGAGGAGCTGTTATCCCTGCTGCAGCTGGAAAAGATCGAAGAGTCCATCTTTCGCGGCCAGAGTCAGGATCTTTTTACCGGCAATGTGTTTGGTGGTCAGGTTATCGGACAATCTCTTTCGGCAGCCAAACAGACTGTCGTTGAAGGTCGTAACCTGCACTCTTTTCACTGCTATTTTCTGCGTCCGGGGGATGCCAGTAAACCAATCATCTATGAAGTTGATCGATCCAGAGACGGACATAGTTTCACCTCCCGTCGGGTCGTTGCCATTCAAAATGGCAGACCCATTTTCCATATGGCACTCTCCTTTCACCAGAAAGAAGAGGGACTGGAACACCAACTGCCGGTAAAACCCGATGTGACACCACCGGATCAGCTCGAGTCAGAAAGCGACCTGATCCAGAAAATCATCCAGTTTATTCCCGAGAGCATGCGGGACAAAGTCACGGGGGAGCGGCCGATAGACATTCGTCCCGTCAACCTTCCTGACCTCCTGAGACCCAAACCCATGGAGCCGCTGCGCTACGTCTGGATGAAGGCCAACGGCCCCCTTCCGGACGATCTGCGTATTCACAAATACCTGCTGGCTTACGCTTCAGATTTCAACTTTATTACCACAGCGCTGAACCCCCATGGCATTAATTTCTGGGAGCCGCGTATACAAATTGCCAGTCTTGACCATGCCATGTGGTTCCATAAAGACATCCGCATGGATGAATGGCTGCTCTACAGCATCGATAGCCCGATAGCCTTCGGCGGTCGAGGACTCGTTCGAGGACAAATATTCAATCAGCAGGGGGAACTGGTCGCATCCGCTGCCCAGGAGGGACTGATTCGCAAACGGCCATGAGCGGGTCAACAGCCATGAGCGGGTCAACAGCCGTGAGCGGGTCAACAGCCGTGAGCCGGTAAATAGCCGTGAGCCGGTAAATAGCCGTGAGCCGGTAAATAGCCGTGAGCCGGTAAAAAGTAGCTCTAACCTTTGACTGTACGAAGATGCCCGTTACTCTTTGCACTCTAGAAATTTCTAGCCCGGAGAGTTCCGGGCTCTTTAATCTTCGCAGGCACAGATGAAAGGTGTTCAATTGCTTCGTCGTATTACAGTTTTTTTGAGTGCTTTACTGCCTTTGATGTCCGGAATGGCCGAGGCTGTTGTTGTACTTCAATACCACCACATCGATAACGATGCGCCCAAGTACATCAGCACATCGCCCAAACTCTTTGGGGAGCATCTGGGCTGGCTCAAGGAGAACGGCTATGAGGTCGCTCCCCTGCCCGCCATTGCCAGACTAATTCGGGCAGGCCAGCCCCTGCCAAACAATACCGCCGTTATTACCTTCGACAAAACCAGTCTCTCTATTCACAAAAATGCTTTTCCCCTGCTGAAAGAGTATGGGTTTCCCTTCACCATTTTTGTTGATACCAAAGCCGTGGATAAGGTTCAGCACCAGCGACAGACCCTGAACTGGGATCAGCTGCGCGAAATGGCTGAAGCGGGAGCAACTCTTGCTAATTACACCGCTAAAGATGGTCATCTGATTGAGCGACTTCAAGGGGAAACCCAGGTGGACTGGCTCAAGCGGATCGCTTCAGATATCCAGACAGCAGAGCAACGCATTCAGGAAGAGACGGAGCAAAATCACAAATTACTGGCCTGGCCCTTTGGCGAAACCACAACAGAACTGGAGCAGCTCATACTGGACGCTGGCTATCTGGGCTTCGGCCAACAACCGGGGGCAATTGACCAGCTCTCTGACAAGACTCTTCTGCCGCGTTTCCTGATGGCAGCAGGATACGGCTCTATGAAGACGTTTCCTCTAAAAATCCAAAGCTTACCCCTGCAGGTCACGAGCATGACTCCGGATTCCAGCCTGGTTCCCAAAGATGGCAATATGGGCAAGTTGCGCATCAGCCTCAAACCGGGTGAGTGGGCCGCAGACCAGGTAATCTGTTATGCCCAAGGCTCTATTTTGAAGCTGGAATGGCTGGATAAAGAGAAAACTGTGTTTGAAACAGAGCTGCCTCAGCCGCTTCCCCTGGGTCACTCCGATATCAACTGCACAGTCCCCGCCCCGAACGGAAGCTGGTTCAGTTTTTCCAGAGACTTCGTCAGACTGACCCGGGATGGACTCTCTCTGGACTAAGTAGAATCCGATAATTGTGGCCAACCCGTCAGGGTCGGTCATATTTTCCCTCCAAAATCACCGGTTCTGAACCTATGTGACAATAAATATGCTCCTGTCAGGCTATTGTTTTGTCACGCTCTCAAGAAAGGCTAGGTTTAGTTATGAAAGCTTTCGAAAGCTTGGTTATGTAATAAAACCGGCCTGTGGTGGACATCATGGACGACAATACAGTCAAAAAACTCGCTCTTATCATTACCGCTAATTGTCTGAGGGACACTCCCCTCGAGAACAAGAGCGGCCCAAACGCTCTTAACGAAAACGAGCTAAATACCCTGCGTAAATCGGTATCTGATCGTCTCTATACATTCCTCAGCTACCTGCTTAACAAGCCGGCTCAGGATTATTCCGCCCTGATGGAAGATCTCTCCCGCTTCTACCCTGCGGATTGGCCAATGCCCGAGCTGGATAACAGCCTGACTCAAGGCTCAGGGGATAGCAAAGACCCAATGAACGACATTCGCCTCTGAATGTAGCTCAAAAAGACTGAATGTAGCTCAAAAAGAACTACCCAGAGTCAGAAGACTGCTATCCTCATGAGCCTGATACTTACACCAGCCAACAGATACCGTTGGCCGGTTGTGCACCTCCAAATGCCAATCCTTCGTTGAGGAAGTTGTACTAAGCACATGATACTGACAGCCGGAAGAGTTCTTCTACTGATCACAGGGATGTTGATTATGTCGATCAGCCATGCAGATGGCAGTGTTCCGGCTCTGTTCCGGAATCTGGCCGAGGCCTTGGAAATGCCTCCGGAACAGGACTGGCAGAAATTCCGGGAGGGATTCATAAAGCAATGGGGGCGACAGCCCGGCGTTGAGCGCTGGCAAATACCGAAAGTCTCTCTCCCACCGGAACAGTACAGGAAGGTCACTGCTGCGCTGGAAAATCTCGGCGTGATTGCCAGCTGGCACCCAACACAGACCACCTACGATTATGCCATTCTTCCCGGAGCGCTAGTTCCCACCATGAAGGTTCGTCTTGACTGGTTGGCGGAGCTATGGCGCAAAGGTATCCGTTTTCAACGGCTGATTGTCCTGACGGGGCAACGCCCTTTGACCAGTGAAGTCGATCACTTCCCGGCCATTTTAGCGAAACTGGCACCCTCACAGGATGCCGTTCATCCCGACATTCCAACCATCCATCCCATGCACGAAACCGAGGCGGCAAAGCTGCTGCTCTATTTTTACCCCTATCCAAAAGGCATGGACCAGGTTCCCATCTCTGTCATTGATGCCCCTCGCAAGTGGCAGGGCACCCGCTGGGAACGGGCTCATACAGGAGAGACTGTCGAGGCATGGCTGGCTCACGCTCCCAGGCCGGGTTCAACTCTGGTAATCTCGAGCCAGCCTTCAGCACCTTACCAGGATGCTGTATTCAAAAACCTTCTCCCTGCCAGCTTCACTGTTGAAACCAGTGCTCCTCCAATATCTCCCAATATACCTCTAGCGGTTATTCTCGATGGCACATCCAACTGGCTGCGTAGCTCAACAACGCCTCCCACAGCTTTTGCGCCATCTATTGCACCATCTGCCCCCTCAAAAAGAGTCGCCAAGTAGTTATTTGTACGTATATTGATTCAGGTCAAAATCTCAGCCCTCCAATTGTGCAAACCTGAATTTGCACATTGACATTGACCCCGGAGGGAAAGATATGACACTGAGCGAGCATGATCTAACAAAGGAGTTTCCCCAGCTAAGTTCCCGCCTGAAAGCACTCGATGAGAGTGACCCCAAATTTCACTCAGCGTATACGCGCTACCAAGAGGTCGACAAGGAGATTATCCATTTCGAGACCGAAGCCAATTGTTCAGACATCCACCTCGAAGATCTGAAAAAGAAGCGTTTGCAGTTGAAAGATAAGTTGTATTTCATGCTCACTCGTTCCTGACTTTCCGGAACAATCTTCAGGCCATCAGAGCCAGCCACCTGAGTGCAGCTGGCTCTATTGTGTGGATTGCGAACTATTCACCCCAGCGGGGCATAAGTGTCTGCTCAATGCCCAGCTGGTTCAAAATTCGAGCCACCATAAAATCCACCAGATCATTTATGCTGCGGGGCTGA
The DNA here is from genome assembly GCA_947040555.1 of uncultured Oceanospirillales bacterium. Taxonomy (GTDB): domain Bacteria; phylum Pseudomonadota; class Gammaproteobacteria; order Pseudomonadales; family Endozoicomonadaceae; genus Sansalvadorimonas. The sequence goes on along the minus strand of CAMRBW010000012.1, from coordinate 11,568 downwards.
TGATAAAAGCCAGGACTGGCAGGAAGAATTATGACGCCCATACGACTCAATTTGAGCATGTTCTCAAGGTGAATCTCCGAGAATGGTGACTCCCTGGGCACAAGAATCAGCTGCCGACGCTCCTTGATGGCGACATCCGCAGCCCGCTCAATCAGGTTATTGCTGGCGCCTGTGGCAATAGCAGACACTGTCCCCATACTGGTGGGGCAGATCACCATTTTGCTGGAAGCACCGCTGCCGGAAGCGACCGGAGAGACCCACTGTTCAGAGCCAAATACACGAATCTGACCCTCTCTGGCGCGGAAGTGATCAGTGAGGAAGCGCTCCATCAGCTGAGGTTTTTCAGGCAGTACCATGTCGGTTTCGGTTTTAGACACCACCTGCGCAGCCTTGCTGATCATGAAGAATACATCACGATCGGCCGCTATCAGGCACTCCAACAGCCGCCAGGCGTACTGGGCTCCGGAGGCTCCGGTCATGGCCAGAGTAATAGTTTCCCTTTTGTTGTTATCAGAAGAACTCATTCATCGCTTCCATTGAGAGCCGCCACCAGCTTCTTGTGAATACCCCCAAAGCCACCATTACTCATAATGACAATATGTTCATCAGGCTGCCGGGTCTGCACAAGACGATTCACCAGCGCATCAACATCCGTCATGGAGTCTGCCTGCACCGGGCTCAGGGCGATCTCATCCCCTAAAGACCAACCCAACCCTTCCGGCTCATACCAGACCACCTCTGAGGCCGCTGCGGTAGAAGCCGCCAACTGCCCCTTGTGCACCCCCATTTTCATGGTGTTGGATCTCGGCTCAATAACGGCTCTTATTTTACCGGTTTCACCCACCCTGGCCCGCAGACCTTCGAGTGTAGTCGCAATGGCGGTGGGGTGGTGGGCGAAATCGTCATAGACCCGGATACCGTCTGCCGTTTCGATAAGCAATTCCATACGACGCTTAACACCCTGAAACTGATCCAACGCCTCACAGGCAAGCTCAGGTTGAACACCCACATGGCGAGCCGCAAGAATAGCGGCTAGAGCGTTATCCCGATTGTGCTGCCCTGTTAGGCTCCAGTTTACCGTGCCACTCTCTTTGCCATTGATCACGATGCGGAAGGCACTGCAATCCTCGCTCAACGTCTCGGCCCGGCAGGCTTCCTGAGCGCCAAAACGGCAGACCTCACTCCAGCAGCCCATCGCCAGCACCGCCTCCAGATTTTTGTCCGCCGCCGGCGCAATCAACTGCCCGGAAGCGGGCACAATCCGCACCAAATGATGGAACTGGCGCTGAATATCCGCGAGAGAGCCAAAGATATCGGCGTGATCAAACTCAAGATTGTTTAATATCGCGGTGCGCGGTTTGTAGTGAACAAACTTGGAACGCTTGTCGAAAAAGGCGGTATCGTATTCATCCGCCTCAATAACAAAGAAATCTGTTTCTCCCAAACGGGCTGAAACACCAAAATTCCCGGGGATACCGCCGATCAGGAAGCCCGGAGCCATGCCGGCATATTCCAAAATCCAGGCCAGCATACTGGCTGTCGTGGTTTTGCCATGGGTACCGGCGGCAGCCAATACCCACTTTTCGCTAAGAAGATGATCCGCGAGAAACTGGGGGCCAGAGGTGTAACACAGCCCCTTATCGAGCATATACTCAATAGCGGGATTGCCGCGACTCATGGCGTTACCGACCACCACGATATCGGGGATGGGGTCGAGCTGTTCCGGGTCATATCCCTGATGCAGAACAATGCCCTGCTCTTCCAACTGGGTACTCATAGGTGGATAAACATTCTGGTCAGACCCTGTGACTGTGTGGCCAGCCTCTCGCGCCAACAGCGCCAAACTGCCCATGAATGTTCCACAGATTCCAAGAATATGTACGTGCATAGTAGCCAATAGTCCTTTTCGGGCTGTTCCGAAACAATAGATTATCATCGCCTACTTTTGGGAAGCGGGCAAAAACAACAAAACCAGACCAAACAAAACAAAACAAAAACAATCATCTGCAATATGCGTAGTGCTGAGTAATTGCATATGATTAGTGAAATGCCGACAGGGTTTACCAAAAGCAACAACAGCCCCTGTCATCACAGCAAGGACGAAAGTTGGATATCAGGAGTCTCTCGGGATGACCGTGAAAAACGCTTTTTACGCACAATCTGGTGGCGTAACAGCTGTACTCAACGCATCTGCCTGTGGCGTAATCGAAACTGCTCGCCGCTACCCGGATAAAATCGGCAAGGTTTACGCTGGCCACAATGGTATTTTGGGCGCCCTCTATGAAGAACTAATCGATACCAGTCAGGAGTCAGACGACGACATTGCCGCATTACGTCATACGCCGGGGGGAGCCTTTGGCAGCTGTCGCTTTAAAATGGCCAGTCTCGAAGAGAACAAGACTCAGTATCATCGCCTGATAGAAGTCTTTCAGGCACACGACATTGGCTACTTCTTCTACAACGGTGGCGGTGATTCCATGGACACCGCTCACAAAGTCTCTTACTACAGCAAAAAGATGGGCTATCCCATCACCTGTATCGGTATTCCCAAAACCATTGATAATGACCTGCCTGCCACAGATACCTGCCCGGGCTTTGGCTCTGTCGCCAAATATATTGCCACATCGGTGAAAGAGGCCTCAAGAGATGTCGACTCCATGTGTACGACATCGACCAAAGTATTCATCATGGAGGTTATGGGACGTCATGCGGGCTGGATCACTGCCTCCGCGGCGCTGGCCATGGAAAAAGAAGACGATCCGCCCCACATGCTGCTGTTCCCGGAAGTGGATTTCTGTCGTGAAATATTTCTGGCCAGAGTCAAACGCACCGTTGAACAGCACGGTTACTGTGTCATTGTCGCCTCCGAAGGCACCCATTATGCCGATGGCACATTCCTTTCGGCATCACGAACAACCGATGCTTTTGGTCACGTCCAACTCGGCGGCACAGCTCCCATTCTCGCACGCATGGTGAAAGACACACTGGGCTACAAATATCACTGGGCCGTAGCCGACTATCTCCAGCGTGCCGCCCGCCACCTGGCTTCAGCTGTGGATGTAGAGCAGGCCTATGCCGTCGGACAGGCAGCAGTGAAATTTGCCCTGGCAGGCAAAAACAGCATCATGACCACGATTGTCAGGGAAGATGATCCTGAAAAATATGTCTGGAGCATTGGTGAAGCGCCGCTGGAGATGGTGGCTAATGTCCAGATGAGAATGCCGGACCATTTTATCTCCCTTGATGGCCTGCATATCACGGCAGAGTGTCGTGAATATCTCAAGCCCCTGATTCAGGGAGAAGATATGCCACCGTTTCGGGATGGTGTACCGGTTTTTACTCGTCTGAAAAAGCAGTTCGTTGAGAAAAAGCTGACTGCCTTCGATATCTGACAGCCAGGCTCTAATACAAACCGACAGGGTCTGCGACTCTCTTGCGATGCCATTGTCAGCCATCTAAAGAGAGCCAGATCTCACTCTGTTCAGCAATACGTTCCCAACCGGGCTCGGAGGGCAGCCAGTGACCATGCTCCTCCAGTTGCATAAAGTCTGCACCATAGTCTTGTGCAACTTTTCGACAGCGCTCAGCTGGCGTTATCTGGTCGTGTTTACCAGCCATAATTAACAAACGATTATCAGGAACTTTTACGGCACGTGTTGTCTGATCATTGTCCATGAACCAGAACATTATTTCAGATATGGTTCTTCCCGATTCGTAAACCATTTCCTGATAATGTGCTGGTTTGGCCTCATCGGGCAAACGGTTGAACAGGCCATCATTGGCCACTTCGGAAGAGAGTTTGACCGGCTGTTTCCAGAAGCCCCTGCGTAGCAGCGCCGGGACAAAGGTTTTCATGACACTGGGATACAGCGTTGAATAACCTGCCGGGGTGATAGGAGCAAGTAGAACAGCCTTTTCAGCAAGCCCTCGCCCAGCAAGAATAAGGGCCAGCAGCCCACCAAGGGAGTGGCCTATCAAGATCGGTTTCTCTTCGAGCGACTCGATAAAAGTCGTCAGATCATCCAAATATTCCGCAATACCCGTTCCGCCCAATGTTTCAAGATCCTGCTCATCAGGCTCATGATGACGCAGAACGGGTGTGTGAACTTCGTAGCCTTTATCCTGGTAAAACTCTACATACTTATTCCAGACAGAAGATGTACTCCACATGCCGTGTATAAAAACTATGGGATGTCGTTTACTCAGATGGCTTTTACTCATAGGCTCATTTTTATTGTTGTTGTCCTCTCATACTAAGTGAAAACAAACACAATCTTCAATGGAGAAGGCCTGACATCTCTCTGGATAATGGCTGTTTTTTAGCTCATTCTGGTGCCGGTTTAACCTGTTTTTGGCGAGGAAGTTTGTACAAGCCAAACACGCTGCGAATACTTTTCCCCCGCAACAACAGATTGGGCAACGACACCCCGACAGCAAGACAGAGAAACAAAAATGCAGTATTCAAACCGTTGCTGGCAATTTCAGCCATCAGCTGCTGATCAAGGCTGCCGACACGCATAAACTCCAATATTCCCATCATGGTTTTATAAGCAAAGACTCCGGGAACCATCGGGATAACAGCCGGCAGAGAAAACACGACACAGGGTGAATGAAAACGCCATGACAGAATCATGCTGAACAAACCCACAAAATTCGCCGCGACAAAGGTGCTTTCAATAATACTCCAGCCCTGCCCTATAAGCATCAGACGTACCAGAATACCAAATGCTCCCAACATGGCTGTCGCGACAAGCGTTCTTAGTGGCACGCTGAAGAGTATGCCAAAACCTGCCGACACAACGGCGGCCATGACGACCGGATCAAGCAAATGCAGCATCCGAGTGGAATCAGAAATCACAGTGGTGATACTCCCATGATCTGTATGCCGGTCAGCATTCCAGCGGCCAGGGAAAAGGCAATACTTATCCCCATGGCTCCACGGCCCATGCCCGTGGTCATGTAACCATTAATCATATCGATCACGGCATTGATAAGAGGAATACCGGGAACAAGAAACAAAACCGACGCCGCGACCGCCAGCCCGCTGGTAGGCCCAAGCCCAAACAGCGAGGCAAAACTCCCGACAATACTGGCAACAGCGGCAGATATCATCACCACCAAAAGGGCATTAAATCCCCCTGAAGCGAGCATCATCCGAACAAAAAGCGCCAAAGCTGCAGCTATCGTCGTGATTCCAGCCACAGGCCACTCGGCACCCGCTATGCGAGCCAGAGCACCACAGCCCAGACCAATCATTGGGATAATCAGCCAGCGAGGAAAGTGCGGCAATGCTTTAATGCGCTGGATTTCCGTACGCACTTGCGAAATAGAACAAGGCTCGTCGGCGATCTGCCAGCTCAGCTGACTGATCGCTGCTACTGTGGCGAGATGAACCCCATGGTGCTCAACACGGCCAAACAGCGTTGTGCTCTGTTCGTGTTCGTCATCCTGAACGGTGATTGTCACGCCAGAATAGGCCACGAATATCTCAGGCTCATAGCCAAACGAGGCCGCGAAACGTTTGAGATTGCGAATGGTACGCTCCGTGTGTGCACCGGAGCGCTGTAATAATACGCCAATATCGACCAACAACCGGGCAACATCTCTGGCCGGTACCACAGGCATAAGGATCTCCGAAGGAAGTATTCAGAACAACGGGCCGACAGCTTATTCTGCCGGTGGCGGAACAATAACGACAAATGACTTTTGTTCACATGATACCGGTCAACAGACCTTTACCATATCCCGATAAAACTGCACGACTCTCTCAATTAACACATGTCTCAACTAACAGACTTGAGCTTATTGCCCCATGCCAGGGGTAAAGAAATTATAACCGTGTCGTCCAGATTTTTTAGTGACATACATTGCCGTATCTGCAGCCTTGATGAGCTCTTTCGGTTCTCGCCCACACTCTGGCCAGGTGGCGATACCGACACTGGTACTGATATTAAGATCATGCCCACTCAATTGATAAGGCTCAGAGATCGATGTAACGATCTTCTCAGCCACCTGCGTCACATCGTTGGACTGGGCAATATCATCCAGAATAATAGCAAACTCATCGCCCCCAAGACGGGCAATCAAATCCCCCTCCCGCACACAGCAGTGCAAACGTTCTGCCACATTAGTCAGCAGGTCATCGCCAATATCATGACCAAGCGTATCGTTCACCTGCTTGAAGTGATCAAGGTCGATAAAAAGCACGGCAGTATTGCGACCACGTCGTTCACTCCGCGCCAGCGAGGTATTCAAAAACTCCATAAACAGACCACGATTGGCGAGACCTGTCAGATCATCATACTTCGCCATTTGTGTCAGTTGCTCTTCCAATTGGATCCGTTCGGTAATATCCCAAAAAACCAGCACTCCGCCGGTTATCTCACCTTTTTTATTCCGCATAGGTGAGAGGTTAAACTCAATCGGTATGGATTTGCCATTCGCTCTTTTCACGCAACAGATCTGGCGATAGACCGCCTCCAATCCTCCCTTTTGTCCCCATTTGGCAATAAGGTCATCAACACCAGGCTCATTAAACCAAGAGAACACAGGCAGCCCCTTCAGCTCTTCCTCTTTTGCATTCAAAATCTCTATTGCGGCCGGGTTAACAAATTCAACCGTACCATCACGTCTAATTCCGATAATGCCTTCACCCGCACTATCAAGTAACAACTGGTTTCTTTCACTCATTTCCCGCAGGTTTTCGGTCAGTGCCTGCATTTCAAGACGTTGCGTCTCCAACTTCAGAAATACCTTCACCTTGCCCAACAAAATATCAGGGATTATTGGCTTATAGAGATAATCAACGGCACCTGACTCATAACCCATGGTCACATGCTTATCTTCCTTGCTTATCGCCGTTACAAAGATGATAGGAATAGTTGCTGTGGTTTTATTCGCCCGCATAAGTTGGGCTGTTTCAAACCCATCCATCACGGGCATCTGCACATCCAGCAAAATAACAGCAAACTGATGCCGCAAAACCTGAGCCAGAGCCTCCTCTCCGGAACTGACTTTGATCACCTCAATATCAAGAGGTTTGAGCAATTTACCGATTGCCAGTAAATTTTCAGGCCTATCATCAACAACCAGAACTTTTGGTAATATCTGCTGTTTACTCATTGGTAATTATTCTCCCTTTACGACTCAAGAAGCCGGTCAGCCCCTGCTGTCGCTCCAATAGCAATCACCCACATCAGGTTTTCGCGTTCAGACGAAATACTCTTAACCTGGTATTACGCTCTTCGAATTCATGCGCAATGGATGAGAAGCGCATACTCTCCCGTGGTCCGAGACAAAGCAGCCCCCCGTCATGCAAACTATCCCTGAACAGCTCAAGCACAGAGTTCTGTAAATCACGATTAAAATAGATCAGTACATTCCGGCACAGAATCAGGTGCATCTCACCAAATACGCTATCCGTAACCAAGTTGTGGTTGGCGAAAATAATATGCTCCTGCAGCTTTCGGCTCATACGCATAGAGCCATACTTCTGCAGGCAGTAATCAGCCATCTGCCCATCACCACCGCTACTCTGGTAGTTCCTCTCCCACACACTCAGGAAGCTTGTGCTGTAAATCCCGTTGCGGGCTATCTCTAAAGCCTCTTCATTAAAATCCGTGGCATAGATCTGGCTGCGCTCCAAAAGCCCTGCCTGTTCCAGCAAAATAGCCATAGACCACGCCTCTTCACCCGTTGCACAACCGGCATGCCAGATATGGATAAAAGGAAAAGTCGCCAGCCAGGGAATTACCCGTTCACGCAGATATTGGAAAAAAGGCGGATCACGAAACATTTCCGTGACCGGCACAGAAAGACTTCGCAACAGATTGGCAAAGCTCTGATCATCCTGAGTAATTTTTTCCCGAAGATCATCAATATTGGTAACCTGATATCGATCCATGTGCTGACAAATACGACGGGAAAGAGAGGCCGGAGCATACCTTCTGAAATCATAACCGTACTGCTCCACCATAATTTTCAACAGACTGTCGATACTCTCTTGAGATAATGGTTGCGCATCGGCCATCCCTAGCTCCTCCATCATACTTGCAACCAGATTCTCAAAATGGCAACCAGTTTCTCAATATCCACAGGCTTGGTGAGATAATCAGAGGCTCCGGCCTGCAGACTCTTCTCACGATCCCCCACCATAGCTTTTGCCGTCAGTGCGATGACCGGCAATTTTTTAAAATGTTCCATCTGTCGTATACGTTTGGTCGCTTCATACCCGTCCATAACCGGCATCATAATATCCATAAGCACCAGTTCAATGTCCGGTTCAGCCTCAAGCTGTTCCAAAGCCAACTCACCATTGTCAGCCAGAACAATGTCCATTTCGTACTTTTGCAGTGCTTTTGAGAGTGCGAAAGTGTTACGAAGATCATCATCAACCAACAGTATTTTGTGCCCCTTAAGCTGCTCGTCAACGACTTGCGGACGAGTAGCTGGCTTTGTTCTTTTGGCTGATGGTTTTATCACGCTGTCAAGGAACAGAGCGACCTCATCTTGAAGCCGTTCGACAGATGATAATTCTCCCTTCACGACTATCGTCTTTGAAATTGACACCAGATTCTTGTAGCGCTCACGGTCTATGGGTTCAGAGGTATTAACGATGACCGCCGGCATTAAATCACCCAGCTTTTCTCTCAAGGATTCAAGAAGAACATCACCACGTTCATCCGGCAAAGCCAGTTCGATAACAATATGACTTATCGCATTGTTAGCAACAAGCTCCCGCGCTTGCGCTGCAGTTTTTGCATGCAAAACCTTTTCGAGAAGAGCTTGCTCATGAATATCCTTCCCTTCTTGAGAGGGTTCACGATGACTGGCAACTGCATGTCGAACCTGTTCAACCGTTTCTTCACTGGGATCAATAACCAAAATTCGTCGATTATTGTTCGTTCGGCCTTGTGTAAATAATCTTTCCAAAACCTCGTTTTCAACCGGTTTGGTCAGATACTCTGTCGCTCCTAGCGATAACACAGAGCCATCATCATCACGACCGGAGATAACATGAACAGGAATATCCGCAGTATCTGAATTGTTTTTAATAGCCTTCAGGATGTCCCGACCGTCCATATCGGGCAGACCGAGATCAAGTATAATAGCCAGCGGTTTGTAGCGGCCCGCAAGCTCAATAGCTTCGCAACCTGTTGCAGTGATGATGCACTTGTAACCATGCTGGCTGGCAATGCGATGGAGAATATGAGAAAACTCCGCATCGTCTTCAACAATGAGAATGGGACGATTGCCCTCCAACTGATCCCTGTCGTCTTTCTGCCTGGAAATCTCTTTCATTTTCTCAACAGCAGCACTTACCTTTACGGGTTCGCCTGAAGATGCCGGTTCCTTGGCTGGCAGTAGCAGAGAGAACACTGAGCCTTTACTAACTTCACTGGCAAGACGCATTTCGCCACCCAGCAACTGTGCCATTTCTTTCGCAATAGAGAGCCCCAGTCCAGTACCACCATATTTTCGACTGGTTGAACCGTCAGCCTGCTGAAAGGCACTGAATATCGCACTCTGTGTCTCTTCCGGAATGCCAATACCGGAATCTTCCACAGCAAAGCAGATAGCACCGTGCTTGTTCATTGCTGTTGAAACAAAATCAGAGGAGGGTGGTATCTTGCTGACACACAGTTTCACTCCTCCTTTTTCAGTGAATTTGAACGCATTGGAGAGCAGGTTTTTCATAATCTGCATCGTTCGCTGAATGTCTGTTTCCACATCAACATCGGTATCCGCGTCAGCAATTATCTCAAAATTCAGTTTGCGATCTGCCGCCAATGGTGCGAACTGATTGCGGAGCTGTTCCAGTATGCTGGACAGGGAAACCACCTCAAGATTGAGCTCCATCTTACCGGCTTCAACCTTGGAAAGATCAAGAATGTCGTTTATTAAATCGAGCAGATCATGACCAACTTTATGAATAACCTGAGCAGATTCCACCTGATCCAGATCCAGATTCCCTTCATCATTGTCAGCCAACATGCGAGCCAATATCAGCATACTATTAAGCGGTGTCCGCAATTCATGGGACATATTTGCCAGAAACTCTGACTTGTATTCACTGACCCGCTCCAGCTCTTCCGCTTTGTGCTCTATTGCCTGACGTGCTGTCTCTATCTCTTCATTTTTATGTTCGATCTCTTCTTTTTGATGACAAAGTGACTCGCTCTTTTCCTCGAGCTCGGCATTAGCTCGCTGCAATTCATCAGACTGCGCCTTCAGCTCTTCTTCGGATTCCATCAGAACTTTGGTCTGGTGCTCCAACTCTTCATTAACAATGCGCAAGTCTTCTTGCTGCTGCTGCAGAGTTTCCGCCTGATGGGTGGTTTTATCCAGTAGCTCATGAACATGCTCCCGGGCGAGAGCAGTATTGATAGCAATAGCAATACTCTCCATAGCTGCGTCCATAAACTCTTGATGCTGCTCTGAAAGTTCTTCAAAAAGTGCCAGCTCAAGTACGGCACACACCTCTCTTTCGTAAACGACCGGCATGGCAACCACACGATTCGGCTTACTACTGCCTAATCCAGACTCAACAACAAAATAATCATCAGGAGCCATCAATGTGATCACTTTCTGTTCAATTGCAGCCTGACCAGATAATCCTTCACCAAGGGAGAAAGAGCTATTGACTGCTCTGCGCATAGACAGAGAAAAACTCCCCATCATATTCAAACGACTATTGTCTTTTAAAACATACATGACAGCCATTGGTATGTTCATATAGCGACAGAGGGCAGTAATAATATTACGGCACAATTCATTCATGCATTGCTCTCCCCGTACAGCCATATTCAACTGAGCAACACCCTCCTGGTGCCAACTGTGGGATTCATTATCCACACTGACTCTTCGCAGCCTTTCAGTCATGGTCTGGAAACTTCGGGAAAGCTCTCCAATCTCGTTATTTTCCCTGAATTCTTCCCCATCCACATACTCGCCAGAAGCAACCTGATTAACCCAGTTAGTAATCGCTCTTAACGGATTAACAATACGACGGGTAATAAAACCAGCAATCAATAAAACGATAAAACCTGTTCCACTGATGATTAATATCAAATAGTTACGAAACCGAGTCGCCGGAGCCATTGCTGTTTCATAATCTATTTCCACAATAATCAACATATCTATGCCAGCAATTTCAATGTTTCTGCTTACGCCAAGGGCATTGCCACCATACCGGTCAGAGTAAGTCATAAAGTGTAATTCAGACTCATCGATCAATTCATATTGTTCCGTATGGGTTTCATGACCTCGCAAGGCATAGTCATCAGTTTCAAAGCCATCCCCACTCTCCTCCAGATAACGTCCCTTGCTATCAAAATGACTTAACCACTCATTAACTGGCTCTAAATCCAATAATTCGTCTTTAAACTCCTCCCCATCCGGGAAAAAACGCACTTTCCTATCCTTGCCCACCACATACGCATTGACATGATTACTCACATTGAGACTGCGATTAAGGATGAAAGCAATATCATCACGGGCATGGATCTGGGCGGCAATAAAACCAACACTCTGCCCACGATCATCGACCAAAGGTATGATGAAAAAATT
>CAMRBW010000011.1 GCA_947040555.1 uncultured Oceanospirillales bacterium | reverse complement strand
ACCTATGACCTAATGTGGTATTAGGATAATCAAAATTATTCCAAGCGGCCTCCCTTCCCATGATTCCCCTATCAGCTCACCCGGTCACAAGCATGGTCTACTACCCTCCCTCGCATGCAATAACAACGGGATGCAAACAATGAGTCTCAAACCGCGAGCCAATACACCTGAAAATCAGCAGGAGCAAACCAACGAACGCTTTGACCAGATGCAGGAGTTCAATCAGCAGACTCAAGACCTTGTCCGGGCAATCCACTTTGCGGTCAAGCGCGAGAAACCTTCTGAGTAGGTGATAGCCACATCACAACATGAAGTATCATTTTGAACGTTTGTCATCGAATTGAGTGACAATCGCCATGACCCATGGCACGGTATTTTCCAACAAATATATCGCCCCCCACCACGCAGGAAACATGCGGCAACTATTTTGCTATGCCATCCGCGTCCTCCGGTCGCTAAAATGCGGTGTTCATGAGCGGGAAACACATTTGCCCACACTCTTGATACCATAAAGGACTTGTCCGCCATCGTTATCTAAGCTGGACAACACCCCATAGCCCTTACTCTTAAGGATCCCCCATGCCCATAACCCTCCTCACCTTCGGCAAACTTGACCCCTGCGAAGACTACGACGAGACTCTGGAAATTCTCGAAAAATGGCTGAAAAAGACCACGCCCGAGTTCCTGAAATCCCCAGAGTACAAGTCGCTCGCCAAGGTCAACCAGAAAGGTAGGGGCGAGTGGTTCGCTTTCTTTATGGAGATAACTCTCGGCTATGACGGTTGCAAACTGGCGGATATAGAAGCGGTCAGTGTGCAGGAGACCCTCGAAGATCTCTTCCCTCGCAAATTGATCTGCTCTGATACTCAGGCCAAAACCATTGTGCCGGAGCTGATCGCTTTCTGGCAGTTTCTGCGCCGGGAGTGTGGCGATAAAAAACTGGAGCATGCGGCGGAGATTGTCAGTTATCTGGAGAGCATCAAAAAAGATTATCTGCGCATCTATAACCAGGAGGATGACGGTGATGAGCAGCCGTTGATTCCTCTGGATATGGTGGATAAAGAGCGCCCTAATTTTATTCCATGGGTCGATTGGCTGATCAGCGAAGTGGCCTTCGAGTATAAAAAGAGCGGTGTACTGCGCCTCTCTGCCGATTGGGATAGCATGTTTGTCAATCCGATGAGTGCCTTTCAGTTGGTACAGCATCTTTGCCTGAATCATCTTGAGCTTGATGATCGGGTGCTGGAATCAGTGCGAGCCATTTTGACGACAGCCTTCCAGCATCTGTTTATGCAGGTTCGCAACAAGGATGCAGAAGCCTTGGAGGTGTTGGCAGCCATGGAAAATAATACGGTCCTGGCCGACGAGCGAGAGTTATTGAATGTTCAGGGGGCTCGTGCCGTGTTTCACGCGCTGGTGGCTCACCGGGCGTTCCTCTCTCCCGATTTCCTGCACTTTATCAAACAGTGGCGGGTAGAGAGCAGTGAAATAGAGATGGCATCGCATGGGGCTGCCGAGATGCCCTCACCGGATGCTCTTCGTCAGATATTTCTGAACATGGCCGATGAGGAGCCCAATGAATTTCTGCTTTTTGAGTCCCTGCAGGAGCTGTTCGGATTATTCCCTGTCGATGGCCTTGACAAGATTTTCCCGGTGTTGGCCGAGAGTAACGATATTCGGATCGGTAACGTATTGGCTCTCTACGTTCTGGATGTTGAGCAGGACGTTGCACTCGCTGCTCTTGCGGCACTTATTAAACATCCGTCGTCTGTTGGGGCTGTTGCCCTCAATCGTCTGATCCGTGTGCGCAACTGGGGCTCCGGTTTGCGGCAGAAGCAACTGGATAAACTGATACAAACTGTGCGCAAGCGTGGCGTAATGCCGGCGGCTCCCGAACAGCGTTTCGACATTCAGGAAGTCTGGATGCCGCCGGTAGATGGTGTCGGAAGTCAGGGAGTCATGCTTATGCTGCGTAGTGGTTCGGACTACCACCTTGCCGGTTGGGTACTGAAAGAGAATGCCGGTGTCGTTGATGCCTTTGTCTCTCCGCCAGCTTCAAAAAAAGAGCTGCAGGCTGCTCTTAAAGAGGCTAAATCCCAGGTGAAAATGGAGAAGGTTTCTGCAGAACTTGTGCGCCTGCTGTTGCCGACATCCCTCGCCAAGCATCAGCACAGCCATTTGCCTGTTGATGTTGAGTTGGTGCAGATTCTGGAGATACTGGCGCTGAACGAGTGGCATCCGCAAGATTGCCAGCTGGAAACCTTGTTGCCAGCCGAATTGCTTGTTGAACCGGATACGACCGAGATTGACAGGGTTCAGACAGCGTCAAAACGGTGGCCCTCATCCGCGATGGGAGTGAGCTGGTTTGAGGATAGCGAAGAGCTGGCAGAACTGTGCAGTCAATATGACAGGAAAAATGTCGTCGTTGCCATTTGCGATCAAATTCTGGAACCCCAACGCCAGAACTGGCAGGAGCGAATGTTGCGTATGGCGCTGTGGGCAAGCTATAGCCACAACAAGCGCATACAGTCCAAGGCCCGGGAGTTTGTTGTAGTGTGGCATCTGTTGGGCAGTGAACGGCCAATGAGGGATATTGCGCTGATGGAGCGCATCGCCACAGGCTCAGCGGAACGGCAGATATCTTTGCAAGCGTTCAATGAGTTTGCGTAGCGGCACAGGGTAGGATGGGTAGTGCAGGGGGGACTGCAAAACATGACCAAACTGCACTTTACTGCAATACTCCCCCCCGCTAATATCTCTAGATCAAAGGCAGGATGTTCCGTGCATAGCGAAGTACAGCATTGGTTCGGTGAAAAAACCTACCAACGAGCGAGGAATTACGTTCGGGATGGGCGAGTTCTAAAATACCACTACGACTCAAATGAACGGGTGTTAACCGGGGTCGTCAGTGGTAGCTATCGCAATACTTATACCGCCGAGATCGACTTTTTTTACAGTAATTTTTCCGAACCAGTTATGGTTATTGGTGACTGTTCCTGCCCGGTGGGAACCAGCTGCAAACATATCTGCGCGCTATTGCTGACGGTACTGCATGAATCTGGAGAGGAGACCCTGCGTCTCTGGATGTTTGGTTCCGCCACTGGCCCGAAACACCGTAATCGGCAGGATTCCATGCCGGTGGACAAAGCCCCCTCGGTTTTCGCCAGTAAAAAGGAGCAGGAGAATTACGAGCGCTGGCTGAGTGATATCCAGAGTATCGCCCTGGATGCCTCAGAACAGGGAACGAAAAGCGCCCAGGCCGCCAAGCCCCTGCACAGTGGACGGCGTTATATTCTCTATGTACTCGACTGCGCCTTAAGCTCCGGAACTATCGGCCTGAACCTGTACACCAGCCAGACATTGAAGCGCGGCGGTCATGGTGCGCTGCGACCTTTTTATGATCTGAATCGATTGGGCTGGGATAATGAACCTCCCTGCAGTGTCGAAGATCGTCAACTGGTTCAGCAGATGTATGGCGCAGGTTACCTCGACCCCTTTGGCGATCGCTATAGCTACTACAGTCGATCTGATATAAGCCTTAATGATAAATCTCCGGAAGCTCTGCTTAGCCTGGCTCGTTCAGGCAGGCTTGTCTGGGATAAAGACGAACGCATGCCCATTGCCCTCGGCGAGGCGGTTGAAGCCAAGCTGGAATGGTACGAAGAGGGCGATGCCATGCGTTGCCGGATTAAGGGGCCGGAGGGAGAACCTACCTGGCTGATTCCCACCAAGCCTCCGCTACTGCTGATCAGAAAGATAGCCATTGATAGCGGCAGTCGTGTAGTAACTGTCGTGCATTTGGCGCGCATCAAAAGCGATCTGCCTGATGCCCTGCTGCAGAAGCTGCTCAAGGCTCCGGCCATCCCTCTGGCGGTGCTGCCACAGTTGCAGCAGACTCTGATGCCTCTGCCGGGCATCAACAAGGAGAGCTTGCCTTCTATTGAAGAGGTGCGCCGTGTTGAACCGGTGCCGGTTCTGGTGCTGGATGGCGTCTCTGCCGCAGAGACCATGCCGCTCTCCATGGCGGCCAGAGCCCGGTTGTATTTTCAATATGATGATCTGCAGGTCGGAAACTTTTCGCCACTGGATACTCTGATAAACGACAACGGCGTACGTTACCCCCGCAATGCTAATTTGGAACGGCTCGCAGTGCAGCTGCTCGAAGAGCATATGCAGAGTAGTGCCAAGTGGGGCGGTGAGGCGGACTACGAGGAAGGCGACTACTGTCTTGGTTCGCTGAAATCCTGGCAGACTATCGGCAACTGGCTGGCGTTTTTGCAGATCATACCGGGGTTGGAAAAGTACGGCTGGCGGGTGGAAGTCGGCGATAGTTTCCCCTACGACATTGTCGATGTAGACGACGATGACTGGTACGGCGAAGTGGAACACAACGAAGCCCAGGAGGATTGGTTCGGCCTGAAGCTCGGTATTGAGATCGATGGGGAGAAGCTCGATCTTCTGCCTGTTCTGGCCAAACAGCTGAATCGACTGCCCGCTCCGGACAAGCTGGCGACGATGGGTGATGATCTGATTCCGGTAGCCATCGCTCCCCAACGCTTTATCACTATTCCGGCTCGGCGTCTGCGGTTGATCATTGTCACTCTGTTGGAGCTGTTTGGTGAGCGGGGGGCCGGCATTCAGAAGAGTCAGGCGCCGATTCTCGAAGAGCTTAGCAATGGTTTGAAGCTCGATTTTGCCGGGGGCGAAGTCTTGCAGGCTATTGCTCGCAAACTGAAAAACTTCCGTCGTCTGAAAATGGTAAAACCGCCTGTAGCTTTTTATGCCGAATTACGGGATTACCAGGAGAAAGGGCTGGCCTGGCTGCAATTTCTGCGGGATATGGGGCTGGGCGGTATTCTGGCCGATGATATGGGGCTGGGTAAAACCATTCAGGCTCTGGCTCATATCCAGTTCGAGAAAGAACGGCTGGTCAAGAGCAAGGATAAGAGTGAACAGACCATGCCGCCCTGTCTGGTGGTTGCGCCTACTAGTTTGATGCCCAACTGGCGTCGTGAAGCTGAGCGTTTTGCCCCGGAACTAAGTGTGGTGGTTTACCACGGCAGCAAGCGCAGTGAACAGCTGTCTTCGATTAGTGGCGCAGACCTTGTACTTACTACCTACGCCCTGATCCAGCGGGACTTTGAGCTTCTGAAAGAGCAGCGCTGGCATGTGCTGATTCTGGATGAATCCCAGGCCATCAAGAACTACCGGGCCAAAGCCTCTCGCTATGTTCGTGAGCTGAACGCCCATCAGCGCCTCTGCATGACCGGTACACCAGTGGAGAACAATCTGGCTGAGCTGTGGAGCCAGTTCGATTTTCTGATGCCCGGTTTCCTTGGTCAGAAAGACCGTTTTAGCCGTTTCTACCGTACACCGATTGAACGACACGGTGACGATGATCGCCGCAAACAGCTGGCTCGGCGGGTAGCCCCCTTTATGCTGCGCCGCACCAAGGATCTGGTGGCGAAGGAGTTGCCGCCGAAAACGGAAATCCTGCGGGAGTGCCAACTCAAAGGTAAACAGCGGGACTTGTACGAAACCGTCCGTGCCGCCATGGAGAAGAAGGTGCGGGAGGAGATCCACAAAAAGGGCCTGGCCCGCAGTCAGATCATTATTCTGGATGCCCTGCTGAAAATGCGTCAGACCTGCTGCGATCCGCAGTTGGTGAAAGTCTCCCAGGCCCGGGAGGTGACCGAATCCGCGAAGATGGATCTGCTGTGCGAGCTTTTGGATGAACTGCTGGGCGAAGAGCGCAAAATCTTGATCTTCTCCCAGTTCACTTCCATGCTTGCGGTGATTGAAGCAGAGCTCAATAAACGCCATGTGCCGTATGTAAAGCTAACCGGAAGCACCATCGATCGGGATACACCGGTACAGCGTTTCCAGAATGGTGAGGTGCCGGTATTCCTGATCAGCCTTAAGGCGGGTGGATCCGGTCTCAACCTGACCGCCGCTGATACGGTGATTCACTACGACCCCTGGTGGAACCCGGCGGTGGAAGATCAGGCGACAGATCGCGCCTATCGTATCGGTCAGGATAAGCCGGTATTCGTTTATAAACTGGTAGTCTCAGGCACCCTTGAGGAGAAAATGCTGTCTTTGAAAGAGCGTAAAAAGGCGCTGGCTCAAGGTATCTATTCCGGCGGTGGTCAGAAGGCGACCGGCCTGACAACCAAAGATCTTGATGTTCTGTTTGAACCTTTGGCAGCAGATTGATTTATTAGGGGAAGGCTCCTATCAGAAGTCCCCTATCAGTAGCAGATATACCGGTGTTTTATGGTTGTAATTGAAGACAGACATTATCTCAAACGTTCTCTTTATCTTGTTGCCGGTGTCGTCAGTTTGGTTGCGGGAGTTGTCGGTATAGTGCTGCCGCTGCTTCCGACAACGCCTTTTGTGCTACTTTCTGGCTGGTGTTTTGCTCGTTCCAGCTCCAGAGTTCACCACTGGCTGATGACCCATCCGCGCTTTGGCAAGATTATTTCGGATTGGCACAATCATCAGGGGATGACGAAAGCAAACAAGCACCGAGCCTGCTGGCTGACGGCACTGACCTTCAGCGTCAGTATCGTCATAGTCCCGCACTTGTGGTTAAAGGGGGTGCTGGCTGTACTCTGTTGCGCTGTCATCCTCGGTATTAGTCGTATAAACAGTGTTCCAGATTATAGATAGCTGTTTATAAATAACTGTTAGGAGTCACCCTTGTTAAGTGATTTGAAAGCTGTGCTATTGGATATGGATGGTACTCTTTTTGACAGTGAGGTTGTGTACAAAAGCCTTTGGCAGAAAACGGCCTATGACTTTGGTATCGATTTAAACGACAAGGTCTATCAAAGTTTTGTCGGCGCGCACTTCGACACCTGTAAGCAGCTTATCCAAGAGCTTGGCGATGAGAACTTTGTATTGAATGATTTTCTCGCCGCGATGGATCGTCAGGATGATGCGCAACGGGTGCCTCTCCTGAAGCCGGGAGCTGCGGATCTTTTACAGTGGCTGCAAACGCAGATGATTCCTGTCGCTTTGGTGACCTCTGCTGCACAGGAAGAGGTCGAGAAAAATTTCGCGGGGCTTGGCGGGACCAGCGCTTTTAAAGTGATAGTGTGTGGCGATGATGTGGAAAACCGCAAGCCCCATCCGGAGCCTTATCAACTGGCCTGTAAAAGACTGGGCATTTCACCGGAACAGGCGCTGGCGGTAGAAGATTCCAATACAGGAACATTGTCTGCTATCACAGCCGGCTGTCAGACCGTGGTGGTTCCGGATATTCTGCCAATAACTGCCGAGATTGAACGTCATCTTGTCGCTAAATTGGACTCTCTTGTCCAGCTGCCGGGCCTCCTGATGAATGTTCACAAACAGCTATGAGTAGGACATGCTGCCCATCCTGAACAAGGGAAATAGGGGCTGCATTTCCAAGGTAAAAAAAGGGTCAACCGCGAGGTTGACCCTTTTTTTGTTATAAGTCGCGCTGGTTAGAAGAAGCCCAGCGGATTGATATCGTAGCTAACCAGCAGGTTCTTGGTCTGCTGATAGTGCTCCAGCACCATTTTGTGGGTTTCACGACCGATACCGGATTTTTTGTAACCACCAAAGGCAGCATGAGCCGGATAGGCGTGGTAGCAGTTGGTCCATACGCGGCCCGCCTCAATGCCACGACCCATGCGATAGGCTCGGTTCATGTCGCGGGTCCAGACGCCGGCACCCAGGCCGAACTCGGTGTCGTTGGCGATGCGCAGGGCATCCGCTTCATCTTTGAAGGTGGTCACGGCCACAACCGGGCCAAAGATCTCCTCCTGAAAGATGCGCATATCGTTGGTACCCTTGAACAGGGTCGGTTGAATGTAGTAACCGTTCTCCAGACCGTCACCCAGCCTCTCCGCATCGCCGCCGATCAGCACTTCAGCCCCTTCGTGACGACCGATATCCAGATAACCCATGATCTTGTCGAACTGCTCACGGGAAGCCTGCGCCCCCACCTGAGTGTCAGTATCCAGCGGATTGCCGCGTTTGATGGTCTTAATGCGGGCGATAACGCGGGAGATAAACTCGTCGTAGATGGATTCCTGAATCAGCAGGCGGGAAGAACAGGTGCACACTTCGCCTTGATTAAAGAAGGCCAGTACAGTTCCTTCCACACACTTGTCCAGATAGGTATCTTCATGACCCATAACATCTTCAAAGTAGATGTTCGGGGACTTGCCACCCAGCTCAACGGTGGAAGGAATCAGGTTGTCCGCAGCACACTTGAGAATGTGGATGCCCACCGGTGTGGAGCCGGTAAAAGCGAGCTTGGCAATACGGGTGCTGGTGGCCAGTGCCTGACCCGCCTCCTTGCCATAGCCATTGACGATGCTCAGTACGCCAGCGGGCAGCAGGTCAGCAATCAATTCAGCCAGAATCAGGATGGAAGCAGGGGTCTGCTCGGCAGGCTTGAGCACGATGCAGTTACCGGCCGCCAGCGCCGGAGCCAGTTTCCAGGCGGCCATTAGCAGCGGGAAGTTCCAGGGAATGATCTGGGCAACCACACCCAGCGGCTCATGGAAGTGGTAAGCGACGGTGTTCTGATCAATCTCGCCTGCGGAGCCTTCCTGGGCACGGATGCAACCGGCGAAGTAACGGAAGTGGTCTACGGCGAGAGGAATGTCTGCGGCCAGGGTTTCGCGGACAGCTTTACCGTTATCCCAGCTCTCGGCAATAGCCAGTTGCTCAAGATTTTGTTCAATGCGGTCAGCAATTTTCAAAAGAATGTTGGAACGCTCGGTGGCTGAGGTTTTGCCCCAGGACTCTTTGGCTTTGTGGGCAGCATCCAGAGCCAGTTCGATGTCTTCAGCGGTGGAGCGGGGGACTTCACAAATCACCTCACCGGTCACTGGTGTTGTGTTGCTGAAGTACTGACCTTTTACTGGCGCGATCCACTCACCACCGATAAAGTTTTCGTAGCGTGGTTTAAAAGAGACAACAGAGCCGGGCAAACCGGGATGTGCATAAATCATTCAACAGGCCTGTGGGGGGTGAGATAATGTGCGAATTTTGTCGGTTGTGTTAGATAATCACACAGATACTGTTCAGTGGAATGACAAATTGATGAGAACTTTTTTCCCATTTGCTGCCCTATGTCTATGATAAGCTGACTTTCAACGACAATAAGAGCCTGAAGAATACCGTTATGGCAGAAAATATTTATTCGTTCTTAGTAGCCACTCCTAAGCAGAAAACTTTTGCCAGACCACGGCTGCTCGCTATTGCGTTAACCGGGATGTTGATGACCAGCTGTCCGGCCGGTGCCTTCTTTACGATGCTCGAAAGCCCTCGACAGGCCTTGCCGGAAGTCACCATCCCTTACCAGAAGTTCACGCTGGATAATGGTCTGACGGTTATCGTCAATGAAGATCGTAAGGCACCGGTTGTTGCCGTTAATATCTGGTACAAGGTTGGCTCCAAAGATGAGTCCATCGGCTCCAGAGGCTTTGCCCATCTGTTTGAACACCTGATGTTCCAGGGTTCAGAGAATTATCAGGGCGAGTTTTTTGTCCCCTTTAAAGAGGCGGGTGCCACCGATCAGAACGGTACGACCAGTAATGATCGCACCAACTACTTCCAGACTGTGCCCACACCGGCTTTGGATATGGCGCTGTGGATGGAGTCCGATCGCATGGGCCATTTTATGGGGACCATCAATCAGGCCAGCCTTGATGAACAGCGGGATGTGGTCAAAAACGAGAAGCGTCAGGGTGAAAATCGCCCCTATGGAAGTGTCTGGAATCGCCTTGCCGAGCAGACCTTCCCTCAGGGACACCCGTATTCCTGGCCGGTTATCGGCTACATGGAAGATCTGAACGCTGCCAGTCTGGATCAGGTAAAAGAGTGGTTCGCTACTTATTACGGCCCCTCCAATGCTGTGCTTGTACTCTCCGGTGATATCGATGTCGCAACCGCGAAGGAAAAGGTGCAGCAATATTTTGGTGATATTCCTGCCGGTAAACCACTCAACAAACTCGATGTCTGGGTTGGTAAACGCCATGAAGATAAACGCGACACCATGCAGGATCGTGTCCCTCAATCACGATTGATGAAGATCTGGAATGTGGCCCAGAGCGGAACTGTGGATGCAGAGCATCTGTCTCTGGCTACCGATGTGTTGGGTGGAGGGCGTAATAGCCGTTTTTATAAACGACTGGTGCTGCAGGATCAGATCGCTACAGGCGTCAGTGTGTACCTTTATGATCGCTTACTGGCTGGTCAGGTGATGATCTCAGTCGATGCCCGCTCTGGTGTGGCATTGGAGCAGATTGAGCAAGCCGTTAATGAAGAGATGGCGATCTTCCTTGAAAAAGGGCCAACCCAGGAAGAGTTAAATCGTATTCGCTTCAGTCAGGCGGCCGATTTTGTCCGTAGCACAGAGCGTGTTGGTGGTTTGTATGGCAAAGCGGATACTCTGGCCAGGGGCGAGGTGATTCACAATGATCCCGGCTTCTACCATAAGAGCTTCGAGATGATGAAGGCTGCGACGCCCGAGAGTGTCCGTAAAAGTGCCGGTACGTGGCTAAGAAGTGGCGCTTACATTCTGGAAATTACGCCATTCCCTGAATATACCCATGCCAGCACCGGAGTCGATCGCAGCAAAGTGCCTTCTGCGGGAGATCCGGTTGATCTCTCACTGCCAAAACTGGAAAAGGGCGTGCTGGATAACGGTCTGAAAGTGGTACTGGCTTCACGTCCACAGACACCTGTCGTACAAATGGCACTGCAGTTCAATGCGGGTCTCTCAGCCCGTGATAGTCACCCCGGCCTGCCGGGGTTGACCATGACGATGCTTGACGAAGGCACAAAAAATCGTGACAACCTGCAGATTGCCGCTGATCTGGAGAATCTTGGCACCGGCCTGAGTATGGGCAACGATCTGGATACATCCACGATCTACCTCGATATCCTGACCGTCAGTCTCGAACCATCACTGGAGATACTGGCCGATCTGCTGGTGAACCCTGTTTTTGAAAAGGATGATATGCAGCGGGTGCGTCACAACCTGATTGAGGGTATTCGTCAGGAGCAGGCCTCTCCAAAAGGGATTATTGGACGTCTGTTGCCAGAGCTGCTCTATGGTAAAAACCATGCCTACTCCACACCGTGGAGTGGCAGCGGTATCCCTGCTGTTCTGGAGCATCTTACCCGTGAACAGTTAGTTGATTTCTGGCAGACCTGGCTGCGTCCGGATAATGCCACCCTGATTGTGACCGGCGATACCACATTGGCTGAGCTGATGCCTAAGCTGAATCAGGCGTTTGCAGGCTGGAAGGCACCTGCCGCCCCGCTGCCAGAGAAGACTATTACCCAGATCGATATACCAACAGAGTCAAAGGTCTACCTGATCGATTATCCCGCTGCCGGACAGTCTGTGATCGTCGGCAGTCAGTTGGTGATGGCCAGTAATGATCCTGACACGCTGTCGTTTAATGTCATGAACGATGTTATCGGTGGCCAGTTTACCGCCCGGATCAATATGAACCTGCGTGAAGACAAGGGCTGGGCCTATGGTGCCAACAGTTATACGAAGAGTGCCCGCGGTCAGCGTCCTTATCTGGTATCGACCTCGGTTCAGTCAGACCAAACAGGTCCGGCGATGGCGGAGATTGCCAAAGAGTATAAAAACTTCCTTGGCAGCAAGCCAGCAACCGATGCGGAGCTGGATCTGGTGAAGCGTAACCGTATCCGCACCCTGCCGGGCAGTTATGAAACCAATGGGGCGCTGCTGTCTTCTATAGGGACTCTGATTGAATACGGCTTGCCCGAGTCTTACCTCTATGACTATGGTCAGCGTGTTGAGGCTCTCGATCTGGCAGAGATACAGGGGATTGCCAGGCAGGCGCTGAAGCCCGGTGCCTTTATTTGGTTTGTTGCAGGCGATATAAGCAAGATTCGCCCGCAGATTGAGAAACTGGGGCTGGGTGAGATCGTTGTTCTGGATCGTAATGGCCAGCCGGTGAAGTAAACCTGCCTTGGGCTTGTTCCCACGTTCTACGAGGGAACAAGCTCAACAAGCAACAAGCAACAAGCAACAAGCAACAAGCAACAAGAGACAACAATACAGCTGGAGCAATGGGAGCAAAGAGTAGAAACGAAAAATAGAAACAAGAAGTAGAAACGCTGGAAACACACCACGAGTCTCTTGATCGTGCCGTGGGTGATGTTCTTGAGTCTTTACGGAAATAATGGCCAATTACATTGAATCTGACTACCAAATTATATAGACTCTGTGGCATAAACAGAGGTCATTTATCTCCTGTCGTGACGGTGCTTCCCATGCTTCAAACCGCTGTCTTTCAAGCCACGGCCAAAACCCGCCTTTTCCCCTGCTTCACTTCCGTTGACGCACGTCACTGCTGTTGTTGTTAACACGCATTTTCTCTCGAAAAAACAGCACTCTTCTCATAACATCCGGACTGCAGCTCTGTAGCTGAACGGCTATGGTCATTCCTGATTATTTCCGATGTTTGACGCTCGGGAACTCATCTCGTCCTGAAGTGTCAAGAGAAAAAACAATAATCTTTACCAACGGAAGATTTTTATAATGTCTTTTTCTATCCTTGCCAATATTGCAGTGATGGCAGGCTTGCTTGCGCTACTCCATCGCTTCCAAAAACAGTACATGCCCTTTACGCGTAGAGTATTTATTGCTCTCGGTCTGGGTGTCGGCTTTGGTGCTGCCTTGCAGTTTATCTACGGTGCCTCCTCTCCGGTGGTGCAGGAGTCGATCAGCTGGTTTAACGTGGTCGGCAGCGGCTATGTGGCCCTGCTGAAAATGATCATTATGCCGCTGATCATGGTGTCGGTACTGTCCGCCATCCTCAAGCTGAAAGGTGCCGGTTCCGTCGGCCGCATCAGCCTCTGGGTGCTGAGTCTGCTGATGGTGACGGTGATCATTGCTGCGGCTATCGGTATTGGTTCTGCCCTACTGTTTGATCTTAATGCCGAGGCGATCACCGCCGGTTCCCGTGAAACGGCCAGAGCCCACCACCTGCTGGCGACCATGGGCAAGGCTGAAGCGATCTCTATTCCTTCCATGCTGCTGGGCCTGATTCCGGCCAATCCGTTCCTGGATATGACCGGTGCCCGCAGCACTTCCATTATTGCTGTGGTGATCTTCTCCGCATTTTTGGGCACCGCAGCACTGGATCTGGCGCGCAAGAAGCCCGATACCTTCGCAGCTATTGAGAGTGCAGTGGATACCCTGCACAAACTGGTTATGCGGATGGTGACCATCGTTCTGCGCCTGACCCCGTTCGGTATTCTGGCGCTGATGACCCGTGTTGTCGCCAACAGCAATGTCGCTGATATCATGCAGCTTATCCAGTTTGTTATGGCCTCTTATGTGGCGCTGGGTCTGGTGTTTTTGGTGCATCTGGGCATGGTAATGCTGGCTGGTGGCAATCCGCTGACCTTCCTTAAGAAAGTATTGCCCACCCTGAGCTTTGCATTCTCTTCCCGCAGCAGCGCCGGCACTATGCCTCTGAGTATTCAGACCCTGACCCGCAGCCTGGGTGTGTCTGAAGGTGTGGCCAACTTTGCCGCGTCGTTTGGTACCACCATCGGTCAGAACGGCTGTGCCGGTATCTACCCAGCCATGCTGGCGGTTATGATTGCTCCCACTGTGGGCATTAACCCTCTTGATCTGGGCTTTATTGCCACACTGCTGGTGACCATCGCTATTGGCTCCTTCGGTGTCGCCGGTGTTGGTGGTGGTGCGACTTTTGCCGCCCTGATCGTACTCTCCGCTCTGGGTCTGCCGGTTGAACTGGCCGGTCTGCTGATCTCTATCGAACCTCTGATCGATATGGGACGTACGGCGATCAACGTCAGTGGTGCGATTGCGACCGGCTTTGTCAGCGGTCGTGCCATGGGCGAAGTTGATATGAATGTTTTCAACAGTCAGGATACTGTTGAACTGGATATGGAAGCTGTTTCCTGATGTCTGCTCCTGAACAAGCAAAAAAGATAGTTATCATTGGCGGCGAAGCGGCGGGCATGAGCGCCGCCGCCAAGGCGCGCCGGGTTGATCCACAGGCCACCATTACTGTGTTTGAACAGTCGGAAGTGATCTCTTTTGGTGCCTGTGGTCTGCCTTACTTTATTGGTGACTTCTTCAGCAACCCGAAAGAGATGACCGAGATGACCCCGGAGCAGTTTGCTGCCCGTGGTGTTGATGTGCGTATTCGTCATCAAGTGCTGAATGTAAATACTGCTGACCAGACTGTACAGGTGAAGAACCTGAACACAGGCGAGCTGTTTACTCAGGCCTATGATCGGTTGATGATCGCCACCGGCGCAACGCCCATCGTGCCACCGGTTCCCGGGCTGGTTGAAGGTTTGAATGCTGGTCGCGTGTTCTGCGTTAAAACCCTGAACGATGGCCTGGCTCTGCGAGAAATCGTAACCAGTGACAAGATCCAGGACGTTGCCATTATCGGTGCCGGTTATATCGGCCTGGAGATGGCGGAAGCGCTGGTTCGCCAGAACAAAACTGTTCGTATCTTCGACAGTGCTGAACGACCACTGGCAACGACTTTTGATGCCGATATTACCGAACGGGTCAGTCAGGAACTGGAGCGCCACGGAGTCTCCTGTCACTGGCAGGAAACCCTGCAGCAGCTGACAGAAAGCGACAGTGGTTGTTTACATTTGCAAACATCTCATGACAGCTATCAAGCAGACCTTGTCGTTTTGTGCACAGGCGTCAGACCTGGCACCGGCTTTGTCCGCGAGATCGGTCTGGCGATGACCGGTAACGGAGCCATTATCGTCGATGATCAGGCACGTACCAGTGTGGAGAATATTTTCTCCGCAGGTGACTGTGCCACTGTTCCCCACGGTCAGATTGACGCACCCATGTGGATTCCCCTGGCGACTTACGCCAACAAACTGGGGCGTCTTGCTGGTGAAGTGATGGCTGGTCTCGACAGCCGTTTTCCTGGTGCCTACGGTGCAGCCTGTCTTAAGGTGATGGGTTTGGAAGCGGGTCGGGTTGGTCTGACTGAACAGGAGGCGGCAACTCACAACATTCCCTGTAAAACTGTGGTGATTAAAGATAAAGATCACACCAGTTACTATCCGGGGCAGTCTGAGATTTTGGTGAAACTGGTTTACGAGCCAGACACCAAAAAGATTTTAGGCGGCCAGATTATTGGGGGTTGTGGTGCGGTACTGAGAGTTGATGTATTGTCCGCCGCCATCAAGGGTGGGTTGACCACGGAAGATCTCGGCATGCTCGACCTCTGCTACGCACCACCGTTCGCAAGAACCTGGGATGCTCTGAATGTTGCTGGCAATGTAGCCAGGTAATTCGACCCTATTCAAATCCCCGCTCGACCAGGCGGGGATTTGTTTATGTGAAGTCTCCGAACTTCCGACATATCGGACATCCACAAATTTCAGATCACCAAACTTTCCCTATAAAAATATCGAACGTCCCTATGAAAATATCGAGCGTCCATAAAATTCAAGGAACACAGAATACCGACAAAATCCCGATCGCCGAACACTCCTAACCTCCAGCAATCCCCAATTCAAAAAAACGGCAAGAAGGCCCTCAGTAACATCAGCCCGCAAACAAACAGCGACTGGCCTCCATATCATGCAACCAGCGTCGTCCAATTTTCTTTGCAAAGGCCTTCAGTGCTTTTAACCGACCAACGTCCAATACAAAACGATTCCCGTGTGGCCGCATGGTGTTTAACCATTCATTAGGATTCATTCCCAGCCTGACTGGTAATGGCGCTACGCTTATCATCCCTGATAGCTCTCCCTGACCAGTCGATTAACTCAAAATAGTCCGTCAGCGCATTCAATTTTGATGTCCAATTTTAATTTTGAGGCTGCTGAATCGATGATGGACTACCCTTGCAGTTCTAAAAATCGGTGGGAGGGGGATGCATGGTTTACACTCAGCGTGAGTGCTGTTCTCATTTAGTTGCCCTTCTCGCGGTCGTGTCAGTGGTTTTCAATACTGTGCATGCCGGCAACATTGAGATGCCGGGCTGTTTTATGTCGCCTATCGATGCTAGCAAAGATATCGTCGGTCCGGATTCCCGGAATAGCCTCGACTTCATAAGGGCCAAAAAAAATCCGAATCAGGTTGATGAGAACGGTCAAACGCCCTTGCATGTTGCAGCAATAGGGAATAATCACGTCCTCGTCGAAACGCTGCTAGATGCCGGGGCTGATCCGAATCAGGCTAATAAGAACGGTCAAACGTCCTTGCACTTTGCAGTATTTAACTTTGACGATAGCGTCGTCGTCGTCGAAGCGCTGCTAAAAGCCAACGCTAATCCGAGTAAGGCTGATAGTGGTGGCGAAACGCCCTTGCACTATGCAGTAGCGTTTCTTACTCCCGCCGTCATCTACAGCCTGCTAAATGCCAGGGCTGATCCGAATAAGGCTGATAAGAACGGTAAAACGCCCTTGCACATTGCAGCAACGTTTGGTAGAACCGCTGCCGCCGAGGCGCTGCTAAATGCCAGGGCTGATCCGAATAAGGCTGATAAGAACGGTCAAACGCCCTTGCACATTGCAGCAAGGTTTGTTGGAACCGCTGTCGTCGAGGTGCTGCTAAATGCCGGGGCTGAGCCGAATAAGTCTGATAAGAACGGTCAAACGCCCTTGAACATTGCATGGTCTGGCGACACCGCCATCGCCAATACACTAAGCGCGGCTATCGCTGCCCGGAAACTGGCTGATGAAAATGATCAGGCATTTTCGCATATTGCAGCAGAGAAGGGGGATCGCAATGGGAAGCCGAATGATCTTCGTGAAAAGTTACCTAACTTTCCGGACCGGAATAAGCCTCTCGTAAACGCTCGACAACGTGACAAGGAGACTCTTTATCACCATGCAGCTTCGCTGTTTGAAATCATCTTCTCCCGTGGTGAATCTGTTTTAGTCGCGTTGGGGTATCTGTTGTCGGTAATATATGCTGGTAATGTGATACCACCCGCTATAAAAGAAAAACTAATTATTGATACCGATCTCGGTGTTGATGATGCGCTTGCCATCTACTGCGCACTTAATGACGATGCTGCCGAAGTGCAGGCACTGACCACCGTATTTGGTCATGCTGCGGTGGAGACCACAACTGAAAATGCCCTGCGTCTGTTGGAGATTTTTGAACGGGATATTCTGGTTCATAAAGGCGCATCAAGCCCTCTGGCTCCACTATTGAGTGAACATCCATCCTTTTCCTTTGCTCATGGGGAGAACGGTTTGGGCAATATTCCTCCACCCAAAGCCAACAAAATCCCGAAATCATCCAATGCGGCAGAGTATATTGTCGATATGGCAAACGCCTATCCGGGAAAGATCACTCTGGTTGCGCTCGGACCACTGACCAACCTGGCGCTTGCGCTGCAGCTTGATCCGAGCATTGAGCGGAAGATCAAAAAGGTGGTGTTGATGGGTGGAAACCTTCCTGTTTCCGGTAATGTCCCGGTCGCGAGTCGGTCCAATATTTTCTGTGATCCTCAGGCTGCCGACAGTGTCTTCGGTGCCTTCTGGCCGGTTACGGTCGTGGGGCAGGATGTTACCTTCTCAGTAATAGTTACCCCTGAATTCTTTAAACGACTGGAACGGCGCTCTCCGGAAGCAGGAGTGTTTTTCCATGCTAGGACTCACGACCATCTGGATTGTTACCGAAACCAGTACAATGTCAACGGCTTTCCGGCGCAGGATGCTACAACTGTCGCCTACGCCCTGCATCCGGAATGGTTCAAGATAGAGCGCGAGCCGCTGAGGGTGCGGTACGAGGAGAATAATCATGGAATGATGGATATCCATGAAAAGAACATTCTGAACGATAGTGGAAGCCTGGGGGACGACCGTCCCATGCAGAGCACTGCCGTGAAAGTGAATAGCGATAAGGTGCTGAGTTGGATGGAGAGTCTTTAACTCTCCTTCCGGCTCATAGTCTTTCTTAGAGTCTTTCGCATAGTCTTTCAGCTTATTTGGTGTCATACCGGCGCCACTGCGGGAGCGAAAGGCTATGCGACAAGCGTCCTGCCAACTTATAATCCACCCTTTACGATTTCAGACAGACGATTCCGCCAATGAGCCATACCCCTATTGTCGACCTGCTGGCCGGCCAAAAATCCCAAAACAGTGACGTTGAGCTATGCGGCTGGATTCGCACCCGCCGTGACTCCACCGGCCTTTCCTTCCTGGCTGTGCACGATGGCAGCTGCTTCGATCCGATGCAGGTGATTGCCGAAAATACGCTGGACAACTACACCAGCGAAGTGCTGAAGCTGACCGCCGGTTGCAGTGTGCGTGTAAAAGGTATTCTGGTGCCGTCTCCTGCCAAGGGCCAGGACTGGGAAGTGAAAGCTACCTCCGTTGAAGTGGTTGGCTGGGTTGAAGATCCGGAAACCTACCCGATGCAGCCCAAGCGTCACTCCATGGAACACCTGCGTGAGTACGCCCACCTGCGTCACCGTACCAACATTATCGGTGCTATCAACCGTGTGCGTCACACGGCGGCCAATAGCATTCACAACTTCTTTGACCGTGAAGGCTACTTCTGGGCCAACACCCCGATTGTGACCGCCTCTGACTGTGAAGGTGCTGGTGAACTGTTCCGTGTCTCCACTCTGGATTTCAACAACCTGCCCCGCAATGACAAGGGCGAGGTTGATTTTAGTGAAGACTTCTTCGGCAAGCAGGCCTACCTGACCGTATCCGGCCAGCTTAACGCCGAAACCATGGCCAGCGCCATGAGCAAGGTTTACACCTTCGGCCCGACCTTCCGTGCTGAAAACTCCAACACCAGCCGTCATCTGGCTGAGTTCTGGATGGTTGAGCCGGAACTGGCTTTTGCTGACCTGAACGATGTTGCCAATCTGGCTGAGCGTATGCTGAAAGCAGTGTGTGTCGACATTCTGGAGAAGCGTGCCGATGATATGGCGTTCTTTAACCAGCACATTGATAAGACCTGCATCGAGCGTATCAAAACACTGGCCGAATCCAGCTTTACCCGCCTGACTTACACCGAGTGTATCGACGTATTGCTGAAGTGCGGCAAAAAGTTCGAGTACCCGGTTGAGTGGGGCATCGATATGCAGTCTGAGCACGAACGTTATCTGGCGGAAGAGTATGTGAAGGGTCCGCTCGTTGTAACCGACTACCCAGCGGGCATTAAGGCTTTCTATATGCGCATGAACGAAGATGGCAAGACTGTTGCGGCTATGGACGTTCTGGCTCCTGGTATCGGTGAGATCATCGGCGGCAGCCAGCGTGAAGAGCGTCTGGATGTGCTGGACAAGCGTATTATCGAAAGCGGCATGAACCCTGAAGACTACGGTTGGTACCGTGACCTGCGTCGTTATGGCACTGTGCCACACGCCGGTTTCGGTCTCGGCTTTGAGCGCCTGCTGGGTTACCTGACCGGTATTCCCAATATCCGTGAGCTGATTCCGTTCCCACGTACGCCGCGTAACGCTTCTTTCTAAAACCAGTGACGTTTATTTAAAAACGCCCCGCCAGCATGTGCTGGCGGGGCGTTTTTGTATGCTCTATTCTTGCTATCCTCGTCTGATCTCAGAATCGGGGGCGATGGTATCAATATTATTCCGTTGTTTTTTTGGCTGTTCATATGCCCCACTGTTGTTGGGGATAACAAACCATTGGGAAACAGACACAACGAACACGAGTTTCTGGCAGCCTGTCGGGAAGGGAATGTGCGGGTTGTTCAAGGATATCTGCAAGATAAAGATTTTGATTCAAATAAGTTCTTTGTTTGTCAAAAGCCAATTGCGAAGAAGTTTCCGGTTACAGGAATAAACATGGCTGCTTATAAGGGTCATGACAAAGTAGTGCAAATGCTGCTGGAGGCTGGAGCTGATCCTGAAAAAAAGTGGTCCTCTCTCTGTCTGGCGGCTCGAAAAAACCGTGTTGGGGTGGTGAAAATTCTTGCTAATACAAAGGGTGTGGAACTCAACCGGGATTTTAAGGGCGCTACTGCATTCTTCACTGCTGCTGAACAAGGTTTTACCGAGATAGTGAAGGTTCTTGCTAATACAGAGGGGGTGAATATCAATAAGGCATGGAACGGTACTACCCCCCTGTTTCAAGCCGTCAGGCTGGGGCACATTGAGGTGGTGAGAATAATTCTCGCCAAGACTGAGGACGTAGAGCTGAATCGAAAGTGGTACGGATACACGCCTCTTCAGAAAGCGATTGAGAGGTGGAAAAAGTACGCCCCCCGGAATTACGCCAACAAATATACTCATGAGCATCATGCCGCCCGTAAAAAGTACGGCAAAATAATGAATATTCTTGGTGGAAGAAAGGGAATAGATATTAAATCTGCGTGGTACACAACAAGTTATGACCGTAGCCATCCCCTGACAACTTCTTCCGTAAGAAATCGGAAATGTGGGCATTGAGTGTTGGCAGGTTGCAAACGGATGGTGTACTTGAGGTGGGAGAGCTGGGTAAGATGCGAGCGAAGTGGTGGAGACGGGGGGATTTGAACCCCCGTCCGCCGGCACTCTACCTTTGGCTCTACATGCTTAGATCTGCTTTTATTTTAACTTTGAAGGATCCAGCAGGCGAGATTTTCAAAGCGATTCTGGTAGAGTCTAGCTGTCCTGTGTCAGGCCCACAGGAGGCAGCGATTCTGTTTAAGATGACAGTTAGATCCAACCAACAGAAAAGTCAGTCTAACTGGTAGCGAGCCGGTTTTAAGCGGCGAGTGCTACGGAGTAGTTGTCGTCGTTGGCAACTAATAAGTTTGTAGCAATTTTATTAACGAGAGCTGCTACGCACTCGGCATGCACCTCGGGTTTCGTCACCGTCGTCGAATCCTAATCGTCCCCGGCAGCCAGAAACCTGAACTGTGTCGCCTATTTTAAGCAATAATGGTGGGGGTGTGTCAATATGTTTTTGTTATCCCCGTCCCAGTACCCGCTGTTTTTCGATATTCCACTCTCGCTGTTTGGTGGTCTCGCGTTTGTCGAACTCCTTCTTACCTGTGGCAAGACAGACCTGTGCCTTGATCATATGATGCTTCCAATAGAGCTTGGTGCAGACACAGGTTTTACCCGATTGTTGAGTCTCTGCGAACAGCTTGGCCAGCTCGCGCTTGTGCAGGAGGAGTTTCCTGTCTCTGCGCGGATCAGCGACAACGTGGGTGGATGCCGAGAGTAGAGGGGTGATCTGGGCGCCAATCAGCCAGGCCTCCCCGTCTTTCAGCAACACGTAGCTATCGACCAGCTGGATTTTGCCCTGCCGGAGGCTTTTGACTTCCCAGCCACTGAGTACCACACCTGCTTCTAAGCTCTCTTCAAGGTGGTAGTCGTGACGGGCCTTTTTGTTTACGACGATACTTGAATCGCCGGTTTTTTTTGCTTTCTTTGCCATAACGTCAGAATTATAAGTGCCAGCGTTCTAAATACCATGTTGTTTATTGTTACGGAAGCCAAATTCGATCTGTTTTTGCAGATGACTGTGCGGGAGCCGGGGAAAATCTTGCAAAGAGTTGTGCCTGACCGGCAAACAGATAGAATGGTTTTTATCTGAATAAGCAGCATTTTTCATAACAATAGAGGATATGCATGGCCGATCAGAACACCACATCAACGACTCAGACCTGGACCCATCGCTGGACATTCGTTCTGGCAGCGGCGGGCTCAGCCATAGGGTTGGGGAACTTATGGAAATTTCCCTATATGACGGGCGAGAATGGCGGCAGTGCTTTTGTGATCGCCTACCTTGTGTGCATCGTGCTGGTTGGCATTCCCATCATGATGGCGGAAGCGGCGCTCGGGCGCCGTGGTCGCCATAGTCCAATCAATAGTATGCGTGGGCTTGCCAAAGAGGCTGGAGTCAGCCGGATGTGGGAGCTGGTGGGGTGGGTTGGTGCCCTCAGCGGGTTTCTTATTCTCTCGTTCTACAGCGTTATTGCCGGTTGGGCAATCGCTTATGCCGTGGATATGTTCAGTGGCGTATTTCAGGGGATGCTGCCGGAGCAGGTTGAGCAAAGCTTCGAAGCGTTGGCTCTTGATCCTGTTCGTATGTCGATCTGGCATGGCGTATTTATGGCGATGACCGGCTTTGTGATTGCCAGGGGGGTACATAACGGGCTGGAGAGCAGTGTCCGTATTATGATGCCAGCGCTGTTTATTCTGCTGCTGTTGTTGCTGGGCTACAGCATCACCGAAACCGGGCACTTTATGCAGGCCGTTGAGTTTATGTTTGCCTTCAATCTTGATGCGCTGACAGAAGAGGCTCTGCTCTCGGCAATGGGGCATGCATTCTTTACCCTGAGTCTCGGCATGGGGGCGATTATGGCCTACGGTGCCTATATGCCGAAAAAGGCTTCGATTGCTCGTACGATCGGTATCGTCGCTGTTCTGGATACAACCATTGCCCTTGTTGCCGGTCTGGCGATTTTTCCCCTTGTTTTTGCGAACGGCCTGGAGCCTGGCTCCGGTCCCGGTCTGTTGTTTGTCTCTTTGACCTCTGTTTTTGCGGTTATTCCTGGCGGTCAGATAATAGGTGGTCTGTTCTTCCTGCTGGTCGTGCTGGCTGCACTGAGTTCGGCTATATCCCTGGTTGAACCTCTTGTCGCCTGGGTGATTGAACGTACTCCGCTCAGTCGTTTGGCAGCAACTGTCGTTTATTGTCTGATGGTCTGGCTGCTTGGTATTGGTACGGTGCTCTCGTTCAATGAGTGGTCTGGTGAGGAGTACCAGATATTTGGTATGACCTTCTTTGAAAGCATGGACTACCTGACCGCCAATATCACCATGCCACTTGGTGGTTTGTTGATTGCCATCTTTGCCGGCTGGATTATGAAACGTGCCCATATCGCTAGAGAGATGAATCTTTCCAGCGGCTACTTCAATCTGTGGCGGGCTTTGTGCCGGGTTGTTGCACCTGCAGCAGTGTTGATCATCTTTATTACCAATATCTCGGACTGATAACGATTTAATGAAAAAAATTGAACGTACGGCACTGGTCATGCATTCTGCCCGGAAAATGTACGACCTTGTTAATGAGGTTGAACATTATGGGGAGTTTCTCCCCTGGTGTTCTGGTGTGACGATATATGAGCGAACAGAAACGGTGCAGGAAGCGCGGTTGAATATCAGCCGTGGTGGTGTTTTGGTCACTTTTGTCACCCGTAATACCATGGTACCCGGAGAGCGTATTGATATAGCCCTGAAAGAGGGGCCGTTCAAGGCTCTTTCCGGTGTGTGGATATTCACAGCTTTGAATGAAGAGGCCTGCAAGGTGTCGTTGAATCTCGCTTTTGAGATGAAGAGCAGTTTGCTCGGTATAGCAGTGGGGAAGGTGTTTGAACCGGTGGCATCCAAGATGATGGATGTGTTTTGTGCACGAGCCGATCAGGTTTATCGTTAACGAGGCGTGGTATGACAGCAGACATTATTGTCGAGGTAGCTTATGCCCGCCCGGATAGACAGAAAATTATCAGTTTAGTTGTTCCTGAGGGAACGACGCTGTTGCAGGCCGCAGAGAAGTCAGGCATCTGTGATGACTTTCCCGAGATCAATTTGCAGGACGCCAAAATGGGTATTTTTGGCAAGATGGTCGTCAATCCCGCAGAGCATATTTTAAACAGTGGTGAGCGGGTTGAAATTTATCGCCCCTTGACTATCGATCCGAAAGAGATGCGCAAACGTCGGGCGGAGAAGAGCAGGTTGGCAGACGTTCAGTCATGAGTTAGATACGGCAACAGAGTTGTCAGATTTGTGATATTTGCCTTTAATCGTATCTCAGTAGTATGAGGGTACGGTGATGTATCTGAAATTATTTCCGACCAGATTGTGCAGTTTTGTACTTTTTTTTAGTGTCTTTTTTTTTAATGTCTTTTTTTTCTGGCTCTGTGGAGGCTGGTGGCGAATCTGCTGTATGGCTCCATGTTTTACCGGTAGACACAGATAAGGACAAACCCTACCAGGGTGGGCAGACCCCTGACGTTCAACTATCACCCCCGGATATAAAGGCAATGGTTGAGCAATTTATTTTCTTTTCCAATCAAGCAAATGAGATGGAAAGTAAGGCAGTCGATAAATGGACCGCACATCGCAGGAAGCTGTTCACTATCCTTGGCGAGCTCGACATTGAAGGTAGCTGTAGTGATTGGGAGCCGGAGACCTTGGTTACAGCTGCTCATGTGGTTGGTCAGCTGAGTGCCGGTAGTCTGTCAGGAGGCCTGTCGAAATGGCGGTCAGCAGCCTTGGCTTTTGATGCTGATGAGGCGATCACAGCCAGTCCCGAATGGAAAACAAAGGATTTACTGGCGCATATGTTAGGTGATATTGCGAGGGAGCTTGTTAAACGGGATCCGGAGGTATACAAGTGGGAAGATTTGCTCAACATAGCTATTGGGTTTAAGGCGTGTGCTAACCCGGATGTGAATGCGGCTCTTGAATACACTTACGCTACCATCCTCAAAAGAGGTTTAAGTGGATTGTCAAAACAGGATTTAGAAAGATTGAAAGCCGCTCCGAAAGGTGTTCGGCGTATCAATCAGACGGGGACGCGGGCTGGAGTGTTAAATATGATCAGCGAGGCATCTCTGTCGTCAGAGGAGTAAGAAAACCACCCATCGTAAGTGTGAGTGGTTCACAGGTATTCAGAGCTGACGGCCCCGGGGAGGAGTTTGACTCTACGGGGTTTGAGACTGCGCTTCAGCTTTTGCTTTGGCATCCAGAGCATCTTTGTCAGCGGCGGCGCGCATCTGATCATTCACGCTGTTGTCATTGCCGCCGGGACGGACGTCGCCTTCAAAATGGGTGAGTTTATCATCCGTGAAAAAGAGGCTCAGGGATTGCTGGGTGCGCACATCTCCACCAGGCTGGAAACTGTAGATGTAGTCCCAGCGGTCGCTGTCGAAGGTATCCCGCAGCAGTGGTTCGCCCATTACGAAGCGGACTTGATCCCGTGTCATACCAGGACGTAGCTGATTCGCCATATCCTGAGTAATCACGTTGCCTTGCTGTATATCGATTCTGTAGGCACCTGGGAAACTCAGCATCTTGGGATTGTTGTCTGCAAGCCAGGAACATCCCCCGATAAAAGCTGCTGAAAGAACCAGAGCAAACGTTGCTTTGCGTTTTTGCATCGTCTACCGACTTCCACTATCTTGGACGGAAATGAGATAATCTCCAGCTTATTACATCTTCCAGGGTTTAGAAAGGGATACGTGGGTGGAAAATAGAGAGCTTCGTGAAGCGGGATTGAAGGTGACAGTCCCCCGATTAAAGATTCTGGAGATACTGGAACAAGCCAATGATCGCCATATGAGCGCTGAGGATGTTTACAAAGCGCTACTCGAGGCTGAGGGGGAGGTTGGTCTGGCAACGGTCTACCGTGTTCTCACCCAGTTTGAAAGTGCCGGTTTGGTGGTTCGTCATAACTTTGATGGTGGGCACTCTGTTTTTGAACTGGCGAAGGAAGAGCACCACGATCATATGGTGTGTATGGATACCGGCCATATTGTGGAGTTTCGTAGTCAGGAAATTGAGCGCCTGCAGCGAGCCATTGCTAAAGAACATGGTTATGAGTTGGTGGATCATAGCCTTGTTCTTTATGTGAGAAGAGAGTGACCTTTTTTGGAGTTATTCCAGATCAGGTGATGGCTCTTCTGTCGCTTCAAAGATGTCCATAAGGTTCATACCTCCCATGGGGAATAGCACTTCCCAATCGCTGTGGGTCTTGGCGAGCCCTTTTTCTATGCCCACTCTGAGCTGAATAGACGCACTTTTCTGTAATTCGACAGTATTGTTAAATGATAGAGCCTGTACATAGGCACTGACATTGTGACGCGGGAAGAGCGTGATAATCTTATCCCACGATGTCCGGGCGGACTGATGAGCATCACGTATATACTCCACTTGCTGTTCTGGAGTCAGACCATCAACCGACGTATGTGCCCAATCTTTGAAGGTCAAAGAATCTAGCGTTACAGGATGAAAATCCTTGGCGCTGAACTGATGGACCACATCACCATACAGGTCATTTGCAGAGTTGAGAGTGAGTATTGTGGACTTGCCGTTTATGTTATTAATTTCGATTTGCACCTCTGACAGATACAAAAGAATACCACTTGTAGCCTGGGTGAGCGCATTCAGCATGTTCTCAAAGTAAGGTGCCAGTTCATCCCGTTGTTCTTTTGTTAAACTTGTGTCTGTGTCTGTGTCAATGAGGTGGATAATATCTGTCCAGAGCACTGGCAGCATGAATAAGGTCAGGTAGGTATTTTTTTCTGGTTCGGATCTGTTTATTTTTATTGCCAGATCATAGTAAAAGAGTTGATCTCCCAAATTCGTCGCAATACCAACCATTGTTGAAACGATATGATCAATTTGCT
Organism: uncultured Oceanospirillales bacterium; assembly: GCA_947040555.1. GTDB lineage: Bacteria > Pseudomonadota > Gammaproteobacteria > Pseudomonadales > Endozoicomonadaceae > Sansalvadorimonas. Next base: position 23,318 of record CAMRBW010000011.1, on the reverse strand, counting down.
CAGGTGAAGGCTTTAGGGAGGGATCTTTGAGAAGCAGATACAAGAGTTGCAGCTCCTGGACCATTGCATGTCTCATGAGCACAGGCAGTGATGGTTCATCAAGTATTGGCAGAGGGGTGGTAGCGTTAAAAGATGCTTGTGCTGTGACGAGCGTATTGAGATGGTTCATTTTCGCAACGTTTGTTGCGACGAGCGTATTGTGCCGGTCCAGTTGCTCCCGGTTTGTTGCGAAGAGCGTACTGAGATGCTTCAGTTGCTCAAGGGTGGCGTCTAAAAAAATCGTTGGCTCACTCTGAAATAGCTGATAGCTACTGTCAAGGGTCTTCTGGAAGTTGGGGAGCATGTGGCCATAGATAGTGGCACACATCTCCGAGGAGATATCAGGGCTGACAAACGGGAGCGATTCGGCATTATTGAGACAGTTGTTATAGGCTTGCTCCAGTAGGGTTGTGTCCTGGGCCGACACCACAGGGCTGCCACTGGCAGTGTTGAGCCATAGGGTGAGCGCAAGAGAAAAAATACTTGCTGCGCCTGAAATAAGTTGTCGTCTGAACCGATTATAAAATTCCATACATTGCCCGCCTTATAGTCATTGATATACATGACCTTTGACAGGCAATAGTTTGAAATGTTCCTGACAATATTGTTAGCCAGTCTTACAGTCTGCAGGGAGACTCTTTGATTGCAGGTACATCACCCTGTGAACGAAAGATCATCTCTCTGGCATGGGCCAGGGTTTGCTCAGTCATCTCCAGACCGCCCAGCATGCGGGCCACTTCGTGAGTGCGCTCCTCATCCATCAGGGTGGTGATGCTGGTACTGGTGCTGTCTTTGCCCAGTTTTTTCCGTACATGGAAGTGGGTATGCCCCTGAGAGGCCACTTGGGGCTGGTGGGTGACACAGAGTACCTGTCCCCGGCCGCCCAACTCCTTCAGCAGGCGCCCGACAACCTCCGCGGTGCCACCACCGATCCCCACATCGACTTCATCAAAGACCAAAGTGGAGATGCCGGAGGTTTTGGCGGTAATTACCTGAATAGCCAGGCTGATTCGGGAGAGTTCCCCCCCTGAGGCAACCTTATCCAGCGGTTTTGGCGGATTGCCGGGGTTGGTGCTGACCAGAAAGCGAATATCTTCCATGCCCAGGTTTCGGGGGGCTTGATTCTGCAGGTGAACAAGTTCAACAATAAACCGCCCCGCCGGCATGCCCAGATCGTGAATATGTTTGGTGACGGCTTTATTGAGTTTCGCTGCACCCTTGAGGCGTTTTTCGCTGAGTTTTTCTGCCAGTTCAAAGTAGGACAGCTCAGCACTATTTTGCAGCTGTTTCAGCTCTTCGATCTTCTCATCGCTGCACTGTAACCCTTCCAGATCCTGTTGCAGCGCAACATGGCGGAGAGGGAGCTCTTCGGCAGGCACAAAGTGTTTACGTGCCAGCGAGTAAGCGGCGGAGAGTCGTTCGTTGACCTCGTGCAGTCGCTCCGGATCGGCCTGGAAGTTATCCACAAACCGATGGCTCTCGCCAACAGCCTCTTCCACCTGAATTTGAGCGCCGGCCAGCAGGCTGATGATCTCCTGCAGGGCGGGCAGGTTAAGGTCGAGATCGGCCAGCAGGTGCTGACAGAGGGTCAGGCTGTGGAGAATATTGCCGTTGTCGCCATCGGAGCAGATATCCAGCACCTGTTGGCAGGTGTGCAGATTGGTTTCGGCATGGGCTAACTGCTTTTGCTCTTGCTCAAGGGCTTCCACTTCCCCTTGATGGAACGAGAGACGATCCAGCTCTTCCACCTGATATTGAAGCAGCTGAACACGGGCATTCTGCTCCCGGCTAGCGTTGCACAGGGTGTTGATCTGACGCTGAAGGGCCTTCCACTGCTGCCAGCTGGCCTGTACTTGCGCCGTCAGTTTGCTGCAGCCGGAAAATTCATCCAGCAGTCGCTGGTGGGTGTTGGAACGGAGCAGGGACTGGTGTTCATGCTGGGCATGGATATCAATCAGCAGCTCACCCAGCTCGCGCAGGTGGCTGAGAGGAGACGGTGTGCCGTTGATATAGCCGCGGCCACGGCCATCCCGGGTGATCACCCGCCGTAAAATACATTCATCATCGCTATCCAGCTCTTTCTCCTTGAGCCATTGCCGGGCCTGGGGGAGGTGGCGGATATCAAAGGTGGCGAGGATCTCGGCGCGCTGGCAGCCGGTTCTTACGCAGTCGGTATCCGCCCTGGTGCCGATGGCGAGGGAGAGTGCATCCAGCATGATGGATTTCCCGGCGCCGGTTTCACCGGTGATCACTGTCATGCCCTGGGGAATATCCAGATCAAGCTGATCGACAATAGCAAAGTTGTAGATGGATAAGTGGATAAGCATTGGTGCCAAACCGAGCAACGTGACTGTTTTTTTGCACAGTAATAGGCAATGGGTCTCTCTGCAATCCCCGCGTGCAAAAAAGCCGTTCAGTTACTTGAATGTTGGTGATCTATCCCCAATATATGCGCCAAAGCTTTACAGTGCGGTCGGGCCTCTTTGTGAGTGGTGCCGTCGCCCTAATTGAATGATATCGGACAGGAGTTGCGGGATGACTGAAGCAAAGAGTAAGCCGGAAGATCAGGCTAAGGTGCAGATAGAGGTGCCAGCAGAGGAGCCATTAAAGGCTGCCGAAGAAGTTGTTGTAGAGGCTGTTGCAGAAGTTGCAGAGGAAGTTGCAGAAGAAGTTGCAGCACAAGAGACGGAAGAGACTGCGGAAGAAAGCGCACTCACCGCTCTTCAGAGCGAACTTGTTCGTGCTCAAGACGAACTCGTTGAAGCCAAAGAGAACGTTTTGCGTGCTATGGCAGAGGCCCAGAACACCAAGCGCCGCGCCCAGCTGGACGTGGAAAAGGCTCACAAGTTTGCTCTGGAAAAGTTTGTTGAATCTCTGCTGCCGGTCGTGGACAGTCTGGAGAATGGGCTCAAAATCAGTGAAGGCACTGAAGATCCCATGCGTCAGGGCATGGAACTGACTCTAAAGCTGTTTCTGGACAATCTGGCCAGACACGGCGTCACTCAGCTGAACCCTGTTGGTGAGCCTCTGGATCCCCATTTCCATCAGGCGATCACCATGGTTCCTAACCCGGACATGGAGCCTAATACGGTTATGGATGTGGTGCAGAAAGGTTATGTGCTCAATGAGCGGGTTGTGCGTCCGGCCATGGTGGTGGTTTCCAGAGCGCCTTAAAAAAAGACAAATCGATCATGTAAAAGCGGCGCAAAACCCGTGCGCTGCTTTTTTTGCATTATTTAGGCGTAAAAGCAGGGGCAAGTTGATAAGTACATCCCGCTTCGCCCCGTGGGAGGTTGCTCGGGACTAACTGTTCATTTTCAGTTTGCTGTTGTTCATTTTTTCTCTTCACGTACTCAATGGGTGCGTCAAGGGTCTTTGTTGCCAGCATGGGATATCACCGTATGGTCTTCATTGTATAAGGGTCAATGTCAGAACGGAGTGCTGAAAATAGTTGTCAGTCGACGTTGCGTCTTCTGATCATCATAGTGCGGAGCCTGCAGTCGTCAGCGGGACTCAAGGGCAACCGGTGCAGTGTAGGCTCTAACGATGTAAACAGCCTGAGTTCTTAACCCCTGTGTTGTTTTTGCCACGGAAAGGATTTCTGGCAAAAAAACAGAAAAAAATACATTTTGTCCCTTGAAAAGGCTTGAGATCGCTCCCATATATCCAGCCAAGCAGTCAGTAAGGCAGATCAAATCTGCCGCAGGGCTGACAAAGAACATCATTCACAGTTATTAAGCTCAGGTTCTTTACTTGGGAAAGGTTTACGGAGAGGGTTTCGATGAGTAACGGCAAAGGCAAAGGCAAAGGCAACGGCAACGGCAGAATTATTGGTATCGACTTGGGTACCACCAACTCTTGTGTTGCGGTACTGGACGGCGACACTGTAAAAGTTATTGAGAACGCAGAAGGTGCCCGCACTACGCCTTCCATCGTCGCTTACACCAGCGGTGGCGAAACCCTGTGCGGTATGCCAGCCAAGCGTCAGGCTGTTACCAACCCTGATAACACGCTGTACGCCATCAAGCGTCTGATCGGTCGTCGTTTTGAAGACGACGAAGTTCAGAAAGACATTAAGATGGTGCCTTACAAGATCGTCAAGGCTGACAACGGTGATGCCTGGGTTGACGTTAAGGGCGACCAGATGGCTCCTCCTCAGATCTCTGCCGAGATCCTGAAGAAGATGAAAAAGACCGCGGAAGACTACCTGGGCGAAACAGTGACTCAGGCTGTTGTTACCGTACCGGCCTACTTCAATGATGCCCAGCGTCAGGCGACCAAAGATGCTGGTCGTATCGCCGGTCTGGACGTGAAGCGTATCATCAACGAACCGACCGCCGCTGCGCTGGCCTATGGTCTGGGCAAAGCCAAAGGTGGCGATCAGACTATCGCTGTCTACGATCTGGGTGGTGGTACTTTCGATATCTCCATCATCGAAATTGCCGACGTTGACGGCGAACACCAGTTTGAAGTGCTGTCCACCAACGGTGACACCTTCCTGGGCGGTGAAGACTTTGACATGCGCCTGATCAGCTTCCTGGCTGAAGAGTTCAGGAAGGAACAGGGCATTGACCTGATGAACGATCCTCTGGCCAAGCAGCGTCTGAAAGAAGCTGCCGAAAAAGCCAAGATCGAACTCTCCTCTGCCACCCAGACTGACGTGAACCTGCCTTACATTACTGCCGATGCAACAGGTCCCAAGCACCTGAACGTCAAGGTGACCCGCGCCAAGCTGGAATCTCTGGTAGAAGATCTGGTTGCTCGCTCTCTGGAGCCGGTACGTCAGGCTGTTAAGGATGCTGAACTGAACGTGTCCGATATCAACGAGGTTATCCTGGTTGGTGGTCAGACCCGTATGCCTATGGTTCAGCAGAAAGTTGCTGAATTCTTCGGCAAAGAAGCGCGTAAGGATGTGAATCCTGATGAAGCTGTGGCCATGGGTGCTGCGCTGCAAGGTGGCGTACTCTCCGGTGACCGTACCGACGTGCTGCTGCTGGACGTCACTCCGCTGACCCTGGGTATCGAAACCATGGGCGGCGTAATGACGGCGCTGATCGAGAAGAACACTACGATCCCGACCAAGAAGTCCCAGGTGTTCTCCACCGCGGAAGACAACCAGTCTGCAGTCACTATTCATGTACTGCAGGGTGAGCGTAAGCAGGCCCACGGTAACAAGTCTCTGGGTCAGTTCAATCTGGAAGGTATTCCTACTGCCCAGCGTGGCATGCCTCAGATCGAAGTCTCCTTCGACCTGGATGCCAACGGTATTCTGAACGTGTCCGCCAAGGACAAGAACACCGGTAAAGAGCAGTCTATCGTGATCAAGGCCTCTTCCGGTCTGTCTGATGAAGAGATCGATCAGATGGTACGCGATGCGGAAGCAAACGCGGAAGAAGACAAGAAGTTTGAAGAATTGGCTCAGGTGCGCAACCAGGCGGACGCCATGATTCACGCGACCCAAAAGTCTCTGACCGAAGCGGGCGACAAGGCCTCCGCTGAAGAGAAGAGTGCGATCGAAAATGCGATCAATGAGCTGAAGGAAGCGGTGAAGGGCGACGATAAAGCTGCCATCGAAGCCAAAACCCAGGCTGTGATTCAGGCTGCTGGCCCTCTGGCTCAGAAGATGACTGAAGGCGAAGGTGCTGCTCAGCAGGCTTCTGGTTCCGAGTCCTCTGCCAAAAACGACGATGTTGTTGATGCGGAGTTCGAAGAAGTTAAGGAAGACAAGAAGTAATTGTCTTCCCATCCGCAGGTGATTGTTGCCTAACTGGCCGCAGCCCTGCGGGGCTGTAATTGAATACGCGGGAGATTACTCCCGCGTTTTGCTTTAAAGGTTTTTTGCCCAGGTTTAAGAACGGTTATGTCGAAAAGAGATTATTATGAGGTACTCGGAATTGCCCGGGATACCAGCGACAAAGAGATGAAAAAAGCTTATCGTCGATTGGCGATGAAGTTTCATCCTGACCGGAACCCGGGTGATAAGGAATCCGAAGATAAATTCAAGGAAGTCAACGAGGCTTTCGAGGTTCTCTCCGATCCCCAGAAACGTGGCGCTTACGATCAGTATGGCCATGCGGGTGTTGATCCGAGCATGGGCGGAGCGGGTGGTTTCGGTGGCGGCTTTGGTGGCGGAAACTTTGGCGATATTTTCGGGGATGTCTTTGGTGATATCTTCGGCGGCAGCGGTGGCGGCGGCGGTCGCGGCCATTCGAGTGTTCAACGTGGCGCAGATCTGCGCTATGGTCTCGAACTGGAGCTTGAAGAGGCTGTTCGCGGTGTAGAAAAGAAGATTCGCATTCCTACACTGGTCGCCTGTAAAAGCTGTTATGGCTCCGGTGCCAAAAAAGGCTCCTCTCCTGTCACCTGTGGTACCTGTGCTGGTCATGGTCAGGTGCGGATGCAGCAGGGCTTCTTTGCCGTGCAGCAGACCTGCCCAGAGTGTCATGGCAGCGGCAAGATCATTAGGGATCCTTGTGGAGACTGCCATGGTCAGGGGAGAATTCAGGAGTACAAAACCCTCTCCGTCAAAGTGCCGAAAGGTGTGGATACCGGCGACAAGATTCGTCTGACTGGTGAAGGCGAAGCGGGCGTTAACGGTGGCCCTTCTGGCGATCTCTACGTCCAGATCGAGGTGCGCGAACATGCGATTTTCCATCGCGATGGTAAGCACCTCTATTGTGAAGTGCCTATCACTTTCATCGATGCAGCCCTGGGTGGTGAGCTGGAAGTGCCTACTCTGGATGGCAAGGTCAAACTGAAGATTCCGGCGGAAACCCAGACCGGCAAGATGTTCCGTCTGCGTAACAAAGGTGTAGAACCGGTGCGCGGCGGCCCACAGGGTGATTTGATTTGCAAGGTTGTGGTCGAGACACCAGTGAGCCTGACGGCTCGTCAGAAGGAGTTGCTGCGGGAGCTGCAGACCTCTTTTGAAGGGACTGGTCACAAACATTCACCACAGCAGCGCAGTTTTTTTGATGGGGTTAAGAAATTCTTTGACGATATGTCTTCGTAAGGGAATAGCTCTTGATAATAGCGGGCTTTATGCCCGCTTTTGTTTTTGTTGAGATAACCTTGTTACCGAGAAGATGTGGGAATGAAATTCCGTCAATTAAACGAAATGCAGGCGCAATTGATTGTTATTTTTCACGCACTCCTGAACGGAGTTAGTTAGCCCCCTACCTTTTGCTAGCGACTGGACGTGTAGTCAATCGTAAGCCGAGAAAGGGCAAGCCCTCTCTTGCTGCTGGCAGCGAAGCGTCAAAAAAGAAGAGAAAGAAACGGCTGCGGTCGTTGTTTAGTATTGGAAGCTCTGCCCCTGGGCGAGTAGTTCACAAACTAGACAGTCCCCCCTTTCAGCTTTCAACTATAATCTCCGCTTTTCTTTCGATGGGGGGAGGGGGATGAAATATCAAGGAGTGACTCTTGTACAACTTTGGGCGACACGCCTTTTACTCTGTATTGCTATTGTAGGAGGGGTGGGTGTTTCACTGGCTAGTTATCAGGATGAAGTTAAAGTATTCAAACAATGGTCAGAGATCTTTTCTGCTTTAAACGGGAGCTCAGAGGCTAATAAACCTGTTCAAAAACTGAGTACGGACAATCTTTACTGGATACCTGTAGCTTCAGCCATCGGTTTTCAAATGTTACACGCCTGTTTTAACTATGATCTGAAAGCCACTGAAGACAGAAACACAACCGGCGCCCCCTTTGTCCACGCCCTGATAACAACCTTCAGCTCCCACTCTGTATTTTTAAAACAGTCTCGACCGTTTTGGGAGTACGCCATTGATTCGGATTTTCCCCAAAGTTATCTGGAGATCATTCCGCCATTGATAAGCTTGGGGTACTCTATGTATGAACTATCTGAGTCAGTGACTCATTCCTCTGCAGAGTTTTTTATTCACGGCGCTGCTATGTTTCTGGGACTCTACTATCTGAACAAGGCAGGCAAGATTCATTTGGCTAATGCGCCGCTTCTTACGGAAGCGTCCACAATTTTCTATAACCTAAGAAGGGTTGATTCACGCTTTATGTATCCGTTTGGAATACTCTTTATAATTTACCGTTGGGGAGTATTTCCCGGAATTGTACTGTCCTTCCTGAAGAACGTGTACTGGAAAGATGTGCGCTATGAAGGCAAGGAACATGTGATGCCCATCATAGGGGTTGGCGGATCTGTGCTCAGTATGATGAATCTCTGGTGGGGGGTAAAAATCATTAAGAAAATGGCTGCTTACGCTGCTAAAAAGCCGTAGGCAAAATCGGTCATTTTTCATATGACACCCTTGATATTACTAGCCTGTAGCCAATTGCTCTTCAAATTTGACTACACTTTTTGAGCCGTTACAGATTCGTTAAAACCAGATGCCTGCAGGGCAATGCCCTGCAGGCAGGATGGTAAATGGGGAAGGCGGATTGAGACAGGCTTAGTTATGGACCGCTGTGGCGAAGAATTGTTGCGGCGGATTTACATACGCATCCTGTGCCGCAATCAACTGCAGCTCCCGACTTTTGGTCGCCCAGGTCTTTTCAAACAGGGCGAAGATGGCCCCCGCCACATGCTCCAGTGAGGCTTTCAGATCACCGGTTTCCAGATACTTGCCAAGAAATACGGCAGCGGTCGCATCTCCGGAGCCATTGACGGGATAAGGGAACTCCAGACGCGGCGTGGCAACGATCCACGCTTCCTGCTCACCAACGGCCAGCATCTCGATGACACCGCTGTGTTCGTCGGTGCGGATCAGGCTGGTCACCAGTACTTTGGAGGGGCCGAGAGCTTGCAGGGTACGAACCGCTTTCAGAGCATCCTTCAGCGTGTTGACCTTTTGGCCCGTCAGCAGTTCCAGTTCAAAGTGGTTGGGGGTGATGATATCGGCCTGCCTGAGCACCTTTTCCTTAAAAAATTCAGGGATACCCTCCCGAACAAAGATGCCACGGTCGATATCACCGATCACCGGGTCACAGCAGTAGAGGGCAGAGGGGTTGGCGGTTTTCACTTTCTCCACCGCGCCAAGAATAGCGTCTCCGATTTCCGGGGCGCCCATGTAACCGGAGAGAATGGCGTGGCATTCCGGTAACACGCCACGATCTTCGATACCGGTGATCACATCTTCGACTACATTCCCAGCAAAGATCGGCCCGCGCCAGGCGCCATGACCGGTATGGTTGGAGAACATCACCGTAAAGACCGGCCACACTTCATGACCCATCCGTTGCAGGGGAAATACAGCCGAAGCATTGCCCGCATGACCGTATGCGACATGGGACTGAATGGAGAGGATATTCATCGTGTTGTTATTTCCTGTTCACGGGTTTCGGCGGAAGATGCGTGCATCTGGTAAATTGATCTGAATTGTAAACCAACAGGAAACAATCATGATAAGAATTGCAATTGCTGGTGCTGCCGGTCGTATGGGAAAAGCACTGGTTCAGGCTGTTTCTCTGGATGAAGAGGTGACGCTTGTAGCGGCGACCGATCGTCCGGGCAGTTCGTTGGTGGGGGTTGATGCGGGTGAGCTGGCCGGTATCGGCAAGAACGGGGTTGTGGTGGTCAATAACCTCGCAAAGGCTGAAGAGTTTGATGTACTGATCGACTTCACTGCACCGGAAAGCACCATGGGCCATGTGCGGTTCTGCCGTGAGCAGGGCAAAGGTATCGTGATTGGCACGACAGGTTTGAGTGAAGAACAAAAGGCGGAATTGAACAGTGCGGCTTCAGAGATTCCCGTTATTTTTGCGCCCAATATGAGTGTGGGGGTCAACCTGGTTTTCAAACTGTTGGAAACAGCGGCGAGAGTGATGGGTGATGAAAGTGATATCGAGATTATCGAAGCTCACCATCGTCACAAGGTTGATGCTCCGTCGGGCACGGCTTTGCGCATGGGAGAGGTTATTGCCGAAACGCTGGGGCGCGATTTGAAGACATGTGCCGTTTATGGCCGTGAAGGTCATACCGGTGTTCGGGATCGGGAGAGCATTGGTTTTTCGACTATCCGTGGTGGCGATATTGTCGGTGAACATAACGCCCTGTTTATTGCGGAAGGTGAGCGGGTGGAAATTGGCATTCGCTCTTCCAGTCGTTCCACCTATGCTAATGGAGCGGTTCGTGGGGCAAAATGGCTGGTATCAAAAGAGAGTGGTCTTTTTGATATGCAGGATGTGCTGGCGCTGCGCTGACGTTGTGATACCAAAAGCTTCTCGTAATTGCATTAAGGACGATTGGTATATAATCCGGGGGTGCGTTTGAAGCAGAATTTGTGATGATTTCCGTAGACTGCAATTATTTGATTTGATAATATCTGCGAAATTTGCCTGACGTTCTGCTGCGGTATTGCGTGGTTAGCTCTTGCAGACAGGGTGTTTTACAGATCAAAAACGAATAAATGAAAGGCGAGATGGAACCTGGTTGCATCTCGCCTTTTTTGCGGACAGGATATGACTAAAGCTGCGTTAAACAGCAGGAGGACGCTTTGAACAGAAAAGCCATACTTGCTCTTGAGGACGGAAGCATCTTCCGCGGTATCGCCATTGGTAGTGATGGTGAAACCAGTGGGGAAGTCGTTTTCAATACTGCAATGACCGGGTATCAGGAAATTCTCACCGATCCCTCCTATGCCCGACAGATTGTGACCCTGACCTACCCCCATATTGGCAATACCGGTACCACTCCGGAAGATGAAGAAGCCAGTCAAATCTGGTCCGCCGGACTTGTTATTCGTGACCTCCCCCTTTTAGCCAGCAACTGGCGTAATACCCTTCCCCTCGATCAATACCTACAGAAACATAATATTGTTGCTATCGCCGATATCGACACCCGTCGTCTAACCCGTATTCTCCGTGAAAAAGGTGCCCAGAACGGTGCTATTGTGGCGGGTGAAAATGCAACAGAAGAGCGCGCTCTGGAACTGGCCAAAGCATTTCCCGGTCTGAAGGGCATGGATCTCGCCAAAGAGGTGACCACCACGGAAGCCTACAGCTGGACCGAAGGGGTCTGGAATCTGGAGAGCGATAGTCACACCGATCGGGCGGATCAGGCAAAGTATCACGTTGTCGCCTATGATTTTGGCGCGAAGCGCAACATTCTGCGTATGCTGGCAGAGCGTGGCTGTCGTCTGACTGTGGTTCCGGCAACCACCACAGCGAGAGATGTTCTGAAGCTGAAGCCAGACGGTATTTTCCTTTCCAATGGTCCTGGCGACCCTGCACCTTGTGACTATGCCATTCGTGCAATTGAGGAAATTCTGGAGGCCGGTCTGCCGGTGTTTGGTATCTGTCTCGGCCATCAATTGTTGGCGCTGGCTTCCGGCGCAAAAACAGAGAAGATGAAATTTGGCCATCACGGTGCCAATCACCCCGTTCAGGATATGAAATCCAGCGTGGTGATGATTACCAGCCAGAACCACGGTTTTGCCGTTGCGGAACAGACGCTGCCGGACAACCTGAGAGCCACCCATAAATCTCTCTTTGATGGCTCGTTGCAGGGTATTGAACGGACGGATGTGCCGGCCTTCAGTTTCCAGGGACACCCGGAAGCCAGTCCGGGGCCACTGGATGTTGCACCGCTGTTTGACCGGTTTGTACGCCAGCTGGAAGAGAGACGCTAACTCACGCTCTCTATTAAGGCCGAAAGCCAATTAAAGACAAAAAATGGTATCGCTGGTGACTGCCCCTTTTACAGCTCTTTTATTCGCAAGTTTTATTCGCAAGAGTTGTGAAAAATAGTGGCGGTCATCCTTGAAAAGATTGAGCGCAGAAGAAACTATCATGGCAAAACGGACAGACATCAAAAGCATTCTGATTCTTGGTGCCGGCCCTATCGTGATCGGGCAAGCGTGTGAATTTGACTACTCTGGCGCCCAGGCCTGTAAAGCCCTGAGGGAAGAGGGGTATCGGGTTATTTTGGTGAACTCCAACCCGGCCACCATTATGACCGATCCCACCATGGCGGATGCCACCTACATCGAGCCGATCCGCTGGGAGACCGTTGAAAAAATCATCGAAAAGGAACGTCCTGACGCCGTCCTGCCAACGATGGGTGGCCAGACCGCACTGAACTGTGCGCTGGCACTGGAGGCTAATGGCGTTCTGGCAAAATACGGTGTCGAGATGATCGGTGCTAATGCCGAGACCATCGATAAGGCGGAAGATCGCAGCAAGTTTGACAAGGCCATGAAGAATATCGGCCTTGAGTGTCCCCGCGCCGGTATCGCTCGCACCATGGATGATGCTTACAAGGTTCTGGATGAGGTTGGCTTCCCCTGTATTATACGTCCGTCGTTTACTATGGGCGGCACCGGTGGCGGTATTGCTTACAACCGCGATGAATTTGAAGAGATCTGCACCGGTGGTCTGGATCTCTCCCCCACCAATGAGCTGCTGATCGACGAATCTCTCATTGGCTGGAAAGAGTACGAGATGGAAGTTGTCCGTGATAAAAACGACAACTGCATTATTGTCTGTGCCATTGAAAACTTTGACCCGATGGGTGTCCATACCGGTGACTCCATCACCGTTGCTCCGGCTCAGACGCTGACTGATAAAGAGTATCAGATCATGCGTAACGCCTCGCTGGCGGTGCTGCGTGAAATTGGTGTTGAAACCGGTGGCTCCAACGTTCAGTTTGGCATCAACCCTGAAGATGGTCGTATGGTGATTATCGAGATGAACCCGCGGGTCTCTCGCTCTTCTGCCCTGGCCTCCAAAGCGACCGGTTTCCCCATCGCCAAAGTCGCCGCCAAGCTGGCGGTGGGTTACACCCTTGATGAGCTGCAGAATGATATTACCGGTGGCGTAACACCGGCATCGTTTGAACCGGCCATCGACTATGTGGTCACCAAAATCCCCCGTTTCGCCTTTGAGAAGTTCCCTCAAGCCGATGCCCGTCTGACCACTCAGATGAAATCTGTGGGTGAGGTAATGGCCATTGGTCGTACGTTCCAGGAGTCTATGCAGAAAGCGCTGCGTGGTCTGGAAGTGGGTGTGTGCGGCTTTGATCCCAAGGTTGATCTAACCAATCCTGAATCCGAAGCCAAAGTCCGTGCAGAGTTGATCACGCCGGGCGCGGATCGCATCTGGTACTTAGGCGACGCCTTCCGTATGGGGATGTCCATTGAAGAGATCTTCAAGCTGACCAATATCGACCCTTGGTTCCTGGTGCAGATTGAGGACATTCTGAAGGAAGAGACCGTTGTCGCCCAATCAACACTGCTTGATCTCGATTACAGCATTATGCGTCGTCTGAAGCGCAAGGGCTTCAGTGATACCCGTCTTGCCAATCTGCTGGGTGAGAAAGAGGGCGATGTTCGTGCCCATCGTCAGCAGTTGGGTCTGCGTCCGGTATTCAAGCGTGTCGATACCTGTGCTGCCGAGTTCGCCTCCGATACCGCCTATATGTACTCCACCTACGAGGAGGAGTGCGAAGCGGCACCGTCTGATCGCAAGAAAATTATGGTGATCGGCGGTGGTCCGAACCGTATCGGTCAGGGTATTGAATTCGATTACTGCTGTGTACACGCCGCACTGGCCCTGCGTGAAGATGGTTACGAAACCATCATGGTCAACTGTAATCCGGAGACGGTTTCTACCGATTACGACACCTCTGATCGCCTCTATTTCGAGCCGGTTACGCTGGAAGATGTGCTGGCCATTGTTGATGTTGAACAGCCCGATGGCGTGATCGTTCAGTACGGTGGTCAGACACCGCTGAAGCTCTGTCTGGCGCTGGAAAAAGCGGGTGTGAAAATCATCGGCACCAGCCCGGAAGCCATCGATATGGCCGAAGATCGTGAACGTTTCCAGCAGATGATCCAAAAGTTGGGCCTGACTCAACCTGCCAACGCCACCGTCCGCAGTATCGAAGAAGCGATCGAAAAAGCAAAAACTATCGGTTACCCGCTGGTGGTGCGTCCCTCCTACGTGCTGGGTGGCCGGGCGATGGAGATCGTCAGTGATGAGAGTGAACTGAACCGCTATATGAATGAGGCGGTGCAGGTCTCCAATAAGAGCCCGGTGCTGCTCGACTTCTACCTGACCCACGCGGTTGAGGTGGATGTGGATGCTATCTGTGACGGCAAGCAGGTGGTGATCGGTGCCATTATGGAGCATATCGAACAGGCCGGTATTCACTCCGGGGATTCATCCTGCTCCCTGCCGCCTTACAGTCTGCCGATGGATGTTCAGAACGCTATTCGGGAGCAGGTCAAGGCCATGGCTCTGGAGCTGGGTGTTGTTGGCCTGATGAACGTGCAGATGGCGGTTCAGGATGGCGAGATCTACGTGATTGAGGTCAACCCTCGTGCCTCCCGTACGGTACCGTTTGTCTCCAAGGCGATTGGCGTCTCTCTGGCCAAGGTGGCGGCCCGGGTGATGGCGGGTGCCACTCTGGAGCAGCTGGGCTTTACCGAGGAGATCGTTCCTGAGCATTTCTACGTGAAGGAGGCGGTATTCCCGTTCAACAAATTCCCTGGTGTTGATCCGATTCTCGGCCCTGAGATGAAGTCCACGGGTGAGGTGATGGGCGTGGGCGACACCTTCCCGGAAGCTTATGCCAAAGCACAGTTGGCGGTGAAGATGGTGCTGCCTGAAGGGGGCAAGGCCATTCTGAGTGTTCGTGAGCGTGATAAGCCTTTCGCTCCCAAGCTTGCGGAAAAGCTGCTACATTGTGGCTTCAAAATTCTGGCGACCCGTGGTACTGCAAAGGTTCTGGCTGATGCCGGTATTCCTGTGGATGTTGTGCGCAAGGTTAAGGAAGGCCGTCCGCATCTGGTTGATATGATTGTAAATGGCGAAATCTCATTGGTAGTTAATACTACGGAGGGTCGTCAGGCTATAGCTGATTCCTTTACAATCCGTCGATCAGCTCTGATGAACAAGGTGCTTTATACCACCACAATGCCCTGTGCGTTGGCTGTGGCGGAGGCCATCGGCTTTGGTCCGGAACGGAGCGTCAGAAGATTACAGGATTTACATAAAGGTATAACCGAATGCAGCGCTACCCAATGACCGTAGAGGGTGAAAAGGCTCTCCGCGAGGAGTTGCAGACTCGAAAGAGCAAGGATCGCCCGCGTATTGCTGCTGCTATTGCAGAGGCTCGTGAACTTGGTGACCTGAAAGAAAACGCCGAGTACCACGCTGCCCGTGAGCAGCAGGGTTTCAATGAAGGCCGTGTTCAGGAGCTGGAAGGTAAGCTTTCCAACGCCCAGATTATTGATGTTCTGGAGATAGAGAACACGAAGAAGGTGATTTTTGGTGTGACAGTGACTCTGCTCAACACTGAAGATGATTCGGAAGTGACCTATAAGATTGTTGGTGAGGACGAAGCCTCTATTAAAATAGGCAAAATCTCCGTAACTTCACCGATCGCCCGCGCCATGATCGGCAAGGATGAGGGAGATGTCGTTGTGGTAGCTACGCCCAGCGGCAAGATCGAGTACGAAATTCAGGAAGTGCAGCACATCTAAAAAAGATAAAAGACTGAACCACAGAGGCACAGAGACACGGAGAAAAGAAAAAGCTCTTATTTAAAAGCTTTTCCTCTGTGTCTCTGTGCCTCTGTGGTGAAATCTTTTAACGGTGCAGGTTGGAGAGACGCGGGTTTGGCTCTTTGGCTGCTTTGAAGATCAGGGCAATTTTGCCAATGGTCTGGACCGAATCTGCGCTACAGGTATCGCACAGCTCACTTATCAGTGTCTTTCTTGCTTCGCGGTCCAGAATGGCGAACTTCACTTTGATCAGTTCGTGATCATTGAGTGCCCGGCGGGTCTCTTCAGCAACGCCATCAGTAATACCGTTCTCGGATACAATAACGACAGGCTTGAGAGCGTGCCCGATGGCACGGTATTCACGCTTTTTTTCGTTGGTCAGCGCCATGGACGATTCTCCAGAAAAATTTTTGAATGGTGGCGCATTCTATAGCGACCTGTGAGGGATGCAAGAGTATAAGCTCTCGGTCAGGGTTGTGGGTTATGACTGTTGCCATTTCTCAGAACCTGTTCATGATCTGCTGGAGGGAAGTAAGTAAAACGTTCATTGATCCGTGTGATGACCTTGTGTTGTCAGAATTCGTCACAGCCACTATTTCTTTGTTCTCTGATTCATTGTGTCTATTTCTGACGTACTCTCTCCTAGCCTGCAGTTACGTGCAGATTGAACCTGATTATCAAGTCTCTTATGCGAATGTTATGTCCAATGTTGCTGCCATGGCGCATCTGCGGATTGGGTGAGGTTCTCTATTTCGCTAGAATGTTCGCTATTTTATGAGGATTCTATTGTGGCGAGATCGAAAAGCAGTACAGGCTGGCTGAAAGAGCACTTTGATGATCAGTATGTGCAGCAATCCCAGCAGGATGGTTATCGTTCCCGTGCCAGTTATAAACTGCTGGAAATCGCAGAGAAGGACAAACTCTTTCGTCCGGGTATGACAGTGGTTGATCTGGGCGCAGCTCCCGGTGGCTGGACTCAGGTTGTTGCTGAAAAAATTGGCGGCAAGGGACGTATCGTAGCCTCTGATATTCTGCCGATGGATCCCATTGCCGATGTCGCTTTTGTTCAGGGCGACTTCACCGAAGACGCCGTTCTGGAAGAGATTCTGGCAGCGATTGATGCCGATCATGTCGATCTGGTTATTTCCGATATGGCACCCAATATGAGTGGCGTAAAGGCGTCTGATCAACCCCGCGCTATGCATCTGGTTGAGCTGGCTCTGGATTTAGCGCGGCAGGTGCTCAAACCGGGTGGCTCCTTTTTGGTGAAAATCTTCCATGGTGCAGGTTTTGAAGAGTATCTCAAGGATATGCGTTCCAGTTTTGGCACAGTAGTGACCCGTAAACCAGGGGCCTCCCGCACCCGTTCCAGTGAGACTTATCTGCTGGGACGTCAGTTTAAAGGGTAACGGAGTAGGTAGAGGGGTTGTAAGTTTCACGCTTCGCCCCCATTACAGGGTTATGGCTTATTATTGTGTTCTCGTTTTATAGAAATTTGTAATCATGGGTATAGGCAGAGACTTCCTCTCCATACTGTTTCTGCCTACCATTCTGTAGTAATGTTGAGCAGGGAGGGGAGCTTTGTGCGGATGTAAGCTCAGGTGTAACTCCTGCGATAATAACAGGACATGCTCTGATTATTCCCGTTCAGAGCCACAGTTTCAGACGTACCGATAAGCGCTCGGTGAGGGTACACATTTGAATGATATGGCAAAAAATCTAATTCTTTGGGTGGTGATCGCCCTGGTATTGCTGACGGTTTTTAAAAACTTTGATGGCATCCAGGGTTCAACCCAGAAGGTCAATTACTCTGACTTCGTCTCGCAGGTGGAGAACGGTCAGGTCAGTCGGGTGCTGATCGACGGTTATACGCTGAACGGGACGTACATTAACAATGAACGCTTTGAAGTCAACTTGCCTCCGACCATTCGGGACGACAAGCTGATGGACGACATGCTGCACAGCAACGTTCAGGTTGAAGCAAAACCTATTGAAAAGCAGAGCATCTGGTCACAGTTGCTGGTTGCCAGTTTCCCGATTCTGGTGATTATTGCCGTATTCATGTTCTTTATGCGCCAGATGCAGGGCGGTGGTGGCGGCAAAGGCGGCCCCATGAGCTTCGGCAAGAGTAAGGCGCGCCTCCTTTCAGAGGATCAGATCAAGACTACATTCGCAGATGTTGCCGGTGTTGATGAGGCCAAGCAGGATGTGCAGGAGCTGGTGGACTTCCTGAGAGATCCCAGCAAGTTCCAGCGTCTGGGTGGCCGCATTCCCCGTGGTGTGCTGATGGTGGGTTCTCCTGGTACGGGTAAGACCTTGCTGGCAAAAGCCATTGCCGGTGAAGCCAAGGTGCCATTCTTCACCATCTCCGGTTCCGACTTTGTTGAGATGTTTGTCGGTGTCGGTGCTTCCCGTGTTCGCGACATGTTTGAGCAAGCCAAAAAGCAAGCGCCCTGCATCATCTTTATCGATGAAATCGATGCTGTTGGTCGTCACCGTGGTGCCGGTCTGGGTGGTGGTCACGATGAACGTGAGCAGACCTTGAACCAGCTGCTGGTGGAGATGGATGGCTTTGAAGCAAACGACGGTATTATTGTTATTGCTGCCACCAACCGTCCCGACGTTCTCGACCCTGCGCTGCTGCGTCCTGGTCGTTTTGACCGTCAGGTGGTTGTGTCTCTGCCCGATATCCGTGGCCGCGAGCAAATCCTCAATGTGCATATGCGCAAGGTACCTTGTGGTGATGATGTTGAAGCCAGTGTTATCGCCCGTGGTACGCCCGGCTTCTCCGGTGCGGATCTGGCCAACCTGGTGAACGAAGCAGCGCTGTTTGCTGCCCGTTCCAACAAACGTGCCGTCGGCAAGCTGGAATTTGACCAGGCCAAAGACAAGATCATGATGGGTGCTGAGCGCAAGTCCATGGTGATGAGCGAGAAAGACAAAGAAATGACCGCTTATCATGAGGCTGGTCACGCCATTGTTGGTCGCCTGATGCCTGAGCATGATCCGGTTTACAAGGTGAGTATCATCCCCCGTGGTCGTGCGTTGGGTGTGACCATGTACCTGCCGGAAGAAGATAAAGTCAGCTACAGCCGTCGTTATCTGATTGGTCGTGTTGCTTCCATGTACGGTGGTCGTATCGCGGAAGAGTTGCTGTACGGCAAGGATGGCGTTTCTACCGGTGCCTCCAACGACATTCAGCAAGCGACCCAAATGGCTCGTAATATGGTGACCAAATGGGGTCTGTCCGAGAAACTTGGTCCTCTGCTATATGCAGAAGACGAAGGTGAAATCTTCCTGGGCAAGAGTCAGGGCGCACACCATGTGAATGTCAGCGGCGAAACTGCGAAGGCGATTGATGAGGAAGTCCGTTCCATTATCGATCACTGCTATAACACCGCTTACAAAATTCTGGACGATCATCGGGACAAGCTGGAGCTGATGAAGGATGCGCTGATGGAGTATGAAACCATCGACGCACCTCAAATCGACGACATCATGGAAGGCAAGAATCCACGTCCTCCCAAAGACTGGGATAAGGACAACGACTCCGGTAACGCTCAGGCGGTGTCTGAAGAACGGTCTAAAAGTGATGTTCCCACCGTGGATGATTCAATGGATGCCGGTGATGATAAACCTGTAGGTGGTCCAGCCGGTCAGCACTGACCATCGGAACACTGGTGACTTTTAAAGGGAGCTTCGGCTCCCTTTTTGCTGAGAGTCTGTTCAGTATTTTTTGCAAATAACGTTGATCACATCAACAGGCTATTGCTTCGTGAGTGGTCATGCCTGGTAAAACTACTTTCATAAGTAAACGATCTATTGCAGTTCTCGACCGTACACTTATTGGATTAACCCAGCGTTTGGCTGTAGTGGACAGTTGATAGAGTGTTTCACAGATTAGAGCAGGTATTCTGTTACATCTTGACGTACGTATATGCGGCATTTACAGGTATACTTGCGTGATTTTCTATCTGGGGTGTGAATGGGTTACACTGCCCGGTCATTTTGCCCAGCTATTTTCAAGACAGTTTCAAGGCCGCACTCTATGCAGGTGTATCCCGATTTGGCAAGCCCCCGGATTATGGGCATTCTCAATGTAACGCCGGACTCTTTCTCTGATGGCGGGCGTTACAACTCTCTGGAAAGGGCCTTGGTTCATGCCCGTGCGATGATCGCTGCCGGTGCAGATATTATCGATATCGGTGGCGAGTCAACCCGTCCCACCGCCCAGAGAATCCCTGTTCAGGAGGAGATTGATCGGGTCGTTCCGGTTGTCGCCGCACTGCGCAAAGAGTCTGATAGTACGATTTCGGTGGATACCAGCTCACCGGAGGTGATGCGCGAGGCCGTTGCCGCAGGAGCAAGCATCATTAATGATGTCCGAGCGCTCTCCCGCCCCGGTGCCCTGGAAGTCGCTGCCGAGTTTCAGGTGCCGGTGGTGCTGATGCACTCTCTGCTGGATCAACAGGAGCCGGGGGTTGTGCCGGTTTACGACGATATCGTTGCCGCGATAGGTGACTATTTTCTCGAACGTGTGCGCTTGTGTGAGCTTGCAGGCATCAAACGGGAAAATATCATCCTTGATCCCGGTTTCGGTGGTGGTATGTTTGGTAAGACGCCCGCTCTGAATTATGAGCTGGTCAAGCGTTTTGATGAGTTTAAAAAATTCGGTTTTCCTCTGCTCGCTGGCGTGTCGCGCAAGGGCTTTATTGGTACAGTGCTTGATAACACAGCGGATGAACGCATGGTGGCCAGTGTTGCGCTCGCGGTTCTGCTGGCTCAGGTGGGCGCACAGATTCTTCGGGTACATGATGTGCGGGAAACCGCTGATGCACTGGCCATGTTGAGAGCAGTCGCTGATGCTTGACAGGGCAGTGATGCAGCATTTTATAAAGGAAATCAGGTAGGAATTTCATGGGACGCAAGTATTTCGGTACAGATGGTGTTCGCGGGCAGGTTGGTCAGTTCCCCATTACTCCCGAGTTCATGTTAAAGCTGGGTTGGGCCGCCGGTAAGGTGTTTGCCGATCGGGGAGCTCATCGGGTTCTTATTGGTAAGGATACCCGTCTTTCCGGTTATATGTTTGAGTCTGCCCTTGAGGCTGGTTTGGCTGCCGCCGGTATCGATGCCTGGTTGCTGGGGCCACTGCCAACACCTGCAATTGCTTATTTGACCCGTACTTTTAATGCCAATGCCGGCATCGTTATCAGTGCTTCCCATAACCCTTACTACGATAATGGCATCAAGTTCTTCTCGGCTCAGGGAACCAAGCTTCCGGATGAGGTCGAGCTGGCCATCGAGAATATGATGGATCAGGAGATCACCTTCTCCGATCCTTCTCAGCTGGGTCGCGCCCGTCGTATCGACGATGCCGCCGGCCGTTATATCGAATATTGTAAGGCGACTGTACGCTCACACCTTGATTTTTCAGGGTTGCATATGGTGGTGGATGCTGCCCACGGTGCGGCCTATAAAGTGGGTCCGACGGTGTTTAGCGAGCTGGGTGCAAAAGTGGATGCCATTGGCATCTCCCCCAATGGTCTGAACATTAATGAAGATGTTGGCTCTACCTGCATTGGCACATTGCAGGCGAGGGTTCTGGAAAAGAAGGCTGATCTGGGTATCGCCTTTGATGGTGACGGTGACCGGGTTTTGATGGTGGATCACACCGGCCGTGAGGTTGATGGTGATGAACTGTTGTGTATTATTGCCCGTTATCGCCACGGTAGCGGCAAACTCAGTGGTGGTGTTGTGGGTACGGTGATGTCTAACCTCGGCCTTGAAAAGGCGATGGAGACTGCAGGTATCCCGTTCTTACGTGCCCAGGTGGGTGACCGCTATGTTAACGAATTGTTATTGGCCAAAGGCTGGGAATTGGGTGGTGAATCATCCGGTCATTTGATCTGTCGCCATGTTTCTACCACCGGAGATGGTATTGTAGCTGCCCTTCAGGTTCTGCGTGTTATGGTCGAAACTGGCCGCACTCTGGCAGAGCTGAGTGGCGATATGGTGAAATTTCCCCAGACTATGATCAACGTGCGTATGGCTCAGCGGGTGAATCCAGAGGAAAATCCGAGGATTGCTGAAGCTATCCGTACCACGGAAAGTGAAATGGCCGGTCGTGGCCGGGTGCTGCTGCGCACCTCCGGTACCGAGCCGGTGATTCGCGTCATGATCGAAGGCGAGGATGCCGACGAAGTCGCCACTCGCTGTGAAGCTCTGGCCAATGTGGTAAAAGCCGAGCTGAGTTAAATCTGAAATCTATCGGCTGCGATGTCATGTTGAGATCGCAGCTTTTGAGCAGTGCCCATTGTCATGGGCGCTGACGGTAAGCTAACATTTCGCCCCTTCTCTTGATGAGGTTCTTTATGCGCAAGCCACTTGTTGCCGGTAACTGGAAAATGAACGGTTCCCGTGAGTCGGTATCTGCACTGATTGATGGTCTGACCACCGGTCTGACCCAGTTTGCCAAAGATGGTCTGGTAAATGATATCGAAGTTGCTGTATTCCCATCTGCTGTTTTTGTCCAGCAGGTAGAAAATGCACTTTCTTCTACAAATGTTGCCTGGGGTCTGCAAAATATCTGCACCGCAGAATCCGGCGCCTATACTGGCGAAGCATCTGTAGCCATGGCCAAGGATTTTGGCTGTAAGTTAGTGCTGGTTGGTCACTCTGAGCGTCGTGCTATCTACGGTGAAACCGATGCTGATGTTGCTACCAAAGTTGAGCGTGCCGGTCTGGCAGGGCTGGTTCCTGTTCTCTGTGTCGGTGAGAGCCTGGAAGAGCGTCAGGAAGGTCGTACTGATGAGGTTGTTGCCCGTCAGATTAAAGCTGTACTGAAAAATTCTGCGCCAGAGTCTCTGACTGAACTGGTTATCGCTTACGAGCCGGTGTGGGCTATCGGTACCGGTCTGACCGCTACTCCTGAACAGGCTCAGGAAGCTCATGCCGCAATCCGTGGGCTGCTGGCTGAGCATGATGCTGATATGGCTGCCCGTACCCGTATCCTTTACGGCGGCAGCGTGAAGGGCTCCAACGCAGCCGAGATTTTTGCTGGTGCTGACGTTGATGGTGGTCTGGTGGGTGGTGCGTCTCTGGACGTACAGGACTTTCTTACTATCTGTCGTGCTGCGGGATAAAGGATGGAAACATTAATTTTAGTCGTACATGTGTTGGCGGCTCTTGGCCTTATTGGCTTTGTCATGTTGCAACAAGGTAAAGGTGCCGATGCCGGTGCCTCCTTTGGTTCGGGCGCATCACAGACTGTATTTGGCAGCTCGGGTTCAGGAAACTTCCTGTCCCGGACAACAGCCGTTCTGGCGGCGATCTTCTTCGTGACCAGCATTAGTCTGGCCACCATCGCTAAGCAGAAAGCAGATGTTATCTCTGATGGCGATGTACTGGGTATTCCTACTGCTGTTAAGCAGGAAGAGGTTCTCGTTGAGGACGTTCCGGCTATCTCTGCAGATGTTCCCGTTATCGCTGTAGACGAAATGCCAGCTCCTGCGGAAGTACCAGCTCCTGTAGAAGCACCGGCTCCTGTAGAAGCACCGGCTCCTGTAGAAGCACCAGCTCCTGCGGAAGTACCGGCTGCCTCTATAGAGGTTCCAGCAGCTGTAGAAGCAGCTGTTGTAACTGAAGAAGCTCCAGCAGCCGTTGTGGAAGCAGCCGTTGTAGTTGAAGCCGCTCCCGTTGCAGAAGCAGCCGTTGTAGTTGAAGCCGCTCCCGTTGCAGAAGCAGCCGTTGTAGTTGAAGCCGCTCCCGTTGCAGAAGCAGCCGTTGTAGTTGAAGCCGCTC
>CAMRBW010000010.1 GCA_947040555.1 uncultured Oceanospirillales bacterium | reverse complement strand
AGCTCTGGTGTGAAGAGCTCTGGCAAGAAGAGCCCTGCACGAGCAGAGCCTTCTACCATTGAGACACTTTACGACCCAACTAAACTACACAAACTGGATACCTTATCTCTGGAAACATCATCATTTTCCAGAACGGCACTGTAGGCATGGAGAGAAAAGCAACCATTCAGATCTCTGAGTGCATCGACAATAACGGGTACATTGCCATGATTTACACCTCCGCCCACCACAAGCTCAATATTACCGTCAGCAAATTGAATCATTTCTGCCAGGCGGTTAACACCATCGAGCGCAGTAGTGGCTGTTCCCCATGGCGTGCCGCTCGATAAGACCCGATCAATACCCAACGCAATGACAGTATCCAGAGTCCGTCGCCAGTCCGGCGTCGCATCAAAAGCTCGATGAAAGGTCACCGAGAGATCATGATCTTTGGCGCAACCGACTAAACGTCGGCAATACTCCTGATGAACCCCTCCATTTTTTTGCTCAAGAACACCGATGACCACACCATTAGCTCCCGCTTTCGCCGCGCTGATGATCTGACTTTCCATTAACTTGATATCTTTGGATTGATAAACAAATCCACCGGGTATCGGGCGAATCATCACCAACAATCCGGGTCTATCCCAAAAAGCCGCTCTGGCCTGCTCGATATGTGCGACAGGCGGCGTTAAACCGTCATGCTCCATGCTGGCACAAAGCTCAATCCGGCTGGCACCTCCCGCCCATGCGTTGCCAACGGCAAGGAACACGGAGGATTCGTTTTTGCTATTAACGCAAATTTCTACAGGAATCATAAATGCTGCCACTAAATTCAGACAATCGGGGCGGTAATGCGGGCCTGGTAAGCATCAAGCCATTCCGGGCTGGCCACTTCATATTTTGTCTGTTTGCCTTCACGACGACAGATGTAAATAGTCGGTTCATGCTTGGCAGTCGCCACGGAGAAGGAGAAATTATCAATATTGGTCGCCGCACCAAAATCACCCGATTTATTGATACAGACGACAGACAGATCGCCAGCCCGACCATAACGTTTTATCAGCTTTGCTTCCAGATCATTGACCGTGCTTTCCGCCGCCTGTTGAGGCGACATACCCTCTCCCATACGACGAACAATCTCATAGCTCACACACCCCTTCATCAGATCTTCACCCAATCCAGTAGCCGTCGCTGCGCCGACATCGCTGTCAGCATAAAAACCAGAGCCGGAGAGTGGTGAATCACCTACACGACCAGGGCGCTTCATAAACAGACCACTGGTAGAAGTCCCTACGCAGATATCGCCTTTCAAATCCACTGCGCAGATGCCAACCGTATCATGCCCGCTATAAGGGGATAGACCTTGATCGATGGTTTCACGGCATTTCTTTTCGTAGTGTTGTTGGGCTCGTTCTGTCAGCATGGTTTTCTGTTCAAAACCGTTTGCCAAAGCCCACGCTTTTGCTCCCTCACCAACCATGAAACTGTTAAAACGTTCCTGACTGAGTCGCTGAGCCAGCATAATCGGGTTAGCAATATCCTGAATGCTGGCCACTGCACCAACAGCCATCGTCGTGCCGTGCATAAAAGCAGCGTCCAGCTCGACAACACCCTCTTCATTGGGCAGACCACCATAGCCAACACTTTTGTAGAATGGATAGTCTTCCACCATTTTTACTGCTTCAATCACCGCTGTTTCAGCACTTTCTTCTCTTTGTAGTCGTGTAGTTGCTGCATTAATGCCGTCGAAAGCCATGCGCCAGGTGGCGATAATTCCCCAGGTTGAATTCATCATCATTATTTACTCTCAATTGTAAGCTGGTTGTTGAACACTATTTTTGGTCTGATTTTCTGTGACCGATTCACTGGCTCGGTACTGCTTATCAATAATTCGCAGAAAAGGCAGATAAATAATTGCCCCGATTACCAGATTAATGAGCTGGATAATAGCTCCAGACAGCCCGCCGGTAACAATAAAACCACTGATAACAGGTGGTAATGTCCATGGAATATAGACACCCGTTGTCGGTGAAATCAGACCGGATGACATCGCTACATATTGAATGGTTACAAGAACCAGAGGCACCAGATTGAATGGGATCAGCATTATCGGGTTCATAATCACTGGCAAACCAAATAATACAGGTTCGTTTATATTGAAGATGGAAGAACCTGCCGCCAGTCGTGAAACACTCTTTATATGCTGACTACGGGCAAAAATAAGCATGGCAATAATCAGGGACAGTGTTGCACCGGAACCGCCCATCCAGATCATATCGAAAAATTGTTCGGTAATGACATGGGGCGGCGTCAATCCAGCCTGAACAGCTGTGATATTGTCCATCTGATTTTCCATCCAGAAAGGACGAAGGATGCTATTGACCATAGATCCTGAGTTAATCCCCACCGACCACAAAATAGTGATACTGAAAGTCGTCAGCAAAGCTCCAATAAAAGAGGTACCAAAATGACGAATGGGCGATGCCAGCACCTCATAAATGCACTGATGAATGGTTTTATAAGGCGTCGCCTCAAAAAGAACGCGTACAGCTAATGCCAGACTCAATACCAAAAGGGCAGGGATGAGCGCTGCAAATGATTTTTGTACTGCTGGAGGTACGCCGTCAGGCATGGCAATGATGATATTTTTACGGATCAGATAGGTGAAAATTTCCGTTGAGACCAGGGCACCAATCATTGCGACAAAGAGGCCTTTGGTACCAATCCACTCCAGAGGAATTACCGTGCCAATGCCCTCTACTTTTACAAAGGGTGTCAGAACAAAAAAAACAGCGAGTGACAAAATACCCGCAGATACTTTGTCAATATTGTAATGTCCTGCCAGCTTGTAAGCCACCATAAAGGTAATAAACAGCGACATGGTTGAAAAAATAACATTGAATGGAATTTCGATAATATAAGACCACTGCCCTCCAAATATCGATGTCATCGCATTTTGGTAAGTTTCACTCGGGAACGAGCTAATCACCAACAATATTGAACCCACAATAATAAAGGGCATAAAAGAGATATAGGCATCACGAATTGCCCCAAGGTGTCTTTGCTGGGCCATTCGTCCGGCAACTGACATTAATTTGTTTTCAATCAGTTTCAGATGCTTATTCATACGCCGAATGCCTGCGTATTGATGGCAGAGCCCATCTCATTTTCTTGAATCAGAACCTGATTGCATAGAAATTGCGTGAGCAACGGAATGGGACGACCACTTGCCTGAAGGAATGGCTTTCGAGTCAGCGCTGTACCACTAACATCAAGATGCGCCCATGGTCGTTCTGAGCAGAATTGACTCAAAAAATAACCTGCGGATATGGAAATGGCGGCATCATTCGGTGGGGTATTACACAAATCTGCAATGTTGCTTTTTACCTGAGGAGCAAAACTTTCATCCAGAGGCAAGGGCCAGATGCGGTCATAGGATTGACCGGCAGCTTCTTCTAATATCGATTGTAATTCATCGTTATTACTCATCATGCCACTGATATCGTAACCGAACGTTTTTACCACTGCTCCGGTCAGAGTAGCGACATTGATAATACCTAGAGGATTTAACTGCTTGTCGGCATAACTGATGGCATCAGCCAAAACTAAACGACCTTCTGCATCTGTATTGATGATTTCGACGGTTAAACCACTGTGTGTGCGTACCACATCACCTGGGCGCATAGCCCGATCAGTCGGCATATTTTCAGCCAAAGCCAGAACAGCTGTCACATTGATCGGAAGAGCCAGTTGGCGAATGGTTTCGATTACACCGAATACTACAGCGGCACCACACATGTCATATTTCATGCTTGACATGCCGGCTCCACTTTTTATCCAAAGACCACCACTATCAAAGGTAACCCCTTTACCAACTAATGCCCAAGGTCGCTGTTCTGATGGACCTCCTCGATAATTAAGCTCAACCAGACGGGGTGGATTAACACTACCTTTGCCTACTGCACACAGCGCCCCCATGGACATGGCCTGCATGGCTTCCATATCCAACACTTTGCAGTCAATATTTGCATAGTCCTGACAATAGCTCTCGATTTGCTGTGCAATGGCTTCGGGCGTACATCTATCACTAGGAGTATCCGAGAGCTTTCTAGCCAGCAACATGCCTTCCGCTATGGCAACGGCCTTACAATTAATCTGATGAGCAATTTCACAAAATTCCGGATCAGCGATGAGTTTGACATCAAATTCATGTGATGATGTACGGCTACTGTAGCCTAGTTCATCCAAGTGATAGTTCTGATTGTAAATTGTGATCAGTAGGGTGGTAATAACCTGTTGAATGCCTGCCTGGGATAGATCCATATCAGAAATATCAAAGGCGATATAATGGGATTCTCCAGGTTGGATAATATCTTTCAGCTCATTGATCAGCTGTGCAACAGCACCATTACTACATATTTTATTATCTTTAACGGCAGGTAATAAACTGAGCTTACGACAGGTTTTATTTAAGCCGTAATGAAGGGTGATGGTTTTATCTGTATTGTTTGAATTTCCAACTTCTTGTAGTTGAGCACTTATACGGTGAAGTACTTTGCTGCTTGCCAGTGCTTCTGTACGGGATATCCAACTTATTAAATGGGCGTTATTCAGCCACTCTGAACTATCATTCCAAGAGAAAATTTTATTACTCATCACCAGGCTTTCCCAAATAAAAAGCATTACGCCAATAGTCATTTTATGAACAGGACATAAAATTATGCCTGTCTTAATCTTACGACTTGCAGAAGGTCAAAAGTTCACCATTTGACCTTCTTTATCGATCTGTCATCAGTTATGACATGATTCTCGATCACGCAATCACAAGCATTTGCACCGTCCCCATCTAGCTGAAAAGATGACAACGTATAAAGTGGTCGGGAGCTATCTCTTTCACTTCAGGCAAATGTTCAAAACACTCTACCCGCGCTTGTGGGCAACGTGTAGCATAGGGGCAACCCATTTTTTCAGGCGACCAAACCGGTGTTTCCTGTGATCGGTAGGTAGGTAGCTTGTCATGGATACTACGATTAGGATCGGGAGCCGCAGCAAGTAATAGTTGAGTATAGGGATGTTGAGGATTTTGGGTGATCTCTTCGGTATCGCCGAATTCCACCATATGTCCGCAATACAGCACCAAGGTCTCTTCAGCAATATATCTTGCGGTGGCAATATCGTGGGTAATATACATAAACGATTTACCCATCTCATGCTTCATCTGATTCATTAGATTCAGAACACCAATCCGAATAGAAACATCAAGCATGGAAGTGGGTTCATCAGCCAGAATAACATGGGCGCCAATTGCCAGAGTTTTCCCCAAAAAGACCCGCTGCCTCTGACCACCAGACAATTGATGGGGGAATTTTTCGAGTACGTCTTTTGCCGGAGTCAAACCAACCTGGTTTAATATGGCAGCCAATCGATCTTCCATCTCCGCACGGCTGGTAATATCGAAATAGATTCTTAGCGGACGCTCCAAATGGTAGCGAATGGTATGCAGTGGATTCAGGGAACCAAATGGATCCTGAAAAATCATCTGAACATCACGACGGTAATCTCTTAAATCCTGATTACTTACAATTGTATCAACATCCCGCCCCCGATAACTGATCGAGCCTGATGTTGCATGATGGATTTTCGTAGCTATTCTGGCCGAGGTGCTTTTACCACAACCGGACTCACCAACCACTGCCAGACAATGGCGATCGTACATTTTAAAGTTGAGCCCATTCAGAGCCCGTAAATATTCCCTGGGGCTAAACAGTGATTTTTTAGCCTTAGGGAAATCAATGGTCAGATCTTTGGCCTCCAGGGTTACCTGTCTTTCGGAGACCTTATTTAACTTTTTAGTAAGCATTCTGTTCTCCTTTAATAGACATCTTCTGTAGGAATGTCCTGACCCGTACGGGCGGTAACGGGTAACACCTGGTGGCAGGCTGCCCAACCACGCTCTGGCTGATAGTGGAGTGCTGGCTCAGTTTGACGACACAGTTCCGAAGCCTTAAAGCAACGCTCGGCAAAACGACACCCAGAAGGTATATTGCTCAAATCAAGGGGCATTCCCGGAATACCGGTCATGGCTTTCAGCTCACCCGTAAGTGTTGGAAAAGCATTACCTAAACCGAAGGTATAAGGATGTTGTGGCTGTGTAAGTATGGCCTTGGACTCGGCAACCTCCACGAGTTGGCCGGAGTACATAATTCCAATTCGATCACAAAACTCAACCATCAAACTCAAATCATGTGTAATAAAGAGAACCGCAAAATTAAACTGCTGTTTAAGCTGATAAACCTTCTGAAGAATCTCTCGCTGAATGACCACATCCAGAGCCGTTGTTGGTTCATCCATAATCAGGAGTTTTGGTTTCAGAGCCAAGGCCATTGCAATCACTACCCGCTGGCGCATTCCTCCGGAAAACTGATGAGGATAATCAAACAAACGTTCTTCGGGAATATCAACAATATTCAGCAACTCCCGAGCTTTAACGATCGACTCCTGACGACTGGCTACGGCACCATGAGCTTTAAAAATGTCGTAAAACTGATACTCAATCGTTTTGACCGGATTGAGGCAGCTCATGGCACTTTGGAATACCATTGACGTATCTTTCCAGCGGAACTTTCTTAAGCTTTCCTCATCGAAATCAAGAATATTCTCGCCATTGAAAAGAATTTCTCCGCCAGAAATTAATGCCGGTGGGCGGTGCAGGCGCATCAATGCAAAGGCAATCGTACTTTTACCACAGCCAGATTCCCCTGCCAGCCCGAGAATTTCTCCTTCCTCGATAGTAAAGCTGACATTATTGACTGCACGCACTCTCCCATTAAGAGTGATGTAATCCACACAAAGATTTTTCACTTCAATCAATGCAGTCATGCCACACCTTCCAATGCTTTATTAGTACTAATAGCCGCCTGTCGAGCTTTGTCTTCTTTGGCTTGTTCCCGACGA
This sequence comes from uncultured Oceanospirillales bacterium, assembly GCA_947040555.1. Taxonomy (GTDB): domain Bacteria; phylum Pseudomonadota; class Gammaproteobacteria; order Pseudomonadales; family Endozoicomonadaceae; genus Sansalvadorimonas. The sequence continues at coordinate 43,956 of CAMRBW010000010.1, read as the reverse complement.
AACTTGGCCATAATCTTCTGGGCACGCAATTTGGGGTTAGAAATTTCATCAATAGAGAAATTGACCAGTGCCAAACCAATGGCCAGAGATGCCAAAGCCATACTTGGGGCAAGAATTTCCCACCAGGCACCAATGCGAATAGCTGACGTCTGTTGTGCGTTATACAGCATGACGCCCCAGGTCACAGAGAGAGGATCGCCAAGACCAAGAAACTCTAACGTCGCCTCTGTCATAATGGCGTAAATCACAGTACTGATGAATGAACTGCCGAGAATCGCCAGCATGTTCGGCATAACTTCAAAGAACACCATTCGACGCCTGCTTTCACCCATCACTTCGGCTGCGTGAATAAAGTCACGATTCCTGATGGATAAGGTCTGAGCTCGAATCACCCGTGCACCAAAAGGCCATGAAGTGGCACCAATAATGACGGCAATCACCAGTGGCGATACCTGATCCAGATAAGAAGCCAGCACCAACATCAGAGGAAGGCTTGGAATCACCATAACGACATTGGTAAAAAACGACAGAACGTTGTCAACAATACCGCCAAAGTAACCAGCACTGATACCAACAACCATGGCCATGAACATGACAAAAATGCCCGCTACCAAACCAACCAGAATGGATATTCGCCCACCGTAAATAACCTGAGACCAAACATCCCGTCCCATACGGGTAGTTCCAAGGATATGATCGGCACTTGGAACCTCATGAGGGCGAGCAATACGCGCATTAGGCAGATAATCTGTAAACAGAGGTGCGAAAAAGCAAAGAATACAGATACCCAAGACCAAGACCATACCAATGGCAGCTTTGGGGTTATTAAGGAAAAATTCTTTAAATTGATACCATAACTTTTTCATAACTGATCCTTAATCAAAGCACTGCAGTACGCAGACGAGGGTCAAGAGCAAGCAGTAAAACATCTGCAATCATGTTGGCGCTTAACACCATGAGCGTCATTAGCAGCAGATATCCCTGAATCAGCGGATAATCACGGGCTACCATGCCTTGAAACATTATTTGACCAATGCCAGGGTAATTGAAGATTATTTCAATAATCAGCGATCCTGCGAAAATACCACCAACTGACATGGCAAAAGCAGTGACCACAGGTAGAATTGCGTTACGGGCTCCGTAGTTAAGCATGACATTTCGATCCGGAACGCCCTTAGCCCAGCCCATAACAATGAAATCCTCGCCCAACTGGTTAATCATGTTTGAACGCATCCCCATGATGTTGCCCATAGCCAAAAGCACCATCGCCATAAGGGGTAATGCGAGGTGATACAGCACACTGGATATAAACTCCCATGTAAATGCTGGATCAAGTGCAGGATCATAGGCATAGCCAGTAGGGAACCAACCCAGATCAGAAGCAAAAATAAAATACAGCAGCAGCGCCATGACCACGGCCGGAATAGACGACACAACGACTGATCCAACAGTAACAAAACTGTCAATACGAGAGCCTCGTTTCCAGGCAACCCATATACCGCCCAGTGTCGTCAATGTGTAAGACAGCACCAGGAAAGAGCCTACCAGCAGCAATGTCCACAACATCCCTCTTCCCAGAACATCCACGACAGGCTGGAAGAACCGGGTAGATATTCCCCATTCGCCATTAAGAATACTGTACAGATAGGAGAAGAATTGCTGCCATAACGGAGTACTGGACGAATAGCCATACAAAGATTCCAGCGCCGTGACAGTTTCAGGCGTTATCTGCCCTCCATTCTGAGCTAAACGGGCAAGAAAAGACTGTATGGGATCCCCAGGCATCATGCGGGGCAGGAAAAAATTGATAGTCACCGCTACCAAAAAAGCAAGGATATAAAAACCCAGTCTTTGCAGAAGATATCTCATGTTAATCCTCAGACGCATTTCAATTAGGAAAGAAAGAGGAAACGACTATTTCGTTTAGCTCTTTCTTTTGGGATTGCCCCGAAACCTGACCAATCTCATCTATTATTTGATCGGAGTGATCATTAGATGATCCTGTTTCGGGGCAATCAGTTAGCTGTTATGTTCTGGGCTTAATATCCATAAGGTGTATCAGGCGATTAATACTGCTCCATGGGGCAGGATGAGCTTTGGGATTGTTTGCGTTGTAAAAGCCCGTGAATCGGCTGTCGTTATAGGAGTACCATACCCCGTTATAGTAAAGCGGTACCTGAATAACATTCTCGGCAAGATGCATTTCGATCTTGCTTGAAAGTGCCCTTTGCTGCTCTTCAGTGGAAGCCATTCCCATCTTATCTATGTAATTATCAAGCTCAGGACTCACATAGTTGGTCATTGAAGTAGACCACCACTGACCAGTTTTGGCGTAACGGGAATGCAGTGTGTAATCGTAGAACTTCCAGGAAGATGACTGCAGAGAGCCGCCACCGAAACAGGCATCAAAATCACCGTTTTCCCAATTTTTGGCATAGGCCGCAGCCTCTGGGGTAACAACATTGGCATTAATGCCAGCCAGTCGCAGACCTTCAGCAGCGATGGTGGCATTGTTTACCCAGTCAGTCCAACCACTGGGCACCTGGATTTTGAAAGTGAGTTTGCTTCCGCTGGCATTTTCTACATAACCATCGCCGTCGAGATCCTTAAAGCCACCTTTTTTCAGTGCGTCTTTGGCGGCTTTGATGTCGTAGCGATTAAGCTCTGACCACAGTTTATCAGCCTTTTCATCACGCCAATTCCAGAGCACCTTGGGCAGATTCGATGCGGGATTCTCGCCGGAGACATAACCGTAGGCGCCAATCATCATCATGGCGTCCCGATCCATGGCCAGATTGAAGGCTTTGCGGAAATGAACGTTCTCGAACGCTTCCCTGGCTCCCTCATTTTTGCTCTGGTAATTCATGGTTATGCGGACACCATCGGTGGACGGAAACCAGTACTTGTTGTTTTTGTTTTTGCCAACAAAGGTTCTGTCTACATCAGGAATAAAGATGCCGTTCCAGTCAGTCTCACCCTTCGCCATCATTTCAAGGGCTGCGTCGTTATTGCCGATTTGGGGAAACTCTACACACTTCAGGGCAAGCTCAGGATTCCAGTAGTTAGGATTCCGGCACTGGGTATAAACCTGCGGAGTAAATCTCTTGATTTCGGTAAAAGGCCCTGTTCCCACAGGCTTTTCATTGACGTGTCGAGCAGGGTTATCCACATTAGCCCAGACATGTTTCGGTATGATTCGTGATTGCACACCGATCAAATCATAGGGAGCGAAAGCATTGGGGCTTTTGAGGTGAAGTTTAACTGTATGGTTATCCACCTTCTCTACCAGCTCAACTTTACCAGACACCCCGGCGGTATCAATTTCAGGATGTTTCTTTGGATAAGTGAAGGTAAATACCACATCATCCGCATTAAAATCTTCGCCATCAGACCATTTCACCCCTTTACGAAGATTCACCGTCAATATTTTCAGATCCTCACTCATACTGTAGGATTCTGCCAGCCAGTAATGAGGTTTCAGACTGTCTATCTGGTTAAAGATAACCAAAGGCTCATAAATCATATCGATAGACTGACGGCCTCCCATCCAGGGGTTAAAGTTTTTAACCCATCCGGTGGAGAACTCGCTTAGAATCTTCAGATTTGGAGAATCACTGGTGTAGCCTGTCGAGGAAATTAGAGCTATTGAAGCAGTAAATACTGCTAGTTTGAGTTGCTTTTTCATTATGGGTGACTTCCTTTGCTTAGCACTTTCTGGCAACGTGCCACTATTTTTTTAGATATCTGCAAACAATAGGGTTACTTATTTCAGACGCAAAGCTGTAAACATTTATAAAGAGATGGCATAGAGATGTTAATTATGAATAATTAATCCCTGAATTTTATGTAGCCCCATAACCCATAGTTATGAAAGGCTACTATGAAACAATTACTGTCTTAAGAGATTAAAAACAGCACCGATTAAATTGGCATCATTTTTAAAGGTGGCAACTTTTACCTGTGTTTCAACAGCCAGAGGGCCACGCAGCTTATTAATTGTCTCTATGGCGGCCTCAAGCTCTTGACCAAATTGTTCCCTGCCGGTTACCCCACCGGAGACCACAATCAGTTCAGGATCATAAGCGCACTGAATATTAGTGAGTAACGTAGCCAGATGGTTATAGAATGATGTTACATGAGCCTGACAAATTTCATCTCCGGCATCGGCCAAAGCGAAGACCTCAAGCCCCAATAATGACCGCCCCATTGCTTCAGAGGCTCGAATCGCCAGATTGCCTGTCGACGCCAGCGAGCTAAAGGAGCGCATCGTCGACTTGTCGTGGTCGTATTGAACCAGCATGCCAAACTCACCGGCAAAAAGGTTGCGCCCTTTATGCAATTTTCCATTGCTAATGACCGCTCCACCAATACCAGTGCCACACACCACAAAAAGCACATTATCCAGCCCTTGGGCGCAGCCTTTATTGACTTCTGCCAGTGCAGCACAGTTAGCATCGTTTTCTATGGCTACGGGAAGATGATAGCGGGCCGACAAATCGGCTTTGATGTTAGGCCCGTGAAGACAGGGAATAGAGCTGACGCCTTTGACTGTTCCTTGATCAGTCACCAACCCTGGCGCGCTGACCGCGATCCCATTAATGGAATATTTTTCAGTCAGTGGTTTTATGATTTCATCAAATACACCATAAAGATCTTCAATGGAGGCACCCTTGGGCGTCGCTATTTTATCTTTAAATAAAACTTCACACCGATCATTTAAAATACCGAATTTAATGAAGCTGCCACCAAGGTCTATTGCAAAATATTGCTCACTCATAAAAACAACACCGCCGACGATAAATATTTGTAGTTTTTGTATGAAAAATATTTAAAAATATCACTCCAGGCGCTAACAGTCAGTGGTGTTTTTCTAAGGTACGATCTAGTGATCAATACAGATTAACCCACTATTTTTTTTGTTAGCTTGTATGGATTTCTGAAATCACTATAGATAACAAAATACTAATTAAAAACCCCAATTTTGACCCATTAAACGGACATTTATAACAATGACAAGCAACGTTGATTAATGTCAATATTTGTTCAGTAAAAACCATCCATGATCAGCCCACTTTTTCATCAAAAAGTATACAGTATAGAGAGTGAAGAATGTCTGACGGATTTACAATATTCCAAGAGGTTAGTGAATTTCTTAAAGACCGTAAAATAACCAAAGTTTGGTTTATTACAGGAAGCGAAAAACCACATACCAATGCCTTCCAAACCAACTCTTCCCGCATCTGCCTGGTATTATCTGGTACTTATGAATTTGAAGTGCGTGCTCATGGAAGGTCTGAGGTTGCATCTGCTACTTCTGGAGAAGTAATTTTTATTCCTGCATGTTGCTGGGATGCACCGACATGGCGTCAGCCCTGTAGAATTATTACCTTTACATTCACACCCAGACAAATATTCGTCGCTCTTAGTGATTGTCAAAGAGGTGACCAAGCAAAAACTACAACCAAATTGGGAATTCCCTGTTATCTGAAAAACGAAGGCAAACTTATGGAGGATGCCTTAAATGAAATGGCTCTTATTAATAGAACAAGCCCAGCAGCTCCATGCCTGTCTGAAGCTATGATCCGACACGGCCTCCACATACTGACAGCTGATAACATTATTACAAGTCGAGCAAAAAACAGATGGGAAACTATCTGCCTTTATCTTCAAGAAAATTTCGGACCCCAGATTACCCGAGACTCTGTTGCCAACACTTTTGCGTTGACACCCAACCATCTTTCCAGACTGTTTCAGCAAGAAGGAAATTCTGGATTCAACACCTATCTAAATTCTGTCCGCATAAATCAAACTAAACGTATTCTATCTGATCATTCTTTCAATCTTGATGAAATTGCTGAGAAGGTAGGTTTTAAAAGCGGTGATTATCTTGGCAGAGTTTTTCGTAAAAGTACGGGACATACACCTGGGGAGTATCGGACCAAATATACAAAAAGTAGAGAGCATGAAATTTACAGCCCTGACAGTTAGTCAAGGCTGCACCATAAGTCAGAAGCCATTATTCATAGCTACACTCCGAAACCAGTGACCGCTTTTTTTAATAGTGCGGCTTTGCGTTTCCAAGTCAAGACTCACCAAGCCATAACGATTTTTGTAGGAATTGAGCCAAGACCAGCAATCAATAAAGGTCCATAAATGGTAACCCCTGACGTTGCAGCCTTCGGTTGCCGCCTTGTGAATCCATTCAAGATGATCCTGAATAAACTCAATACGATAATCATCCTGAATAACACCGCTATCATCAGCAAAAGTCATTTCGCCCTCGACACCCATGCCATTCTCTGAGATGTAGACTTCGATGTTATCGTAGTTGTCACGGAGATCTATCAAAGTGTCATACACACCTTTTTCATAGATTTCCCAGCCCCGATGCTCATTCATCTTGCGCCCCGGCATGGCATAGTAATCATAGAACTTCCCAGGAGTGAAAGGAGCCTCTTCTGGATGAAAGTTCTCTTTTGCTTTTATTCGCCGAGGTTGGTAATAGTTAAAACCAAGAACATCGATCGTATTGGCTTTAATGATATCTAGATCTGCATATTCAAATACGGGAAGCTGATCATGCTCCTTCAGCAAAGCAACCAGTTCTTCGGGATACTTTCCTTTGGTAACGGGATCAAGAAATGACCGAGTATTGAACAGGTCTGCCAAATGAGCTGCCTGCACATCTTCTGGTGAATCACTGCGAGGATAAGTGGGAGACAGATTAAGAATAATACCAATCTTTCCTGGCAGGTTAAGATCACGATAACGCTTAATCGCGCAGGCATTGGCCAGAACAAAATGGTAAGCCACCTGAGCGGCACGACGAAAATCAACAACGCAAGGCCAGTGGTAAACATTCATATAACCTGCTTCCACCGGCACGATGGGTTCATTCTGGGTAAACCAATAATTCACCTGATCGCCGAACAACTCGAAGCATTTTTCCGCATAATCTGCATAAGCTTTAACGGTTTCTCTGGATTCCCAGCCACCTTTTTCCACCAGCGCCATTGGCAGATCAAAATGAAAAAGATTGATGATTGGTTCAATATCGTTCTTCTTAAGTTCATCAATCATGTCACGGTAAAAGACTACCGCTTCGGGATTAACATCACCGGTACCTTCAGGTATCAGACGCGACCATGAAATAGAAGTTCGGAACGAGTTATGTCCAAGAGACTTCATTAAGGCAATGTCGTCTTTATAGTTGTGGTAGAAAGCCGAAGCTTCTCTTGGGCCAATCTGGTTATGAAATTTTTGTGGTTCCTGACTATGCCAGAAATCCCAGATATTCTGCCCCTTTCCTCCCTCATTGGCAGCACCCTCTGCTTGTGTAGCAGATGTGGCGCTTCCCCACCAAAAATTGTCTGGAAAAAGATGCTGTGGCGATTTCATATGAAAATCAAACTCCGTAATACTATTGCAAAGTTTCTTTTAAGATTAGCTCTTAGGATGCCTACTATTAATTGATCTATATCAACCATCAATAAAGATGAATATAATTTTCCGTAAAATGTATTTTTTATTCGCTCGCAATCCATGCGAGCAAACATACATCCAACAGATAATTTTTTCATATCTGCACATGATCGTGCACTGAACTATCGATTTAATTTTTAGCAAAGTAATACGGGATAAAAAAAACCGACTTCTGAAGTAGTTTTACAAATATATACAGTGAACAAGTCACCAATCCATATTGGATATAGCTTATAAACAATAGACGACAATCAATTCAATGACATAGATCAAAGCTCCCAGTCGAGTATAAACGGATAACAGAAAAAATGGATATTTAATGATTAAAGTCAAGAAGTCTGATTATTTTTTATAACCAGTTTCTGGCGCCGGTATTATTTAAAATCAAACAATCATATACTCAAAATCGAACAGGAATGGATCATCACTGAACACCAGTCCTCCTCACAAAAATTAGTAACCACTACAAAAACAAGATAAAAAGTGACAGGGGAGCTACCCACACATGTTTTATAAAACAGCACTGCCCACCGCAGTTGCTGCTGCACTTAGCATCCTATCCGGAACAGCAGTAGCTCAAGAGAATTCTGGTGCCTTCTTTGATGATACCAAGGTAACTGGCGGATTTTATGTCTTCTCCCGTAAGCGGGATCGTTACAATCTGGAAACCAGAGAGTATGAAGACAACCTCGACCATACATCTATCATGACCAATATTGACATCAGTACTGGCTATGCAAATGAAATGATTGGTTTCGACTTTGGGATATTTGCTGCTGCAGATATTAAACAGAATTCAGGTGTAGGACATGAATTCAACTTCGTCCCATGGGATACCCCTTATGAAGCCACATGGACTGGAAAAGAAGAAAACGGCGCCAGTATCTACAAAGCTGCGATCAAATTCAAAACGGGTAATTACTGGGCCAAGGCAGGCTACATTCAGCCATCGGGTCCCGGTGGCTTAGGCACCAACTGGAACTTTATGCCGGGCACCTATCAAGGTACCCAAATAGGTGCCAACTTTAACAAACTGCAAATCGCCTATACATGGGCCAATGAGTATAAAGCTCCTTGGTTCAACAGTACTTATGAGTTTAAAAACAACAACGGCAAAAAAATTGATTACATCCACTCGCTGGGTGCTATTTATACGTTCAACAATGGATTCAGCATTGATGGAGCCTTCTCACAGTCCAAGGATTTCCTCGATACCTACCATATAAAACTTAAAAACAATCTAGATGTGGCTGGCGGCAATCTGTACCTTAGCTATCAATTCTATGGCGCAGACGATACCAGAAATGTCAGTGACGCTGATAAGGTTTATGACGGACGCGCCTGGATGCAAGCCTTGATGGCTTCCTATTCCTTGGGTTCATATACTTTCAGAGCTGAAGCCATGGCCACCAAGGCCGAAGGCAATCAGGGCTATTTCATCTACCGTACAACTACAAATAGCGGTTCATCCCAAGGCCGGAACGAAATCTGGTGGGATTCTCGCTCTGACTGGAGCCATGATGACGAAAAAGCTGTTTTCTTTGGTGTATGGCGTGATTTCGCAGACCTTGGTAAGCCAGGCTGGAGTGCAGGTATCTCTTATGCGTATGGCTGGGATGGAAAGCCCCATACTGGATATAAAGATCAAACCGTTGAGTTCAAGGAAGAGGCCTTCAATCTTGATATCGACTACACCTTCCAGGATGGGGATCTGAAAGGTGCCAGTGTTTCTGTGCATATGACCAAATATAATAACCAGAGTGGAGTGCCAAACTGGGAGGGATTCAAGGGTTCTTTCCAGGATGAACACGACATCAAAGTTTCAATGGTTTTCCCATTCTCTTTCTGATATCTCTGCCGTTTAATGTTTGTACGCCGACCTTAGGGTCGGTTTTTTTATTTTTCTGATCCTGAAAATGTATACGACAAAAAAATACCCGGTCAGATCTGTTCAATCCAACCGGGTATTTTAAGAGGCAGGTATTTTAACAGGCAGAAGAAGAATCGTTAGGCAGTAGCCATCACGCCCTGCTTAACCTGCTTCATTTTACCAGCCACAATCTCGGCCTTAGTGCCAAGAACAACCTGAATATTATTGTTATCCAGTCGCATAACACCCATAGCTCCCATTCCCTTCAGAACGGCATCATCAACGATGGATGTATCTTTCAGAACCAGACGCAGACGAGTAATACAGGCATCAATACTGGTGATATTATCCAGACCACCCAGTACGCGGATGTATTCAATCGCTTCAGGATCACCTTCCAGCTTACCGGTGCTGACTGCAGCTGCTGCCACGGCGGCAATGTCAGCGGCTTCTACCTCAGTTTCGTCTTCACGGCCTGGAGTCTTCAGATCAAATATCTTGATACCGAAGTAGAACACGACGAAATAGAGTACAGAGAAACAGAAGCCGATCACCAGCAAAGTGCCAGGATTGGTCGCCAGACCCCAGTTCAGCATCAGGTCAAACAGACCCGCTGAGAAACCAAAGCCGTTTAAGGTTCCCATGGCATTGGTAATCACCATAGACAGACCGGTCAGAACAGCATGAACGGCGAACAGCGCCGGAGCCAGGAACATAAACATGAATTCCAGAGGCTCGGTGATACCGGTCAGTAATGCCGTCAGACCTACAGAGAACAGTACACCACCAATCTGAGCTTTACGTTCTTTCTTTGCCGTCAGATACATGGCCAGCGCCGCAGAAGGCAGACCAAACATCATCACCGGGAAGAAGCCAGTCATAAAGACACCTGCCGTCTTATCACCGGCAAAGAAGCGATTCAGGTCACCGGTCACAACCTGGCCAGCCTCATTGACAAAATCACCCAGACCGAACCAGAAGTAAGAGTTCAGAACGTGGTGCAGACCGAAAGGAATCAGAGCACGGTTCAGGGTTCCATATAGAAACTGACCGATTGAGCCGGACTCAGAAATACCATGACCAACGGCATCAATGCCGGACTGAATGGAAGGCCAGACATAACCGGCAACCCATGCAATCGCCAGCATGAACAGACCGGTCATAATCGGCACCAGTCGCTTACCGGAGAAGAAGCCCAGGTAGGCAGGCAGTGAGACATCATGGAAGCGGTTGTAGCTGTGACCGGCTACGATACCGGCGATAATGCCGCCAAAGAATGACATATTGATGGATTCATTAATTGTTCCGGCCGCAGCCGTCAGAATGAAATAACCCACGGCACCTGCCAGGGCAGCAGCACCACCACCATCAAAGGCCAGCCCCACAGCAATACCCATGGCAAACAGGATGGGCAGATTGCTGAAGATCGCATCTCCCGCCTTTGCCATAAAGGCAATATCCAGCAGATCCGGCTGCCCCAGACGAAGCAACATTGCCGCCACTGGCAGGACGGCTATAGGCAGCATCAGCGCCTTACCCAGTTTTTGTAGATAACCAAACATGTTCATTATTTATGCCTTCACGTTGTTACATAACCTATAAAGAGGTATATGAGTTTGCAGATTTAATTTTTCTCGGAAAAGAAAAGGCGAATAAAACACGACAAAAACCATGCTTAAGCCCGAAACGCAACTATACAAGGCGTTTGTCGTGAAAAAAAGTAGCTATTTATTTTTCGTCGATAAATAATAGCCGCCATGTAATAAAGCCGTACCTGTATGCCTTATTGGGGTGGGCGGCTTCAAAGAAACTCCCAAAAAGGAAGCAAAACCGTGCGATTTATTCCTCTGAGTTGTGTTGAAAAAGTCGGCACCTGGACCGCTCGTTACATCGTTAATCGCATCCATGCCTTTAAACCTACAGCGGAACACCCTTTTGTACTGGGTCTGCCCACTGGTGGCACGCCGATTCCCGTCTATCGTGAACTGATTCGCCTGCATCGCGAAGGTGAAATCAGCTTCAAGAATGTTATTACCTTCAACATGGACGAGTATTGCGGTCTGGCTAAAGATCATCCGGAAAGCTACCACTCGTTCATGCACCGTGAGTTGTTCGACCATATCGACATTTCAGCCGAGAATATCAATCTTCTCAATGGTAATGCAGAAAATCTGGAAGCAGAATGCCAGCGTTACGAAGATAAGATCAAGATGCTGGGCGGTGTTGAACTGTTTATGGGCGGTGTCGGTAACGATGGTCATATCGCCTTCAACGAACCAGGCTCCTCACTGGCATCCCGCACCCGTGTCAAGACCCTGACCGAAGAGACCCGGCAGGCCAATGCCCGCTTCTTTGACAACGACATCAACCAAGTTCCAAAACTGGCTCTGACTGTTGGTGTGGGTACTTTGCTTGATGCCCGCGAGATTCTGGTTCTGGCAACCGGTGCCAACAAGGCCAATGCCGTAAAGATGACCATCGAAGGTGCCGTCAACCATATGTGGACCATCTCTGCCCTGCAGATTCATCCAAAGTCAATTATGGTCAGTGACGACCCGGCCACCCTTGAGCTGAAAGTACGCACCCTGCGTTACTTCCAGGACATCGAATCCAACAATCTGATTTAATACTGACTAACCTAATATGCAGAAGAGTATGAACAGCGCAACCAGCTATGTTCTGACCAACTTCTCCCTGTTGACGGGAAACCCCGACCAGCAGGAAATTCAGGCGATAGCCATTCACGGCAATCGCTTTGAAAAAATTGGTCAGCTGTCTGATATGCCGGAAGGTTATGAAACCATTGACCTACAAGGTCTAACCGTCACTCCCGGTTTCATTGATGTGCAACTCAATGGTTGTGGCGGCGTTAATCTGAATACCGATATCTCCGAAAAAACGCTGGATATCATCCACGAAACCAACCTGCGTTTCGGGTGCACAACCTATCTGCCGACACTGATTACTGCCACTGATGAAGATATCAAAAAGGCGATCGATGTCGTTTTTTCCTATCAGAAAAAATACCCTGAAAGGCTGACCGGGCTGCATATCGAAGGGCCTTATCTGAATCCCGCCCGCAAAGGTATTCATGATCCGGATCTGATCCGAAAGCCATCCGCAGAGATGCTTGATTACCTGTGCAGCCACGCCGAAACCATCACCAAGATCACTCTGGCACCGGAGATGGTGGGTACTGAGACTATTCGTCAGCTCAGTGAAGCGGGCATTGTCGTCTCTATTGGTCACACCAACGCAACCTGTGCCGAGACAAAAGCAGCAGAAAAAGCCGGTGCCCGTTTTATTACGCACCTGCACAATGCCATGTCGCCATTGACTAGCCGTGAACCCGGTGTCGTTGGTGCAGCCTTTGACAGCGATGTTCTCTGCGCCGGCATCATTGCTGATGGCTATCACCTGTCGTGGGAAAACCTGCGTATTGCCCGTACCATTATGCAAGATCGTCTGGTTCTGGTAACCGACGCAACGGCCGCTGCCGGTTCTGATCTCGAGCAGTTCGAGTTTGGCGGACACACCGTTTACCACAAAAACGGCAAGTGCACGGGAGCCGATGGTACGCTGGGCGGTTCCGCACTCACCATGATTGAAGCCGTAACCAACACTATTGAGCATGGCATTCCGGCTGAAATTGCCGTTAGAATGGCGACTCTCAATCCTGCCCGAGCCCTCGGCAGAGAACAGGAGTACGGAGTTATTGCCGAAGATGCATTCGCCAACCTGACCATCCTTGACCGGGATTTCAAGGTAAGAGGCACCATCAGCGGTGGTTCAATCATTCTTGATTAACTGGATAGAAGCATGCCGGCTGTCATAGCCAATCTGGATTTTGTTAAAGAAAAAAATATCTCTGCAGTCTTCAAAATTATTGTTGAGCAGAGGGCGATTTCACGTATCCAGATTGCCCGCCAGTGCCAGCTGGCAGCCGGGAGCGTTACTCGTATTATCCGACAGCTGATCGATAGTGGTCTGGTGCGGGAGATAGAGGCGCAAAACAGCGACAGGGGACGGCCAGCCGTCTCCCTGACCGCTAATACCGGCGATATTCACATACTGGCCATCAGTGCCGGACGCCATAACATTCATTTCAGTCTCTGTGATTTGTCTGGCAATCTTCTGGCCGAACAGAATGACCCTCTGACGGCATCCACCCCCGAACACTATGTTCAGCAGATTACCGGAACAGCGCAGTCTTTCCTGAAAAAACAGGAAAAAATCACCAAAAAGTTGATTGGCATTGGCATCACAACACCAGGACTTGTGCATTCAAAAACCGGTGTCGTTCATTATATGCCACACATGCGGGCACATAATCTTCCTCTTGCCGAAGAGCTTACAAATACAACAGGATTGCCCTGTTTTGCCTGCAACTTCTCTTCTGCCATTGCTCTGGCCGAACATATGCTGGAGACAACGTATAAATGTGCCAACACTGTTCTGGTCAGCGTGCATAATGGTGTTGGTTCGGGAATGATACTGGATGGCAGGCTTTACGAAGGCAGCTCTCTGGCTGCTGGCGAGATCGGTCATATTCAAATCGACCCATTCGGTGTTCAGTGCTATTGCGGCAACTTTGGTTGTCTGGAATCCTATGTTTCAAACAAAGCGATCGAAGAGCGCTGCCACCAGCAGGTAAAGGCCGGAGTGCCATCTATCCTGACCGCTAGTTCAAATATTAAAGAAATCTGTCGTGCAGCCAATCAGAGTGATGAACTGGCAATAGCGCTGTTAAGGAAAGCGGCATCTGACCTCGGCAGGGTTATGGCCATGAGCATCAACTTGCTCAGCCCCGAAAAAATTATTCTGGCTGGAGAGATCACCGAAGCCTTTGATGTTATTGAACCCGTCATCAGACAGAGCCTAAAACAACAGACAGTTTCGTTTTTTGATGCTCCGGAGATCCAGCTGGTAAAATCAGATATGTACAGCAAACGGTGGCTGGGGGCTTATGCTCTTGTACGAAGAGCCCTGCTTGAACAGGGCCTTCTCTGGCAGATACTCAAACAAGATTTGAGGTAACTGCCGTAACAACTAGACACACGGCGTCGTAGTCTGTGATGTTGATCACGTAATTACCACTTACTGATCGTTCTCCAATTGGCTACCCAGGATAGCAGCACCACGGACACCGCCAGAATCACCAAAAGTCGGTGCCAGAATGGCTGGACTCGTGTTATTTCCAAAAAGATGACCGGTGACCGCATTCGGCAGACGTTCGTAGATCTCTTGAATATTGGAGACCCCTCCCCCCATCACAAACACATCTGGATTCACGATCAACACCAGGCTCGCCAGAGCAGCACCGGCAATATCGATAAAGCAGTCAAAGGTCTTCACAGCCTCGACATCACCGGCACGCATCAACTCAATCACTTCCGGTGTCGTGGCTTCTTTCTGACTGAAGTGGTGGTATAGATTAGCAATCCCCGGTCCGGCAATATAACGCTCATAGCAGCCAGAAAGTCCACAACCACAATTATGTAGAGGCAACTGGTACTTCTGCTGAAGCTTGGCAGGCAGAGAAGTATGCCCCCACTCCCCGGCGAGATTGCTGGCTCCGCTATAAATGCTCTTATCGATACAGATACCACCTCCGGCTCCCGTGCCAAGGATGGTGCCAAATACACGACGATAACTGTTTGCACTACCACCAAAAGCCTCGGAAAAGACAAAACAACGGGCATCATTCTCAACCGCCACCGGGCGGCTAATCAACGCAGCCAGATCCGCTCTGAGCGTCTGACCATGGAGACAGGGTATATTGGAGATATGGAGAACACCTGTTTCCTGATTTTCAACACCGGGAATACCCAGCCCAACTGTTCCAAAAGTGTCATATTCACAGTCGAATTGATCAATAAGTCG
Source organism: uncultured Oceanospirillales bacterium (assembly GCA_947040555.1). Taxonomy (GTDB): domain Bacteria; phylum Pseudomonadota; class Gammaproteobacteria; order Pseudomonadales; family Endozoicomonadaceae; genus Sansalvadorimonas. The sequence goes on along the minus strand of CAMRBW010000010.1, from coordinate 28,721 downwards.
CTGGAGAGTAGTCAGAAACTCCTGATAGTCACTTTTTGGGGTAGCAACCCTGTGACTATTTACCCTCTCAAATTGAGAATTAAAGGCCGTGATCTCGATTTTTGTACCGCCAATATCCAATCCGTAGTGCACTGTACCACTCCTGTTTTTCAAACCGATGAAATCGGTTTCAGGGTAAGTGATCTGCCTCTAAAAAATAGCTGACCTTGGTCAGAAAAACGGTAAACAGCCGATACATTTCCTGTCAATGCATAACAGGATGTGGGTATGGAACATTCCCTCAGTAACGGATTCGTTATTCGCAATTTTCTCTACGGCGATGCCTCCGGACTATCCCGCAATGGTGATAATCCGAACGTTGCTATCAACCAGAGAGAGTGCTTCCCGAACCCTTACACCATAGAAATGGCACGAAACTGGATTCAGTACGTACGGGACAATGAAGCAGGAACTCGTTTTGTCATCGCCAACAACAAGGAAGCCATCGGTGAGATTGGCATCGTGATCCAGCCAGATGTTCATCGCTACAGTGGTGAGATAGGTTTCTGGATTGGTGAATCCTACTGGGGCAAAGGTCTCATGACTCAAGCCCTAGATTGGATGGTGGATCACTGCTTTCAAGAGCTGGGTCTGAAACGGATTTTCGCCGACGTTGTGGAATATAACATCGCTTCACAGAAGGTATTGCAGAAATGCGGCTTTGAGTTGGAAGGTGTACTTCGACAAAACATTTTCAAAAATGACCAATTCTTTGATCATTATGTGTTTGCTCGCGTAAACGACAACGATCCTCCAACCAGCCATTGATTTTAAACCACAACAAAAAGCTTTTTTTGTGCCCCTTGTGTCCTTTGTGATTCAATCTTTTTATTAATTAATAGAGATCCGACCAAGCGGCTGCACAGTAATATCTTCAGTTAACTCTTGATGGGAAAGTACCGCCAGCTCATAGACTTCTGCTTCCAGCAATTTACGGACATAACGGCGAATATCCATTGAGGTGATGATGACCGGCTTGTTATCAAGATGGCCAATCTTGCCAACTGTCGCTTTTATCTTTTCAACGAACTTGGCGGTCACTGTCGGATCCAGCGCCAGATAGGCACCCGCAGATGTTTGTCGAATACCACTCCTGATCATATCTTCCAGATCCTGATCCATCAGATAGACCGGTAAAATATTCTGCCCGTTACTGTACTTGTAACTAATATAACGCTTGAGGCTACCACGAACATATTCAGTCAACTGAACGACTTCCTTCTCCTTATGTCCCCAGATCACCAGAGCCTGAAGAATCGTACGCAGATTACGGATTGAGATATCCTCGGATACAAGACGCTGGAAAATTTCTGCAATTTTATTAACGGGTATAAGACGCTGCACTTCTTTTATCAGCTCGCCAAACGTACCTTCCATCTGCTCCAGCAGGAAACGCGTCTCCTGAATACCTATAAAATCCTCGGCATACTTTTTCAACACAAAGGCCAAGTGGTTTGTGAGTACCTGAGAATCACTCATATAACTCACACCGGCCTTCTCCAGTGCATCCTTTTTGTTTTCTTTAACCCAGAGGGTGTCCAGATTGGGAATAAACTGCTCACCCCCTTCATAAGGAATTCTCAGCATGTCCAGATGCTCTGACTGCTCTCTGGCAAAAACATAACCCTCCCGAAAGTGACCATGAGCCACTGGCACCTCGTTTAGCATGATGCTGTAGTGATCATCTTCCAGAGAGTCATTGAAACGCAGATGGATACCCGGAAATGGCACCCCAAGATCCATATAGAGTGCCTTACGCACTTTCAGCAGTTCGTTGTTCAGTTCGTTGGTATCCAGGCGATTTTGCAGCGTGGTCGGCACATCAATAATAAGCGGCAGAGTCTGGGTAAACTCCTCTTGCTGATCCAGTCTCTGATCTTTGGCAGGCTTACCGGATGCAGCGGCCTGCATAGCCGGAATTCCCCCTTGCTCTTCGACCTCCTCCGCTTTGGCTTGCTCCCTTATCAAGTAGAAGCCACCGCCTCCGATGATTCCGGCCAGCGTGAGAAAAGTCAGTGTCGGGAAGCCTGGTACCAGGGCAAACCCCAACAGTAAGCCACCACCAACCATTAAGGCTTTGGGCTTATTGAGTAACTGGGTTCCTATCTCATTACCCAGATCAGTAGCTTCCTCAGTGGAGACTCTGGTTACGATCATACCGGCGGTGATAGAAATAAGTAGAGCCGGAATCTGTGATATCAGACCATCACCCACCGTTAAAATCGCGTAGAGCTCCAGCGCCTCTCCAGCGGGTAGACCTTTACTGAATACACCGATGCTCACACCCGCGGCAAGGTTGACAAAAATTATGATGAGTCCCGCTATGGCATCACCTTTAACGAACTTCATGGCACCATCCATGGAGCCGTAAAGCTGGGACTCTTTCTCGACTAAGCCCCGACGACGCTGGGCTTCTTCCATATCGATAGCACCACCACGCATATCTGCATCGATACTCATCTGTTTACCGGGCATACCATCAAGGGAGAAACGTGCTGCCACTTCTGCAACCCGCTCAGAACCTTTGGTAATTACCAAAAATTGAACAATCGTGATAATCAAAAATATTACGATACCCACGGTTAGGTTGCCGCCGACCACAAAATTTCCAAATGTATAGACTATTTCACCAGCGTCGCCTTGTAACAAAATCAGTCGTGTCGTTGTGATAGACAACGCCAAACGAAAAAGAGTCGTTACCAACAGGACGGACGGAAAGGTTGAGAACTCCAGCGGCCCCTTGAGGTAGATCGCCGTCATGAGAAGAATTGTGGAGAGGCCCATGTTTAGGGCAATGAGAATATCCACCAATACCGTCGGCATTGGTAGAATGATGAGCACAATAACCATGACCAAAAGAAAGGCAAGTATAAGGTCATTACGCTTGCCTATGGCGCTTAAAATGGATTTGCCGATCGCTTTCATAAAGCCTGCCGCAGCTCTCTGGAAGATAGCGATCGACTGCAAGCTATCTCTGGATTATTTTTCTGTCCCCTCCGAACCCGACTGCTCCCTACGGACTTTTTCTATACGAACCTGGGCTCGCCCCTGAATCCAGGAAATCTCCTGAGTGTCCGTATCCGGTGGAATACACTGCAGGTATCTATCGGCCATAGCCAAACACTCTTCAGGTTTGTCCGCCATCAGCAGGACGTAACTGAGCATACAGTAAACTTCTGGATCATCAGGCAGTAAAACCTGTAATCCTTGCAGCAATTTCAGGGCATCTTCATACTGACGTTGCTGCAGACGGGTATAGGCCTGAGTCAACATCCAGCCCTTCTGGGTTTCTGTCAACCGTTGAGGCCGGGAAGGTGCTGTCGATTCTTCACTCATGGGGCAGGGCTCCGCGGCGGATCAAGCCGGAATAAGAATGTTTCTGGCCATGGTCGCCATCATTTCCAGATCGGCATCCTGCTGGAGCAGTGACATCATCCCATCAAGCTGTTGCTGATCTGCGGAGGAGAGAGAGTCCTTGTTCTCTAACTTCTGACCCGCGGCACTGAGCAGCTCGCCACGTAATTCGCGGTTGTCCTGAGGCGTATAAGAAGAGAGATTGTTGCCACGCACAAATTGCATCAATTTATTCTGGGAGTCATCAAGCGCAAGCGCCTTGCTGATATGGACATCATTAACCGCACGGGCATTGACGCTTGGGCGAATAGCCGATTTCGACGGCAGCGCCTGATACTCATTACCCGTAGTGTGGCTCACACCCACCAGACCGCTACTTATATCACCTATTGATCCTGCCATAGCAACACTCTCGCTATCTGTTACTTATTACAAATATGTCCTCTAATTAGTGAAGACTGAAAAGTGGTTTTATGCAGAATTCCAAATGGTTGTATAAACTCTCTGTATTGACAGCAATTTCTTATAAAGGGCAGCTCTTGCCCGGATGCAGGCATGGATGCGCGCTTCTTGATTTCAAAAAATAGGGTCGAAAAACTGCAGTTATCTTCAGTACTCTGCAGCACTATAAGGGTTATGGCTCTCTCAGCACTGGCCATATTTCCGCTCTCCAACCCCCATGCAGAAAGCACGGGAATGTATGGTTCATGGGATAAACAAAGTGACTATCTATCCAAACCCATGCGTCAGGAACACGTTATTCAGGCAGGAGAGTCGTTATCGCAGATTGGCGAAATGTACGGAATTCCGGCAGCTCTGCTCGCTCACCATAACGGCATTCCTGATCCGGAAAATATCACCGTAGGTCAGGTGATATACCTCCCTGACAACAAATACCCTGAAGAGCTTATGCGGCCAGCTATGTCTGCCGAAGACGGCATGGCTATGACATCTTCACAGACGGCCTCTTCACAGACGGCCTCTTCACAGATGGCCTCTTCACAGATGGCCTCTTCACAGATGGCCTCTTCACAGATGGCCGAAGCCTCAAAAGAGCAACCTGCGGCAATGCAAGACGCCTCGCCAGACAAAATGTCCGGCCAGGACTTCGGTTCACGCCCCTACGCCTACTACGGCAACAGCGAACCGGCAGCAGATGTTTTGAGAAATTTCGCGGCCAATTATAGCGTCCCGATCATTATCAGTGCCGGTGTTGGTGGTGTGGTAAATGGTCGTATCGGCCCGCTCGCACCTGTTGAATTTCTCGACAAAGTCGCGCAACTTCACGCCCTGATCTGGTATTTCGACGGCAATACTCTCTACGTTTACAGCAGCAATGAGATCGACAAGGAGATCATCAATCTGCAGTTCATAGGCACAGAAGAGTTCCGCAAAACCCTGATGGAGATAGGTATCTGGGATAGTCGCTTCTACTGGCGAGCACGCCCCGAAGAAGGCATTATCTACCTGTCCGGCCCGCCCCGCTATATGGAACTGGTATCTGAAACGGCTCACTTACTGGATGGTAAGTCTGGCGCCCGTCAGAAGAGTCAGCTGACCGTCAAGGTCTTCCCTCTGCGCTACGCCTGGGCCGATGACCGTACTTTCAACTTCCGCGACCAGAATGTTATTGTGCCCGGTGTTGCAACAGTTCTGCGCCAAATTGCACATGGTGGTGGCATATCCGCCGCCGCAGCCCCCGCAGCAGCCCCCGCAGCAGCCCGCTCTGTACCGGGCGTGCAACCCGTTCCTCCGGCGGGTCAGATGCCCGCACCAGCCGCCTCTGGGAATGTGATGGCTGATACTGTCTTCATCAACGCCGATCGACGGTTGAATGCGGTCATTATTCACGATCTCGAAAGCAAGATGTCGATGTACGAAAGCCTGATCAACACGCTGGACAAACCGCTGGCTCAGGTGGAAATAAATGTATCTATCATCGATATCAATACGAATAGTCTTGACCAGCTCGGTATCAACTGGCGACTGGGAAAGGATGATCGCGACTTTATCCGCTTTAACCCTTTTAAAACCGACGGCGACTCTGTTCCCGCGAACACGTTCAGCACCATCATCAATATTACTTCAGGCAAACTACTCGCCAGAGTGAACCTTTTGTCCGACACCGGCAAAGCCAAGGTGCTGGCCCGACCTTCCGTCCTGACTCTCGATAACACCGAAGCCGTGCTGGATAACAGCCAGACTTTTTATGTGCGCGTGGCCGGTCAGGAGGCGGCAGAACTGTTCCCGGTTACCTACGGTTCCGTATTAAAAGTGACACCGCGTATCGTCGCTGAACCCAGCGGTCGCAAGCTGCATCTGAGCGTTAACATTCAGGACGGTGGTCAGGCTGCCGGCTCCGGTGTCGATAACATCCCGGTGGTGAAAAACAGCTCCATCAGCACCCAGGCTGTTATTAATGAAAATGAGAGTCTGCTGATAGGTGGGTATTACTACGAAGAGAACATCGAGGGTCAGAGCAAGGTTCCGATTCTCGGTGATATGCCGTTTGTGGGCGCCGTTTTCCGCAACAAGACCAATAAACAGACCAAGAATGTACGGCTGTTTCTGATCACACCACGCATCGTCAATCTTATGTGACGGGCAGGCTAGCTGAACCAGCTTTCCGAGTCATCCTTATCATTAGAATCATGGTGAGAAGGATGGCTCTTCCCTGTCAACTTGGGGCTCGCTTTATCAACGTCCTCGTGAAGTTTATCCATCGAGTGGGTGGTTAGCTGACCGAAGCGGTTCTGCAGTGCCTTGAGCTGAACATCAATACTGGCATCCACCACGCCAATTTTACTCTCCAGAATGCAACTACCGGCTTTCAGTCGGGGATCCGAGACGGGACTTAACACACCTACCCCCTTGTAGTCCGCCAGAATCTCCGCAATTTTTTCTTTGACGTAGGCATAGTGAGAAGGAGGTACCCGCACCGCCACCTGCCGTTCATTGCGTATATGTTGCAAACTGGCTTTGATAAGACCGACGGTCAAGGCGCGATCATCATAATCACTAATGATCTTTTTCACCGCCGTCATCAGGATATCTGCCAGCGATGACTCCACCTCACTGAGATAGTTGATCGATTGGTCAACCATTTTCAGCATTTGCTCAGACTGCTCCATTCGGCTCTGATTCAGCCCGTCCTGATAACCGCGCCGCCGGGCTTCAGCCATTATCTCTTTCGCCTGCAAGCGGGCTTTATCAATCAGAGATGTCGATTTTTCGATCACCGAATAGTCCGCAGACGAAATAATCTTCTGACCGGGCTGAAGATGAAAATCCTGCTTGGTGATGGTGATAATATTGAGGCTCATCGAATAAACTCTTTCATCAATTTGCGCAGCATAATTCCCCCCAGACGCACGACATCCTGAGAGTGTCCGGCGGCACCGCCGGCGTAGAAATATTCCTTGCTGGGCATGGGAAACTTAAATAATAGACGCTTCTGAAAAGCATCCGGCTCTTGTCCATAAACAGCCCCGAGCAGCCGAACACCCGTACGAAAGATGTGCTTTTTCAGCTCATTCGGGTTGTTCCAGTCGATCGTAAACCCTGAATTAAAACTCAGGGGCAGGCCACCCGCAATGAAAGGCCCCTTCTTGATGGCATAGCTATGTCCCTCCTTTCCCAGGCAAGACTCCACCACAAGGCGCTCCTGACGCTTCACAATGCCACTCAGTAACGGTCCATTGAGCACCAGTCCGGCGTGAAATATGATCGGTGTCAGATGCTTTCGGCTGGCCAGAGCCAGCTCTTTTTCTGGTCGGGAAAAGTCCAGATCATTACGACCGCTCAATCCGTAGGCTTCGAGAATATGTTTCGAGGCCCAATGGGAGCCATTCTGATCGGACTGAAGGAATTCAATCACACCATGATGGGGAAGAGCTGCCAGCCAGGATGGATCGATATAACCGGCGGGTGCAAAATTGAATGCAAAAACCGGGGCCAACTGGTTAACATCCATCATTCGTCCTCGATACTATCCAGCTCAACCATATCATCCTCTGGCTCATCCTCTGCCATACGATCGCGCCACCACTTCATACCGAAAGCGGCACAACCACCCAGAGCAGCCGAAAGCAGTATCAGTAAAGTGCTGAACAGCAGAACCAATCGAGAAGACGACTCCGGAGCCACATCAATAGAGAGCACACTCTCCAACTCCAGGGGCAGAAGAGACCCGCCAGAAGCCTGAATGGAGGGAAATAGAGATATCGTGATCTTATCGAGCGCTAAACCTTCAATACTGTTGGCTACCAGAGTTTTTACTTTGGGCACGAACCCCCCCAATTCAAGATCCGGGGTGTATTTAATGAAGATAGAAGCGGAAGAGGGGAAGCTCTCCTCACCGGAGCCGGACTCCTGTGGCAGAACAACGTGCACCCTGGCTGTCAGCACGCCATCAATCATGGAGAGTGTGGACGATAGCTCCTGAGACATAGAATAGGTGTAACGAGCCTTCTCTTCTGTCGGTGAGGAGATCAAACTATCTTTTGGAAAAATATCGCCGACTGACGAGAACCGATCCTTTGGGAAACCGTGACTGCGCAGTAAACGGATAGAACGGGATACATCATCAGTACTAACGGTAAGGGTGACAATACCTTCCTTATCGATGGTCTTATCTACCGGAATATCGTCTTCCAACAGAATGGCCAGCATATCGTTGCCTTCCCTCTCGGTAAGACCGGTGTAAAGCTGAACCTCACAACCCGACAGCAGCAACAGGAAGAGGCTAATAACAATTATTTTGAGCTTTTGCACGATGCGTTCCCTGCATTCGTTTTTTTCACAGAGACGGACAATAATTACTGCTGTTTCATCATTGTCTCAACGATTTGTGTTGATTTACCAGCAACCTTACCAATCAAATCTTCTGTCATCATAAGATTGGTAATTGCCTTTTGGGTTTTGAACATATCTTTCATCGACAGAATCTCTTCCGAACCGAGCATTTTATCGATCTTTTGCTGACGGGCATCGACATTATCTTTTAAACCCTGAAAACCATTCAGAATACGGTCTGCCAGATTATCGGGGGCCTGTTTAAGCTCAATCTGATTACCATCAATATTGGTCTGACCTTCACTCTTGAAACCCTGTTTAAGTTGAGAATCAAAGCTATCGGCATCCCTGTCATCAGGCTTATCCAGTAACTTATCTGGCTGCTGATTTTCTTTATTGAAGGCTTTTTCGGTAACAGAACCAATCTTATTAACATCTGTACCAGACATGCTTGTCACTCCTGTTTGCCATTGAATCCCATAAATATGGCCTCACTAAAGTCTAGTCAAATACGACCACAATGACCCTTCATAGAGATTTTTAATTTAATACAATTAAGATTTGTTTTTTAATTCCATAAATTTATTAAGGAGATAAAACATCGTGCAGTTTCATCAAATGCTGAAGAATATTTTCAATTTTTTGACCAGAAAGTTCTTCAGAAGGCATAAACACTATAAAAACAAGTTGATTACTATCTTTCAAAGCACACTGAGTGTCAAACTTACGACTCTGATTAAAATGACACAAGGTCAAGGCAATTTTTGATAGTGCGTCAATACTGTGGTCAGCCAGCTCTCTAATCAGATAAAAAAGCACACCACTGTCAGTAATTTTTATAAAAAAATTTCCGCCTCTCTCGAATGAAAAATCAATCACTCCATTCTCTGGTATAGGCATATTTGAGATATTCAGCGTTCTATTAAAGTCATGAATTGCATCTTCAACAAAATCAGGCATAATGCCGCCCCACTGTAGCTAATAAAATAATCGTTAGTAAAGCAATCGTTAATGAAGCAATCGTTAATGAAGTAGTCGCTAATGAGCTAATAGTTAACAAGGCAAATGAAGCTTTCGTTTAAATATCAAAATCATCATCGTAATCATCGTCCTCATCAAACTCATCGAGTTCCTCTCTCTCTTCCTGCTCGATCAAATCATCCAGCGCTTCCTGTGAGGCTTCGAGTATATTTTCCCGGTGTTCCGCTTCCTTGAAATACTGGTCAGGAATTTTACGGTATGCTTCCAACACCTGATTAAGCACAAATATCTTGATTCCGAGATCATCATCACTAACACCCATTTTCTCAGGTATGCTCTCCACATCACTGGCAGATATCCAGCGCTGACTCAATAACTGAAGAATCTCCTTGATAAGTACACCCTGTTTTATCTCTGAATCAGCCATTGGCTTTTATCATCCTCAGGATAGTGGCTTCGTCTTGTTTACCGCGCTCGATCATTGTTCCCAGCCCATAAACCACTTCCAAACGACTGCGTACATGATTCATATGATTAGGATCAACGGATTTTGTCAGTGCATGCATCTCCGTAGAGAGAGCCTCCCTTAACCACTTTATGCCCTCATTGATCCCCTCATAGCCACTCTTCTCGATGGCAAACTGGTAGGCTTCCAATGGCTGTTGAAAGTCCGGCACATCCAACCCCTGACGCCAGATATCTCTCAGCTCCTGTACCGAGCCATAGCCACTTTGTTCTACATACTTAGCCGCCGCAGAAGAGACATTAATCCCTGACTGAATATCTTTTTTGTTCTCTTGGTAGGAGCGAGTATTGAAGTCTTTCAATGTTGCGGCCAGTTCCCGCTGCTCCCCGTCTCCGGATTGGAGATGTTCAATCAAAGCGTCCAAAGCCAGATATTGATGGCTTGGATCCCCTGAATAGTCTCCGGCAAATTCTTTTATCTGGTCATCCGAGAGCTGACCATTTTTTCTGGCCCCCTGAAGCTGCTGGAGAAACTTGTCCATTTTCTCTATACCTGGTATATCAGGCACAATATCCTTGGCACGCTCCAGCTGTTTTTTAAGGTCTTTGTCTTTTTTGTCGTCTTTCGACTCAAACTTGCGAAGAGATGATATGGCTATAGAAGCTTCTTCAAGAAAGTCAGTGTTGACACCGCCAACACTGACTTTACTGAATTGACTGTGCGAACCCTGAACACGGGTTGATGAGACGCCCTGATTAACAGGTAATGAGGCATCCGCAGCAATAGGTCCGGAAACGTTACCAACAGAGCTCATTACGCTCCCCCTTGAAAGGTTTAAATGTTTCGGATGGTATGACTCTGGGCCTGTTGTTGCTGATTAACCACCTGCAAAAACGTATCACGGGCCTTGGTGCTCAATTCATGCCCCGTTTGCAGCCAGTCCTGTGATGTCGTTTTTCTAAACCGGGCTTGCTCTTCCTCGGCTCTTAATTCTGTTACCTCAAATTCATCCTTCGCGGCTCCGTAATTCACGCCACTGGCAGCCACGTCAACCCCACCTTCAAATGCCCTACCATAAGAATTCCATTGCTGGGCAATCACATCGCCGGGACGGCCTCGCCCACCGGCAGCCGCATCAGCCCTCACGGCTTTTATGGAGCCTATCGCGCCCAGTCCGCCGGAGACGACTTTTGCACCGCCACTGACCACACCGGCCATAAGCCTTTTAAACGCGGCGTCGAGCTGTTTAACGGCCTGTTCCTTGATCTTCTCAACGACATCCTTGTTGGCCAAGTTACGATCCTCACGACCTGCCTGCCTTGTTTCAACCCCGATCTTATGGAACAGTTCCAGCAACACATAAAAGTAGTTTATGCTTTTGATTTCATCATCGCCCAGTGAGAATGGTACATCATCGGCAGTGGTATGCTGAAAATTGCCGTTTTCATCATACTGTAGATTAATCCGTTTTCCCTCGACGGAGAACTCCACGTTCCTGTTGATAATATCGACGTTGTACTTGTCACCATTCAGCACCCCCTCAAAACCAGAGTCCACCAGCTCAACATTGATCGATTCGACGGATGGGCCATTTGTAATACCGGCAGGATTGTTCTTTGGAGTTAAACCTGCAGGAATCCCGTTATCCCATCCGGCGAGAATCTGTTCAATATCGTCCAGCGTTCTCTCGTTAATGTCAGGCTGTTGTTCCTGATTAGGTGTATTCAGTTTTGGTATGGGAATTCCCTGTGAATCGAACACCAAAGCTTCACCTTTGCTCCCGTAACTAATGCCCAGATTGTCGCCGGCGAGATTCCCGGCCTGGATGACCTCTGTGTTCTCATTGGTACGCACATGCTGATCTGTATTTGACCGGCCAAGAGGTACAGGTTCCGGTCTTCCATTAACATCGATCGCCATAATCTTACTCCCTGTAAATTATTACAAATAACTGTTCTTTACTCAGATATTTCTGGAAATAGTGAACTTGTTCTCCAGTGTCTCGGCAAGTATATCTGAAGCTATCGTTTGCCCAGTAGTGATCTCCTGCAGAGCTCGTTGGATAGCCTCCACCCAATCGTCCATCTGAAAACCGAGCTTCGTTATGAAAGCCAAATCCTCTTGAGCATCAGCGCGATAGGCTGCACCATCATAACGAATTTTGGAGGAAGTAATCTGAGAGGCTCCATCTCCAATCTGAGTACCCGATTGAAAGGCACGCGTAATATGACTGAACTGCTTTAAAGCCAAGTTTCGCGCATTTTGGGACGCTTCTTTAGCAGTTTCTTTCGTGGCCTCTTTGGCAACCTTCACCGTGGTTTTTGTCGCCTGGGCTGCTACATCATCGATCGCTGTTTTGGCCGCGGCTTTGGCAGTTTGAGCTGCCGCATTTGCTCCCTGCTGCACTGTGGTGGTAGCTGCATCAGTTGAAGCTTTCGCTGTACTAGAAGCCAGCCCCGCTCCCAGAGATAACGCCACGACAAGAAGGGACCATATAATCCCCATAGCCAGTTTCCCCTTATCACTCTTGATCAAACCTCCCAGACTACTCATCCAGTTACCGGTACTCTGAGAGATAGTCATCATCACCATAATGGTTGCAGCCGCAATCAGCGCCAGACCTACTCCCACTCCCACACCTGTAGCAATGGTTATCGCTGCAACAACCACAGTCAGTGCAGTGGCAATTGCACCAAAAATCTTACCAATGAGACCAGCTTTTTTAGCCTGTTTTAGTTTTGCGAGAGATTTGTTCAGTTTCCCGATTCGTTCCTGATGTGTTTGCTTTCGTTGAAGACGATTGGCTCTGATCCCTTCCTCATCAAACTTTATGCGGGTGTTCTGGATTTTGGTCTGAACCTCCGCAAGAATAAGGGCTATATTTTCGATATCCCCCTTTAACACAGCCTGAGACAGCCGATCGCCGGATGCTTGTAAACCCTCCAGAACCTTTGGGGGAGCACTTTCAATCGAACTAATTTTATCAAGCACATCAAAGGTCTGATCATACAAATCCACAAGTTGCTCGGCATTTTCGGCATTAGCTGCCAGCTTTGCGCCTCCATTTACAAAGACTTGCGTGTCTATCTGCGAGTCTCCGGAATCGCGCCCTCTGGAATCCCCTCCCCGCTGCCCTTGCCCTTTCGTCTTGGGAGCAAATCCGTAGGGAGTGTTCACAGAGCTCCCCTCTTCCGTGGATTCATCATCCCTATCAGTAGAAAGATGATCCAGCAGTTCATCAAAAGTAAACAGTTCGGTGGATTCGCCCAAGTGGGCAAACTGCGCCTGTATTTCTGGCGTCACCTTGGCATGGTCAAATGTTGGTGCAGGAAGCGGAACGGGACGGTCGCGGTGGTATGCTCCCTGTTGTTTTCCTTCACTTGCCGAAAATGAGACCGAGTTATCACGGGAAAAGCCTCGTCCAACCTGATCGGAAGCCGGCGTGTTGCCCACGGCTGTCTCATGCTGAACATTTGTTCCTGCCCCGCCTGTTCCTGACACTCCAGGAGGAGGATTATGTGTCCCTGAACCGGGCTGGTTATGGATGCCATTACTCATAATTTCAGTCATCCTCTTCCAGAACAGCACCGGCACTGGCGGCCATATTTTTAGCTCGTATCAGCTCTTCCTTGTATTCATCCTGATCGCCGGCCCACGATGCGGCTGCTTCATAGGCAATCTTCGCTGCAGCCGGCCTGCCCATGGCCATGTTACAGTCGCCTATACAAAGCATGGCCCGGGGATCATCAATATCCAGAGAACTGGCGAAACTGAACAGTTCGATAGCCGTCTCGAAGTCCTGCTCCATCATTTGGCAGGCCCCAAGTCCAAGAAAATACTTCTGGTTGTAATGGTCATAAAAACAGAGGAATTGGAAAACTTTCTTGGCCTCATCGTAACGCCCTCCATGATAGAGGTTATAAGCCACGCTATAGATAGCCTCCATTGACTCATCGCTAAGGTTCTTCAACTCTTTGAAAGTGCCACCACGACTGAAATATTCAGCCATCATGTCGTCTACTTTTCCCTGAGACAAATCTAACTCTTTATTATCCACTTACAGCCCTCCATAGCCTTTTATGGTTTCACTAATGCTTATTAAATATTCCTGATAATTTGATTATTGGTTCTATAGTACTTAGAAATAAATTGAGACATAGTCTCAAACGTCTGATTAAATCGTCCAGACGTCGCTTGAAGTTTATTCATATCAAGTTGCGATGTACTGGTTAAACTTTCAGACCAGCCCTTCAAGTTCTCAATAGCAAGGTCCCATTCTCCAGAATTGAGAGACTGCTCTTTAGTATCATCCTCATTCCATGCAATATCATTGGCATCAAAAAAATCTAGCACCTCTTGAGGCACTTTTGTCTCTTTACTCTCTTTGGAACCTTTTTTTGCAGCTCTGGCCTTTGCTATTATGCTGTTGGCACCTTTTAATTTATCATTTTTGGATCTGACCTCCTGAACCTGTTCCCGTAAAGTATCTTCAAGAAGCTCAGCCCTTTCACTCATGATAGCAATCATCAAAGTATCAAGACTTGCACTATCAAGAAAGTTCTTATTAAGAGGGGCTCCGGCAGCGCTGTTAATCAACCGAATGGTTTTCTTAAGCATTTGCTGTCCGGTAAGAGGCATATTATCTCTGTTTTTTACATTATTTACATCCTGAATATTATGCCCTGGCTGTGAACTACCTGCTGCTACTCCTGACATTGTTTTATAGCTCCATTAGATAACTATTAATGATTATCACTCTTTTTTCTTTTCCTCCCTATCCTTAATAAATGTGTCACACCACGTTTCCAGACCTTTACAAAGTTCTTTGTCAAACTCTAGACCACCGATAGTTATTTTTTCTTCGTCAGGATAATTTGCTACACGATTTTTAAATTCTTTAATTGCTTTCATTAAGGACTTTTTCATTACCTTAGTATGACCCAATTTACGTCCCATTCCAACTTTAAATCCATCATCATCATCATCATAATTTTTAGCATTTTTAATGACAGCGTCCCTGAATCCTTTCCAGTGGGAAGTATATTTTTTATAGGGGAAAGGGGGATCTATAGGAATTTCAATATCAAAAACTCTATCCCTGACAGTGTTAGCACTGACAGTGTTAGCACTGGCTTTATCAGAATATGTATCTGCCAGCATTTCACTTATCAATTCTTCAGCTTTTTTTTCGATCCTGCCTTTATCTACATCTGTGTATATTTTTTCTCCGTTCGCTTCACCAAGCAGCTCCTTAAATGCATGAGTGACATCGAATACTAATTCAGCTACCTTATGAACTGGGTCATTCTTGGTATCTTCAGACTCTGTTGCCGTTATATTTTGGAGTTTTTCATTCATAGATTTAATTAACATGTCAACTTCCTTAGATTTTCTCTCTAGCTCTTCTCTGGTTTCTCCATCAGTAATCTCAGCTTTATCATCGCTGCTTGTTATCAGTGCTGAATGTCCTGATATCCGAGAAAAAATCTGTGATGACGGTGTTGATATTGGAGGAGTCTGTACTGACTCTATTAACGTCGAAGGAGAAGTCTGTACTGACTCTATTAACGTCGAAGGAGAAGGAGAAGTCTGTACTGACTGTGTTGATGTTGAAGGAGGAGTCTGTACTGACTGTGTTGATGTTGGAGGAGGAGGAGCCTGTGATATATCATCATTGGCATAACCATTGGCAAATATTATCATTAATGGGCCTGTCGCCACTAATGCAACAGGAAAAACAGCAGATACACCAATACATACACCAAATCCTACCAAAGAAAAACCAATTTGGAACCGTTTACTGGATATTACCGCGTCTATTATTTTCTTCAGAGTAGCCAATTTTTTGGCAAACTTCTCAGTACTACCCTTTTCGAGGGTTCCATCCTCTTCTTTTCCTTTAACCGTATCTAGCAATTCGTCGGGGTTTTCTTTACTGAAGAAGACTTTTATGTCATCACCTGTTCCTACTTTATGGTCCCGAGTACTCCCACCTACAGATTCACTGATTGAAGAACTCTCATCACTAACGGTTAAAAAAGACTCCTCACTACTGATTGAAGAATCATTATCATAAAAATCATTATTGCCTGAAAAATCCCCATCATCACTACTATCGGTTTTTTTTCTAAGACTACTATACGTCGAGCTGGTATTAGAACTTGTAACCCTACGCTCACGTAAAGCACTGTTACCAATTGTCACACTATCGTCACGGCTTCGTAAACTATATTCTTGTTGTGGGTTAGCCACTTTTACCCTTTTTCCCACAGAAGGATTGGCTGACGAGGAACCTCCTTTTCCATCATGAGAAACTCCCGTAAAGAAAGAAGTGGGTAATGATACCGATGATATTCTTCTATTATTTCCCACAAAAATCTCCCTAATACATCCATCAGGGCTAACTTCCCCCATGGTCCACGGTTACACAGTTTCTAGTTTAGCTGAACAAACAGCCATGAACGGGAAATGCTGCCCATCACAAACAATGGAAGCAGGGGGCTGCATTTCCTTGGTAAATAATAGATGGATTGCAGAGGAGAGAGTTAATAACCGACAAGATACCGTCACTAACAATTACAAAGAACCGGTCAACCCGTCCTGACAACCGGTTTTTCATAATACTCCAATACTGCAGCCATTAAATCCTTAGGACTGAGCATACCGATAATGGTGCCATCCTCGTCGAGGACAGGCACCCTGAGCGCCTTTTCCGCCATGCACTGCTCGTAGACATCAATGATGCTGTCCAGCGGTTTGGCGGTTATGACGTTGGTCTCCATAAACTCGGAGACAAGATTACCCTCTTGAGAGTAGTAACTGGCTGATAGCGTACTGGAAAGGCAGTCCGTTTCAGAGAGAATACCCACAAGGCCGCCCTGATCAATAACCGGAGCGGCCGTTATGTTATTTTTCAACAGCACTCTCAACGCCTCGACAACATCCATATCAGGCAACAACGTTACAACTGAGCGGGTCATGCAATCCTGCACGGTGATTGAACGCATGTTCTGTGCTCCCTTCCAAAAAGCAGAACGGGGTGTACCCTACTATTGCTATAGCTCTGTTCATTCAGAGTAGCAAATAATTTGTTATCGAAATGCAACTCCCATTGCCATTGTTCATTGCCATTGTTCATTGCCATTGTTCATTGCCATTGTTTAAGGGGGGAGGCAGCATTTCCCGTTCATAATGGTTTTGACTGGAACACTACTCATAGGAACACATATAATCTGCCACTACACCCACAAAAAGCAGGGGCTATTACCCAATGAACTTCGACGCTGTTTCATCTGGTCACAGTGCTCCCGACGATATCAATGTCATCATTGAAATCCCCGCCAACAGTGACCCGATCAAGTATGAAATCGATAAAGAGACCAATGCCCTGTTTGTAGACCGTTTTATGTCTACTCCCATGTTTTACCCTGCCAATTACGGCTATGTCCCCCAAACGCTGGCTGACGATGGTGACCCTCTGGATGTTCTGGTTATCACCCCCTACCCCGTTGTCCCCGGCTCCGTGATCCGCTGCCGTCCTGTCGGAATGCTGAATATGTCCGACGAGAGTGGTCAGGATGAAAAAATCATTGCCGTCCCTCACGACAAACTGACAAAAATCTACAAAGACGTAAAAGAGCTTGCTGATCTCCCGGAGCTGCTGATGAAGCAGATTGAACACTTTTTCAGTCATTACAAGGACTTGGAAGAGGGAAAGTGGGTAAAGATAGACCAGTGGCAAAATGCTGATGCCGCCCGCAAGATCATTCTCAAGTCTATTGCCGCCTACGGCCAGTAACCTTCCCAGCCAGCCCTACGGCAGCACAGTCGTGCTGCCGTTAACCTGCTATCTTACCCCCATGATGTTGCTCTACTGCCAGCCTGAGACAACAATAAACATTCAAAACAGCAAATTTTTGCGATGGCAAGCCATGTATCGAATACTCAGGAAGATCCTTCCTCTCCATTTTTTGTTTTTTTTCCTGCTCTCTGCCCCGCTGGTTGTTCAAGCGGTCAGCTTTGGCTCCCTGCTTGGCAAGGATTCAACGTCCACAGCGCCTGAGTTTCTTAGTATCGAAGAAGCTTTTCAGGTCTCCGGAGATATTCAGGATGATATCCTTATCGTAAAGTTCAAGGTCACTCCTGAACACTATCTCTATCGCCACATGCTCGGTTTCGAGCCGGAAAATATCCCTTTAACCCGGCTGGGTACGGCTACTTTCCCGATGGGGCAGAGCTCTTTCGACCAATTCATGAAACGGGATGTAGAAACCTACCCTGAAGATATTGAAATCCGGGTACCGATCAACACTCAAGAGACACATCCGGAAATTACTGTGAATTTTCAAGGGTGTGCCAATGCGGGTCTTTGCTACCCACCCACCTCTGTGAACATCATTCCGCTCCACTCAACCACAGCAGCAAAAGCCTGCAATGCAGAAGCCTGCAATGCAAAAAAAGCCACCACGGCAGAGCCTCCTCCCCCCCCGGCACCTGAAACAGCGACACAGCCGGCTGTCCAGCCCCTGATTCCGGCAACGCAACCTGCGCCCGTTCCCGCTGAAAATCCCTCAGTACCGGAGGACTCCTTTCTCGCCTCACTGCTCGGCGACACCAGCCTGGGGCAGGTGCTACTGCTGTTTTATCTGGCCGGTCTCGCCCTGACCTTTACCCCCTGCGTGCTACCGATGATTCCCATCATCTCAGTGATGGTTGCCAAGAGTCAGGGCAG
Source organism: uncultured Oceanospirillales bacterium (assembly GCA_947040555.1). GTDB lineage: Bacteria > Pseudomonadota > Gammaproteobacteria > Pseudomonadales > Endozoicomonadaceae > Sansalvadorimonas. Next base: position 10,356 of record CAMRBW010000010.1, on the reverse strand, counting down.
TCGGGCTCACAACATCCTGCTGACCGCCAGCTACGTGCTGGCCATGGCGCTCACCTACGCCGTTGCCGGTTTGATGATGGGGTATTTCGGCGCCAGCCTGAACCTTCAGGCTCGGCTGCAGTCGCCATGGTTGCTGATTCCGTTTGCCATTCTGTTTGTTGGACTGGCTCTGTCAATGTTTGGTCTGTTTGAACTGCAACTGCCGGAACGACTGCGGGACAGACTCACTCAGGCAGACCAGAAATCCGGTAAAACCAGACAGGGAACCCTGGTCGGCACCGCGCTTGCCGGTGTGTTCTCGACGCTACTGGTCTCTCCCTGCGTCTCCGCCCCGCTGGCTGGTGCGCTTGTCTATATCAGCAGCACGGGGGATATGACTATGGGCGGTCTGTCGCTGTTCGTCCTCGGGCTCGGGATGGGGACACCTCTCTTTATTGTGGGTGCCGGTGGTGCCAGCCTGCTTCCCAAAGCGGGCCAGTGGATGGATAGTGTTAAAGCCGTTTTTGGTGTGCTGATGCTGGGTGTCGCCATCTGGATGGTCGAACGCCTTATCCCTGAATCTGTAACCCTGCTGCTTTGGGGAGCATTGGCCATCGGCAGTGCCGTTTATCTGGGGGCGCTGGAGTTCACTGCAAAAGTGAGCTGGGGGGCTTTCCGTCAAGTGCTCGGGATTCTGCTGTTCATCTACGGTGTGGCTCTCGTTGTCGGCGGTATTCAGGGGCATACCAACCCTCTTCAGCCGCTCGGCACACCCGCCCAGTATAACAACAGCCAGTGCAGCCAGACTTCGCTAATGGCGACTGAATTCAATGTGGTCAGCTCCCGTCAGGAGCTGGACGAAGCCCTTGTTCTGGCTGCGCAGCGGGGCGTTCCCGCGTTCATTGATATTTACGCCGACTGGTGCATCTCCTGCAAAGTGTTTGAACGGGACATTCTCACTCAACCGGACGTTCAACAAGCACTTGCACCTTTCGCGCGAATAAAACTGGATATAACAGCGAACTCCGTCGATCAACGCGCTATCTTGTCGCGATATAACCTTTTTGGCCCTCCGGCCTATCTTTTTTACGGAAAATCCGGTCAGGAGCTGAAATCTCTCCATAAAAACGGGGAAATCAGCATGGAAACGCTGCTTTCCCTACTACAAAAAACCACTAATCAACAATCGAAATGAAGCAAAACCACAGGGAAAAATAACGAAATCCGCCAATAACGTGCTGTAACATGTTGATGATAGACTCAATACATTGCATCGGGCACAATGGTGAATGCGTGCCCATTCATCGAGGCACTGGCGAGGTTTTCCGATGGCCACAATCCTTGTATTGCATGGTCCCAATCTGAACCTTCTGGGCACCAGAGAGCCCGAGGTCTACGGGTCTGTAACACTAGATCAAATTAATGAGACGCTGATGGCACAGGCTGAAAAAGCAGACCATCAGCTGCTCTGTTTTCAAAGCAATGCCGAACACATACTGATCGATCGAATTCATGAGGCTGCGCAACAGGATGTCGGCTTCCTGATCATCAATCCGGCTGCGTTCACCCACACCAGTGTTGCCCTGCGAGATGCCATTCTCGGCGTAAAACTGCCGTTTATAGAAGTTCATCTCTCCAATGTGCACAGCCGTGAGCCGTTCCGTCATCACTCCTGGTTTTCAGATATTGCTCTGGGGGTGATTAGCGGTTTAGGAGCCTCCGGCTACCAATATGCGTTGCAGGCTGCCGTAAACCACTTTAAACAGCCCCCATCTCATTAACTGTTTTGTTTTTAACTATTTTTAGCATTAACACCGGAATACACCATGGACATCCGTAAAGTAAAGAAGCTGATCGAACTGCTTGAAGAGTCCGGCATCGATGAGCTGGAAATTCATGAGGGTGAGGAATCTGTTCGCATCAGTCGTCATTCCAGCCGCGCTGCGGTTCTGGCACCACAGACCATCGTAGCCGCGCCGATCCAGCCTGCTGACCAACCAACAGTCCCCACTGAGCCTGAGATTGTCACTCCTCCGGCCATGATCGGTCACCCTGTGCGCTCCCCCATGGTCGGCACCTTCTATCGCTCGCCATCCCCAAGCTCACCCTCGTTTGTAGAAGTGGGTCAGATCGTAAGGGAGGGCGAGGTACTCTGCATCGTAGAAGCGATGAAGATGATGAACCAGATCAAGGCCGACAAATCCGGCAAGATTGGCGCCATGCTCGTCGAAAACGGTGCACCGGTTGAATATGATCAACCCTTGTTCACCATTGTCTAAGGGCAGGTAGTCACCATGTTGGAAAAAGTACTCATCGCCAACCGGGGCGAGATTGCCCTGCGTATCCTGCGCGCCTGTAAGGAACTCGGCATCAAGACGGTCGCCGTTCATTCCAAGGCTGATGCGGATCTGATGCATGTGCGGCTGGCGGATGAAACCGTCTGCATCGGTCCCAACAACGTTTTAGAAAGTTATCTGAACATTCCTGCCATCATCAGTGCGGCAGAAGTGACAGACTCCGTTGCCATCCATCCTGGTTACGGTTTTCTGGCCGAGAATGCCGACTTTGCTGAGCAGGTGGAACGCAGCGGCTTTAGCTTTATAGGCCCGTCTCCGGAAGTGATCCGTCTGATGGGGGACAAAGTCTCCGCTATCAGGGCCATGAAGCAGGCCGGCGTGCCAACGGTACCGGGCTCCGACGGCCCACTGACCGATGACCATAAACACACTCTCGAGATCGCCCGCAGGATCGGTTATCCGGTCATTATCAAGGCATCGGGCGGCGGCGGCGGTCGCGGTATGCGCGTTGTTCACCGTGAACAGGGTCTGCTCAACGCTATCGGCGTAACCCGAGCCGAAGCCGGTGCGGCGTTTAATAATGATGTCGTTTATCTGGAAAAGTTTCTGGAGACTCCTCGCCACGTTGAGGTTCAGGTGCTGTCAGACGGTCAGGGCAACGCCATTCACCTGGGCGATCGTGACTGTTCCCTGCAGCGTCGCCACCAGAAAGTGATTGAAGAAGCGCCCGCCCCCGGCATTCCTGAAGAGGTGCGCCAGCGTGTCTTTAAAGCCTGTACTGATGCCTGTGTCGACCTTGGCTACAAGGGCGCGGGTACATTTGAGTTTCTCTATCAGGACGGCGAATTCTATTTCATCGAGATGAACACGCGGATTCAGGTGGAGCACCCGGTCTCTGAAGAGATTTCCGGCTTCGACATCATCAAGGAACAGCTGCGTATCGCCAACGGTGAGCCACTCTCCGTCAAACAGGAAGATATTACTTTCAGTGGTCACGCCATCGAGTGCCGCATCAATGCGGAAGATGCCAAAACCTTTATGCCCTCGCCAGGCAAAATCACTCAGCTGCATATGCCCGGCGGAAACGGTGTGCGGGTCGATTCGCACATTTATCAGGGCTATTCGGTGCCACCGTACTACGACTCCATGATTGGCAAGCTGATTACCTGGGGCCCAACCCGGGACGTCGCCATGACCAGAATGAGAAATGCCCTGGACGAGCTGATTATCGAAGGTATTCGCACCAATATTCCGCTGCACAAAGAGCTGGTGCGGGATGCCAAGTTTATGAAGGGCGGGGTCAATATTCACTACCTCACCAAAAAGCTGGAACAGGACTACTGACCGCACCGGCATATGGCGTAACGAAATGGCGCAGGAAAGACTGCCCGGAATAATATCCAGACAGTCTTTTACCATGAAAATGCAGCCCCCCCCCCGCTTCTATTATTTGGGGTGGGTAGCTATTTCCCGCTCATTGCTGTTTGCCGGATGAAGTATTATAGAGGAACGTATCAACCGCCTGTCCAGCGTATGAATGGGAACTTACATCAGTCTTCCTTTGCACAAATATGGCTCCTTCTTTTTTTGATTCTTGCTGACGGCGAAACTTATAGCTTTCTCCTACGCAAATCTTGGGAACAGTGCCCTGAAACAAGTTACTCGTATCCTCTGGCGTATCATTTTGATGGAGATCGGGGTGCGGCATAAGAGAAGCATTTTGCAACATGTCTTGAACGACAGATATAAAACCCGAATCCTCCTGTTGCACATTTGGCAAAATGGTTTCTGAGGATGGTAGTAGGGGAGCAGCTGCTATTGGGCGATCATTACCCGTAAGTACTTGGAAGATTGTAATCGGATATTGTCTAGCACCGCGCCCTGCGGCAGCGGACACCCCAGGATAGAAGGAGGCGGTCGGGTACTGATAAAGTACATCTTGCCCCACTTTATCTTGATTGTTTTTAGGGCGAGTTTTCACTATTTGAGTGAACCAATCCCCAATCACGAGGCAATACAGCTGAGTTAAATTTATAACCACCTTCTGCTGAGCATCCATGCCGGTACTTAATGTGCAATCGGTGTCCAACGTGTATTTTCCTACAACCAGTGTCGTCGTGCCGCCACCTGTAGGCATCACCTCTACCAATGGATAGATATCATTACCTTGTCTCAATATCCGCACAGTTCCAGCCGGCCCCTTTTCCTCCCGGCCATTGAGTGTGTCCCCTTCCAGATAAACATCTGGCATCTTACTGACAGGCCAGTCGTCACCCAAATCAATATGAGAGGTATGAACTCGAATGAGTTTCGTTGTTCCGTTTTCCGGATTGTTGATGTAATGGTTGTGAGTCTGGACAGAGAGTGTCTGCACACTTTTCACGATACCACTTTCCTGACTATCTATACCCACTTTAGTTTTAAAAAGTGGATTATCACTCAAGCTCGGCACTTTAACATTCTGCAATGCGGTCCTAAATGAATTAATGGTACCTTTCGAGAGTTTGTTTAAATGCAGCTGGACAAGCTGATGGGAAAGGGCGACACGTTTACCCTTGCCAGCAGGAGGATGGGTTCGCACAGCACCAAGAACGGTTTTCCGCCCATCCGGTGAGTTTTGCACATGCCCCGTGCAAAAAATGATATGTATGTCCTCATCACCATCAAAGGCTAAAACTGTGCAGGTAATCAGTAGAAGAGACAGAAGCAACGCCAGAAACGACCACACGCCCCTCCTGCAAGACCTGTCCAAACTGGGGATCCAAAGTTCCATCGACCACTGAATACCCACCACATCCTCCCTTACAAGAATTCCGAGGTAAGCGTAGTTGATATTTCGTAGCCTGACTTGAGACCATGATTGCTGCAAACCGGAATAACGGTCGCCCCGGCATGGATTTTGTTCAAACAGCCGTTCGACACTCCCTTTCATTTGACACATCCTTTCATTTGACACCACAGCCCCTCCTCTCTAACCTGCGCGCACTATTAAAACCTCTCCTTTTCAACACTTTTTAAATAGACAGCTGTGAGAAACAATGTCCTGGATTCAACTGAAACTTGATACCACCCCAGAGCAGTCAAATGCGGTTGAAGATCTGCTGCTGGATTGCGGCGCTCTGGCCGTCACCTTCCTTGATGGCTGCGATCAGCCACTTTATGAGCCAGATCTCGGCACCACGCCGCTGTGGAACAACCTGCGCATTCTCGGTCTGTTTGCTGCGGATACCGATGGTGAGGCCGTGATCGCCCATCTCAACGACGTCATCCCAGGCAGCTATCAGGCGCACCGGATCGAAATCGTTGAAGATAAAGACTGGGAACGGGAATGGATGACCCATTTTCACCCGATGCAGTTTGGTACGCGCCTGTGGGTCTGCCCTAGCTGGAAAGAGGTTCCTGATGCCAATGCCGTTAACCTGATGCTGGACCCTGGTCTGGCCTTTGGCACCGGCACTCATCCTACGACGGCGCTCTGCCTGAAGTGGCTGGATGCTCAGGACCTTGCCAGTAAACAGGTGATCGATTACGGCTGTGGCTCCGGCATACTGGCCATTGCCGCACTCTTACTGGGTGCTGAACACGCGCTGGGCGTTGATACCGATCCTCAAGCCCTTGAAGCCTCCCGTAACAATGCCGAACGGAACACCATCGAAGAGGGACGTCTGCACGTCTGCTACCCAAGGAACACGCCGGATACTGTCGCCGATATTATGGTGGCCAATATTCTTGCCGGGCCACTGGTCAGCCTGGCAGAAACCCTGGCCAGCCATACTCGTCAGGGGGGTCTGCTGGCGCTCTCTGGCATTTTGTCCGAGCAGGCTGAGGATGTCCTGACGGCCTATGCCCCCTGGTTCGATATGGAACCGGTCACGGAACAGGACGGCTGGGTTCGTCTAAGTGGGGTCCGTCGCGAAAACAACCTCCGTACTTGACGACAATTAGAGTTTGTCTAATAAAGCTGGCAGAATAAACTCTGCCGGCTGCCAAAGCGAAAAAGGAATATGCAAACCAGCGAACAAAATCAGGGTACCGCCAACTTCTGGATTACCCGATGTCCGGAGTGCAAGACCGCTTTCCGGATTACCCGCAACCACTTGCAGGCGGCCGGGGGCGCTGTCCGTTGTGGTTCCTGTATGCACGTGTTTCAGGCAAATCAGTATATCGTTAGAGGCAGGCTGCCGGCGGATCTGCGCCCATCCGCAAAAGCGACAGCGTCAACAAAGGCGACAGCGACTCCCAAAAGAATCCGTCGCCCCGACATCGCTGATGATTCTCTGGATATCGATCACCCACTGTCGATTGAGGGCAGAGCGGAAAAAAAACTAACCCTCAAAAAGCGGCTTCTCCTGCTGCGCGAGAAACCGTTTTATAAGAACGAACAGGTGCAACTGGCGGCAGCTCTGGCCCTGGTGATCGCGCTTGTGATTCAGGTTATCGCTTACAACTTCACCAGCATCGCTCTCAATCCCGGTCTGCGGCCGGTGGCGGCCGGCATGTGCACACTCTTTGGCTGTGAGCTGCCGCTGATAAAAGATCTGTCCCGCATCAAGGTCAAACATATTGTTGTGCGACAGGATCAGGCGTATCAAAACGGTCTGGTTGTGGATGCCATCCTCAGCAACGAAGCTGACTTCACCCAACCCTACCCGGAACTGCTGATGATCATTACCGGCAAAGACCAAAGTGTGCTGGGCACACGCCGACTGCTACCCGAACAGTATCTCTCCGGTGAAGCTGCGGGTGATACCGATATGCCCCCTTTTAATCCCATACATCTGTCTCTAAAAATTCTTAGTCCGGGAGCGGATATCCAGAACATATCCTTCGACTTTCCCGACTAGATCTGCCTGTTTTTTCTGACACAGATCAAAAACGGATCACAAAGGCATCACGGTTTCTTGTTATTTGCGGGGATTCCTTCAACATATAGCCCATAAAATCTACCGCTTCCCACTCTGAGTACTCTCTGTGAATAGAGGGGGAAGGTATCCGGCTTTATCCATGCTTGTGAAAGGGTTATGATACTCGCCTCTAATGGTTAAATTTTAACCAGCATTTCTAAAGTATTTGAGCCCTGTGCCTTTTGAGTGAACGCAAGTTGCTGAAAATCGGACCCTACCAGATAAAATCTCCCGTAATTCTCGCACCCATGGCGGGTGTTACGGATCGCCCGTTCCGCAGACTGTGTCTGCAGATGGGTGCCGGTATGGTTGTGTCCGAAATGGTGACCAGTGATGTCCGCCTGTGGAATACCCGCAAATCCCGTCTGCGCCTGGATCACTCGGGTGAGCCTGAACCCCGTTCGGTTCAGATTGCCGGTGGCGACCCGGAGATGATGGCAGAAGCGGCCCGGCGCAATGCGGAGATGGGCGCCCAGATCATCGATATCAATATGGGTTGCCCCGCCAAAAAAGTGTGCAATAAAGCTGCCGGCTCAGCCCTGATGAAGGACGAGGCGCTGGTAAAGGCTATTCTCATCGCTGTCGTCAGCGCCGTGGATATTCCCGTCACCCTCAAAATCCGTACCGGCTGGAGCCCTGATCAGCGCAATGGCGTCACTATTGCCAGAATCGCAGAGGATTGCGGTATACAGGCGTTGGCGGTTCATGGTCGTACCCGCAGCTGTATGTACAGGGGAGAAGCCGAGTACGATACCCTGGCTGAAATCTGTTCAACCATCGCCATCCCCGTTATTGCCAACGGCGATATTACCTCTCCCGAAAAAGCCCGGCAGGTGCTGGATTATACCGGAGCGCAAGCGGTAATGATCGGACGGGCGGCTCAGGGGCGGCCATGGATTTTTCAGGAGATAGCCCACTACCTGGAGCATGGTGAACACTTTAAATCACCATCAACACAGAGCGTTCAGGATATTCTTCTGGGACACCTCCATGAATTACACAGTTTTTATGGTGATGTCATGGGGCCGCGTATCGCCCGCAAACATGTAGGCTGGTATCTTCAGGCAACCGAAGGGGCTGCTGCCTTTCGCACTATGTTTAACCAATTAGAAACACCTACGGCTCAGCTGGCCGGAATTAAAGAGTATTTTGCACATTTGATCGAAGGAAAGGAGTGTGCGGCATGACGGTCAATGATATCGCAATCCACAAATCTGCTCTTAACGGCCACCTGAGCAGTTCTGATCCGCAGGAAACCCAGACCCTGCGGGACAGTGTCGAGAAGGCGATGAACAACTACTTCACCCATCTCGACGGGCAGGATGTCACTAACATCTACAATATGGTGCTCTCCGAGGTTGAAGCGCCCCTTCTGGAGAGCGTGATGAACCACGTAAAAGGCAACCAGACCCGAGCCTCTATTATGTTGGGGCTGAACCGGGGCACGTTGCGTAAGAAGCTGAAACAGTACGGTCTGCTATAACTGCGAATTTCAAAAACAGGCAATTTTCGCCTGTTTTTTTTTATAAAAGAAAGACCTCATACGATCCAGAAGTGAGACTGTAATGGCTGACACTGTTGTAATGGCTGATAATAGCGCTATCCGCTCTGTGCGCAGGGCACTGATCAGTGTATCTGACAAACAGGGCGTGGTTGAATTTGCTCACCGTTTAGCGGCATTGGAGATCGAGCTCCTCTCTACCGGCGGCACTTTCCATCTGTTGCAAGAACACGGCATTCCGGTCACAGAAGTCTCTGACTACACCGGTTTTCCAGAAATGATGGATGGTCGGCTGAAGACCCTTCATCCAAAAATCCATGGGGGCATTCTTGCCCGACGCGGACAAGACGACGAAGTTCTGGCAACCCACGGCATCAATACCATTGATATGGTCGTCGTGAATCTCTACCCCTTTGAACAGACCGTCGCTAACCCCTCATGCACCCTGACCGATGCTATCGAAAATATCGATATCGGCGGCCCTACCATGGTGCGCGCTACGGCCAAGAACCATAAATACACGGCCATTGTTGTTAATAAAGAGCACTATGACAGCATCGCAACATCTCTCGAACAGGATGGCGGTCTGACCGACAGCAAACGCTTCCAGCTTGCGGTAGAAGCCTTTGAGCACACCGCAGCATACGACGGTGCCATTGCCAACTATCTGGGCCTTATCAACCCTGATAACACTCAAGAGAAGAGCCAGCTCCCACGCACGTTTAACGCCCAGTTTATCAAGGCGTCCGATATGCGTTACGGTGAGAATCCACACCAGTCAGCGGCCTTCTATGTTGAAAAAAATCCGGCGAGTGCCAGCATCGCAACCGCAGAAGTCCTGCAAGGCAAAGCGCTCTCCTATAACAACATCGCCGATACCGATGCCGCCCTGGAATGCGTAAAAAGCTTTGAGCAGCCAGCCTGTGTCATCGTGAAACACGCCAACCCCTGTGGTGTGGCCATCGGCACCGATATTCTGGAAGCCTACAACCTTGCCTACGAAACCGATCCAACATCGGCCTTCGGTGGCATCATCGCCTTCAACCGGGCGCTGGATGCACAGACCGCTCGCACGATTATTGATCGCCAGTTTGTCGAGGTCATTATCGCACCCGCTATAGAAGACGGATGTCGTGAAATTCTGGCCAGCAAACCCAATGTCCGGGTTTTGACCTGTGGCGCACTTCCCTCTTCAACGAGCACAACGCCATTCCTCGATTTCAAACGGGTCAACGGCGGCCTGCTGGTTCAGGATGCCGATATTGGTCGGGTGACTCAGGAAGAGCTGAAGGTTGTGAGCGAGCGACTGCCAACCGATGCAGAGCTGCGCGATCTGCAGTTTGCCTGGAAGGTGGCGAAGTTTGTAAAATCCAATGCCATTGTTTATTCAAAAAACAATCAGACCATAGGTATCGGCGCCGGCCAGATGAGCCGGGTCTACAGCGCCCGTATTGCCGGTATCAAGGCGGCAGATGAAGGTCTGGAAGTGCGCGGTTCCGTGATGGCATCCGATGCCTTCCTGCCCTTCCGTGATGGTATTGATGCCGCTGCGGCTGTCGGTATTACCGCGGTGATTCAGCCAGGTGGCTCCATGCGGGATCAGGAAGTTATCGACGCCGCCAACGAAGCGGGCATGGCCATGGTCTTTACCGGTATGCGTCACTTTCGTCATTAA
>CAMRBW010000009.1 GCA_947040555.1 uncultured Oceanospirillales bacterium | reverse complement strand
AAGGTTAATCTGTTTTTAGGTCAATGATAGCAAGGGGTTTCATGCGTTTTCCCTACCGATAAAGCCTGCGCCGCCTGTAACAAGTATCTTCATTTGTTTCCCACGCTACCGCCCCCCAACTCACACCCTCGCTGGAAAGCAGTTCTCAAATTGTTTTGTATGTTTGTCATAAATTTTCACGGTAAGCTATGTTACAACTTATCCAGTGGGATCACTACCTACAAAATTGGCACAGCCCCCCCCTGTCACCCGTCAAAACCAAGCACATATCTCCGGACGAAAAACGGCGCAGCGCTGCAAAACTTGCTGAGGGGATTTCAACTCCATTTTTCGATAAAACGGCATTAACGGATGTGCCGACAGGGCAACATCTTAAAAAACGACAATGGTCACAGTGAACGATTACAAGAAAAACTGCGAGAAAAACTGCGAGAAAAACTGCGAGAAAAACACATAAAAGCACAACCACTTACACCAGAAAGCCTTTATGATAACGGATTTCGTTTTTAACCTTTATTGCATCCCCATACGAAGTGACCTGACTTTGGATACTCAACAAGCTCCTAACCCTCAGCAGCATGCGCCTGTACAGTACGCTCCTGCCCCTTATCCACAGTACATACAAGACGACGAGATCGATCTATTTGAACTGGTCGGAAAACTCTGGGCCCGCAAGCTGACGATCGCCACCATCACTGCCGTAATCTCTGTGGGTGCAGCTGCCGTTGCCCTGCTTCTGCCACCCACATGGCAGACGGAGACCCGCGCCTACGTCACCTCCCCAGCGAATCTGGCCCATTTAAATGATCTGCAACAACAGATCGGTATCGGGGCAACCTCGGCAAATGGGGCGTTTACGTTATACAGCAGATACCTTAATTCTCAAGCTACTTCACGCTCAGTGTTCCAGGAGAGCGGGCTGGCGGCACAGGCGCTGGAGAAAGCAGGGAAAGGCGATAATGATCGGGTGCTTGCCGATGGTTTTGAGGCCTTCAACAAAAATCTTGCCATTAACCACTCGAACCCGAAGAAGAATATAGGTCAATTTATCACTATCGGTTTTGACGCCCAGAGCCAACCGTTCTCTGCCCAATTGATTAATGACTACCTGTTGCCTTCCGCCCGGGCAAAAACCATTGCGGTACTGACTACCGAACTGAGCACAGCACTGACCCAGGGGAAAGCCAAACTGCTGCGGCAGATCACTCAGATTGAACAGCAGTTTATCGAGAGTGCTTCCTTCAAAACTCTGGAACTGACCGATGCTCTGGACATTGCCAGGGCCGGTGGACTGAATAGCTTTATCTCTGATCGTTTCACCACCATCAATGCACCCACGCTGTTTATGCTGGGCACCGATATTCTCACCAAACAGCTGGAACAGCAGAAAGATGAAATGGATAAATATCGTCTTATCTCTGTGCAGGGTAAAAACGACACTGGCAAACCCATGCTGGCCAACGTTATCCCCCTCTACCTGAAGCTTCAGCGTTTGGAAAATCTTGAGATTGATCTGAGCCAGCTCCAGCCTGTTACCATTGATGAACCTGCTCAGGTTCCGGCAACGCCGATCAAACCCAAAAAATCTCTGATCGTAGCTCTTGGTGTGATTCTGGGCGGCATGCTGGGCGTGTTTATTGCGCTTATCCAGATTGCTGTTGCCAACCGAAAAGAGAAAATGACAGTAGCATCAGACAACTAAAAACATACGCCTATAGCAGTTTTATTGAAGACCCTTTGTGCATGGCGTAAAGGGTCTTCTTTTTTTTAGGCCGGTCTGATCTTACCTGTTACTCGCAATACCGTTACTATCAAGAATTAAAAGTTAAGACTTGATCCATAAAAATAAATACAAAATGCGTGGTAATGCCATGGACACACAACACTCTATTAACCAGTATTCCCACACCGTTATCAATGCGCAGGATGACGAGATCGATCTCTTTGAGCTTGTCGAAAAACTCTGGAAACGCAGGCTAACCATTGTCGTTATTACCGCCACAGTCTCATTAGTCGCCATTGCAGTTGCACTGCTTCTACCTTCTACATGGCAGGCAGAGACCCGCGTTGATGCGGCGCATCCAGCACAGTTAGCTGATTTGCATGATCTTCAGCAGCAGGTCGGTATCGATACAGCCTCTCCCGATGAAGCACTTGTCCTTTACGGTCGACACCTCAATTCCCAAGCCACTTGGCGGACGGTTTTTCAGGAGAGCGGGTTAGCTATTGGAGAGAGCAACCGGGTTCTTGCCACCGATTTTGAAGACTTCAAACAAGCACTCTCCATCACAGTGTCTAACCTGGAAAAAGATGCGAGGACATTTATCAACGTCAGTTTTGACTCACAGGATCAGCCGTTTTCTGCCCGGTTACTTAATGACTACCTGCTGCCATCAGCAAGAGCTAAAACGATTGCGGCACTGACTGCAGAGCTGGAAGCTGTTCTCACATACAAAAAAAACCGATTGCTGCGCCAGATCACCGGTATTGAACGACAATTTTCTGATAACTTGGCACTGAAAACCCTTGAACTCACCAATGCTCTGGAAACAGCAAAGGCTGGCAATCTTACCAGCCTTAGTGGCAATAGATTCACCACCATCAATACCCCCTCGCTGTTTATGCTGGGTACTGATGTACTGACCAAACAACTTGAACAACAGACGGACAAACACGACAACTACCGTTTAATCTCTACCCCTAAAACAAACGACGCTGGCAAACCGCTCCTGGCCGGTGTGCTTCCCCTCTATTTGCAGCTTCAGCAGCTGGACAATCTCACCATTAATCTAAGCCAGCTTCAGCCTGTCACTATCGATGAACCTGCTTTTGTTCCGGCAACCCCTATCAAGCCGAAAAAGCCCCTGATCGCGGCTCTCGGTGTGGTACTGGGGGGAATGTTAGGCGTATTTGTTGCGCTGATTCAGATCGCACTGGCAAACCGTGAAAGAAGGATGTGAGGTGGAGGATTGTAATCCCCGTCAGCGCTGACGGGGATTGAAATACAGCTCAGTGCCAGATTTCAGTGATAGGCTGAACTACCCGATGTAGTATCAAGCGAAACAGCATACAACAGTGTTTCCACAACCTCGGTTTTGCTCACCTCCCCTTCCCGCAACTTTCTCGCCAGATATTTCGTCATCTCTTCACCGGATGCCATGGCATCGGCAATAATCTGTTCCAATCGGCCAACCGGTGTCGCAATGGTAATACTCTCTAATGGCGGTGGAACATCCAGCGATAACTCAAAATCTGTATGTGGCTTTGTCATCACTATTCTCGCTAGAGCAACAGGTTAATAGTCTGTGTTTGTCTATCGTCAGTTTTTCCTTACACTATCGTCAAGTTTCTGCATTTTTATTGTCGAAAAATGAGGGCAACATGCCTGAATTCACCCACCTCTGCCTACGTGCAAAATCTGCGCTTTTCGAGAGCCTTTGGTAGCAAATTGATGCAAATCACCAAAGTTGAAAAAAAGTTGAAAAAGAGAGCTGACAGGCCATTAAATAACTTTGCATTCGCTAATTATTTCTGTTTTAGTTCCTGCGTGAGGACCTGTTTGATCGTTATGCCACGCAGACTTGAAATCTGATGGTGTGATCTGAACGAAAGTCCAGTATCAAATATATTGGCTACCATCGGAGCAATAATAATGTCTCAAAATAAGCTGTTCATTGGAAACCTGTCCTTTCGCGCCACTGAAAACGAATTGAACGATGCGTTCGTTCAGTTCGGCGAACTGGAAGAAGTGAAGATCATTCTGGATCGTGAGACTGGCCGTTCTCGTGGTTTTGCTTTCGTCACCTACATTGACGATTCCTCCGCTCAAGACGCTCTTAAACTGGACGGAACCAATGTTGGTGGCCGCGACATCCGCGTAAGCATCGCTAGCGAACGTCCTGCTCATCCAGCAGGCGGCCGTAATGACCGTGGTAGCCGCGGCAACCGCTTCTAAGCATTTATCTGCACACCAAATTTTTTCTGCGGTTGTTCCTTGAACCGCCGCAGCTTTGTTTCTCCCTCCCATGAATCCTCACCAAATAGCCATAAACGGGAAAGACTACCCACCCCGAACAATGTCAATAAAAGCTCCCTTTTCGTCGTAAATTTCTGACCATCACCACAGCGCCCGCGCACTTTTTATGCGTCTGTACACGCTGCCATGGGGACAGATGCATCAAATACATCGTTTTCCTTCATAGGCAGAGTTATAATTCCTCACTCTCAGGAGTGATCAGTTAAAAGCGAACCCCTCAAATGAAGCGAATGCAAAGGATTTTATCGCCGGTTCTTGTAACCGTGCTTGCCCTGATGATCAGTGCCTGCGGCTTTCAGCTGCGCGGGACGGCGAATATCGCCTCTGATCTGAAACACCTTTCGGTTGAGGGTAACGAGCGAGCCTTTCAGCGCATGCTGACTCACAGGCTTGAGCTGACCGGTATTGATATATCCGGAGCGGCCCCTTATAAGGTCGAAGTGCTCTCCCTGAACCATGAAGAGAAGGCCGTAAGTAGCTCCGGTGGCACCATCGTGACCGATTACGAAATCACCGCCACGCTCACATGGCAGCTTGTGGATGAGGCCGGATTGGTGCTGATTCCTGCCGAAGAGCTCGTCCAGTATGGCACTTACCAGCGTCAGGCTGATGAGTACAATGCCTCTCAAAATGCAGGACTAATGGCGCGCAATGAACTGCACCAGAACCTCTCCATGGCTCTGACCCGCCGCATCGCAGCCCTGAGCGACACGACTCTGCAAACCATGGCAGAAGAGACTCAAAAGCGCCGTTCTGCTGGGCAGGCTGCCTCAGCCACCAGCGCCCAATGAACTCATAACAAACAGTAAAGCATCTGACAACGGTATGAAGTTACGTCACCTGAACGATCTGTCGAACCAGCTCCGCAAGGAGCTGGCCCCCGTTTATATTGTTGCCGGTGACGAACCGCTTCAGATTGAAGAGGCCTGCGACAGCATTCGTGCGGCGGCCCGTGAACAGGGCTTTACCGATCGCACGGTTCATCATATAGATTCCGCCAACTATCCCTGGCAGGACATTCTGGCCGCAGCCAACAGTCTCTCACTGTTTGCCAGCCGCCAGATCATAGAGATTCGAGTACCCTTCGATAAAATTGGCGAAGGTAAAAAGGTGCTGCTGGCCTATGCCGATCACCTGCCGCAAGATACCATTCTGTTGCTGATTACCTCCCGCATCACCAAAAAACAGGAGAGCATCAAGTGGTTCTCCCGTCTTGAGAAGCGAGGCGTTTATGCGCAGGTATGGCCCATCGAACCGCACCAGATGCCGGGCTGGATCAGCCAGCGCTTAAGGCGCAATGGGTTAAATGCGGAGGCCGATGCCATCACACTGCTGGCCGATCTTCTGGAAGGCAACCTGCTGGCGGCGGCACAGGCCGTGGAACAGCTCAAGCTAACGACCGGTGACATCATCACTCTGGACACCGTACGCAATGTGGTGGCCGACAACGCCCGCTACGATGTGTTCGGTTTGGCGGATGCTGTTCTGGCCGGCGATGTGCGTCACAGTCTGCGTATCTACAACGGTCTGGCTACTGAGGGGACGGAACCCACCATCCTGCTCTGGGCTCTGGCAAGGGAGCTGCGTCTGGCCAATCACATGGCCAGCGGTCTGCGCCAGGGCAGCAGCATCGATACCGTTATTGATCAGGTCGCCGGAGCCCACCGGCAAGTCCCCTTCCTGTTGAAAAAGAAAAAGGGCAGCTATCAGGGCTTTGTTCGCCGACACGGTGAGCGTGGCATTCGGGAGATGATCGCCAGAGCCGCGCTGATAGACCGGATTCTCAAGGGTGCAGAACCTCAACTCAGCGCTGGCGATGAGCTGTTGGAGCTGACCATGCGTATGGCTGGCATGCCAACGTCCGCTTCACTGCTACCTCCTACCTTCGTCTAAAGCCTCTGTTTATTGGTGAACTCTGCCCGATAATGCCTGTCAATAACTGTATACATAAGAATTCAGGGAGGCATTATGAAACGTAGAGAAACTATATGGTCTTTGATTTGGATGGCAGGTCTATGGATGCTCACCCTTGGGCTTGAGATGATCCCCGCTCTGGCGCTGGTCATGCCGGAGATCATCAGAATAATGCTTTCGACTGAGGCATTGACCATTTTCAGTAAACTACTGAAGTTGGCCTTTTACTTTTTCGCAGCGTTTTATTTTATAAGCCGTGGGGAGAAAATCGTTCGCTATCTGACATAACGACTCACTCTGCCGGCCCTGCTGGCGAATAGTCATGGATGAGTTGCCAATCTTCAGCAGACCGGTGCGACTCTCCACATCCTTGTCGGTGCTGTAGTGAATTTCAGCAAGGAAATCGACCGTAATACGGGCAATAATCAGATTCCAATCCCTGGCATCCCTATTCGGTGTGAACCGTTTGAAGATCGGCTCACGCCCCTTTCTTGAATCAGAAAAATAAAGAGTCAAAACAAATTGTTAGACATACTGACAGGGTTGTCATTTCAAATGGTCTTCTTTTCCCTGCATTATCGATAGACATTTCAATTCAGCCCCAACAAGGAGGTCACACCATGTTTCAAATTGCTTCCAATTACATACAGATTATATTCTCTGTCTTTAAGCAAGATCAGAATTTTTCCACGTATTTGAAGAACCAACCTAGCGATAACCAGCTACTCTGTTCTGGACAAAAAAACGAAGGGGTGCTGGGAAAGTGCACGCTGCGAAAGCTTGCTCAAAGGGTCATAGACCCGGTCAGCCATATTGCATCTTTCATGAAAAGGAATAGGTTCGTCTCCTTTTTCATTGCTGGCAGTGCAGTCATCGTCTTGGCGGCGGTCCATCAAACAACGCTTGCTCCTGAGACGCAACAGTCAGAACAAGAAGCTCTTGGAATCGTCATCAACAAATTGCGTACCAGGATGCTTGCCGAAATCAAGTATTGTTCTTCGACTGTCCACGGTGAAGAGTGCCTTAAAAAGGTATAACAAGGATCCTTTTTCATGTCCGACCCGACAATCACAACACCCTCTCCTGTTGATGTGACAGGAGAGGCTCGCACCGGTTTCAGCTCCCGCCTTGGCTTCGTTCTGGCGGCGGCCGGATCGGCTGTAGGGCTTGGTAATATCTGGAGCTATCCAACACAAGTTGCCGAAAATGGCGGTGCGGCGTTTGTGCTGGTCTACTTTATTCTGACCCTGATGCTGGCCTACCCGGCACTGGTTGCGGAGCTGATGATTGGGCGGTACGGGCAGAGTAATCCGGTCTCGGCACTGGAGAAGCTGCCAACCAACAGACTCTGGCAACCTGTAACCCGGTTGAGCGGGTTTATTGCCGTGCTGATGATCTGTCTGATCTTCAGTTTTTACAGCATTGTTGGCGGCTGGATAGCCGGATTTGCTTTGGCGCCACTGTTCTCTCTGGCCGGCTTGAATGATGCCGCTCAATGGCTCGAAACATTCTCGCCTGCTCGCAACCTGATACTCGCGGCACTGTTCGTCGTGATGACACTGTCGGTGGTGAATGGTGGTATAAAAAATGGTATTGAACGCTGGTCGGCGCGGTTGATGCCTTTGTTATTGCTGCTATTGCTGGTTCTGATAGCCATGGTCATGACTCAGAAAGGGGCGCTGACCGGGCTTCGTCACTACCTTGTTCCCGACTTCTCCCTCATCAATACCACACTGGCTCTCAATGCTTTGGGGCAGGCGTTTTTCTCTATGTCGCTCGGGGTGGGGGCGATGATGGTCTACGGCTCCTACCTGAACAAAAGTTGCAATCTGCCGGTGGTGGCTTTTCAAGTCTGTCTGGTCGATACGGGCATTGCCTTTCTGGCAGGTCTTTTGATTATTCCGGCGCTGTTTGTTGCCGTGGATCTCGGCATTACTATTTATACGCCGGAAGGTCAGTTAATCAACAGCGACACTCTGGTCTTTCAGGTGCTTCCTGCGTTGTTTAATGGCTTGGGAACATTGGGTATTCCTGTCGCGCTGGCCTTCTTCAGTCTGATGACCATTGCGGCTCTGACCTCATCCATCTCCATGCTGGAAGTGCCGGTCTCTTGCCTAACCGAAAGAGCGGGCATGCCCCGAAAGAAGGCGGGTCTGCTGATCTGCGCTGGCGTATGTCTAGTTGTGGCGCTGATAACCGTTTGGTTCGATCCACTGTTTAACGGTGTGATTATCCTGACCACACACTACGCCCAACCACTGGACGGCCTGTTATTCTGCCTGTTTGCAGGGTGGTTGATGGGACGCAACAGGAAACTGAATGAACTGCGACAGGGCTGGCCAGAGGCGGAAAACTCTCTGTTCTGGGCTATTTGGCCCTGGTATATCCGACTGGTCTGTCCTGCGCTGATTCTTATGATTTTCTTTATGCAGTGACTTTGTGGTAATACCCCGTGGTATCAAAGAGTGGTATCAGAGAGCGGTGTTATCTGGTCTTCGGCTACGCTCTGTCGGCTCCACCTCCATTCACTACTTACCGGGCAGCCGGGCAGGACTGCCGCTGGCAGCCCATCCGTCTTTTGTTAAAGCCTGCCTGGGGTTAAAGCCTGCCCGGGGCTAAAGATCGCTGAGCCGCTCTACCATGTTCTCACTTAATTTGGCCAGCAATTGGCTGAAACCCTGTACCAAAGTCTCAGCGTTTTTACTCTCTGTTGGCTCCGAAAGTTCAACACTGACTTTATCGGTATACTCGGTGTTAACGGCGACCACCTGTCTGGCTCTGTTCTCAATCCGCCAGGAGGCGTTCAGGGCAACACTGTTACGATCCCAGATCACATTGTTGATCTTGACAGATACCACGTACTCCGGGCGACTATTCCCAAACCAGGGGCCAGTGGTAACCTCTTTACCGCCGATCAACCGGCCCAGGTTCTGGCTTATAGTCTGGGTGACCATAGCTTCAGGATCACCGCCCCAACGATCAAACTCCAACCGGTGTATCCGGTAGCCGCCATCACTCCAGGCCAATAGATCCGATGTCATCCAAACCGGCAGTTCAACCTCTACGATACCCAGGGAACGATCAGCGTGTTGTCCTGTGTCTGATGTCACCTGCAACTGATAATAGTCGTAGGAAGGTGTCGAACAGGCTGTGAGAAACAGCGTACTGACCACAGCCATACCGAGCAGACAGCTTTTTAATAGACAGCTTTTTAATAGACAGAGCTTCGATCGTCTCATCGTTGAACATTCCTTTTACCGGTAATCACTGCTTCGGGCTGCTGCTCCAGGGTTTCGACCAGCTGCTCAACAGCGCGGGCAGCACGATTGACACTTTCGAGACTTTTATTCAGGTTGTAGATCACTGGAGAATCCGGCTTCAGGTGTGCATTAACTTGCTGCGCAGTCTGCTGAAGAGAGACCATGCTCTTTTGCATACTTTTCATGGCTTCATCAGAGCTCTTTCCAAACGACTCTGCACTGTTACCAACGCTGGCAGCAGAGGTCTGAAAGGCAACAAATGTCTCGTTCATGGTGACAGCAGAGACTTCCATGGCCGCAAATGTTTTGGTCACCGTCGCCAGCGTATCACTCATCCGTTCCGGCAAGCCCTGGAACGCTTCGGAACTGGTGAATGTGCTCATATTCTGCATCATCGTCTCCAGATTTTTTGCCAACTGCACAAAATCGATGTCATCAAAATTGTCCAGCTTGTCCAAATCGCTGGGGACTGTCGACATCTGCGGATAGGTAGTATCAACAGCGATTTTCTGGGGCTCATCACTGTAAAAATCCAGCTCAATATAAAGAAGGCCGGTTAAAAGACTTTGGGTCTTTAATTTGGCAGAGAGACCACTCTCAAGAAGAATGTTGTCTATCCCCCCGTGAGTGTCCTCATTGAAATCAATGCGACCCGGATCAATATCCATAACCACAGAGTTCAGCGGTGTATTAGAGTCTTGGTAAAAGCGAGCTTTTACACTAACGACGTCACCAATCTGCACACCTTTCAGGGTAACGGGGGCACCGGTAACAAGACCTTTCACCGAGCTTTTATAGACCAGCTCGTAACGCATCCTGTTATCGCCCCAGAAGCTCCCGTTTTCGATCACCACTGCCATACCTATACCAAGAGCAAGCATGACGACAACAAATAATCCGACCCCAGCCGCTTGTATGCGCGCACTCATTCTTCTGAATCTCCCTTCGACAACGTTGTATATTTCCCTTGTTCTTTTCCGCCCGGTGCTCCTTTATCAAGATTAGCTTGATCAGGAACAGCTTCGCCACGGGAAAGAAAAGACCGTACGACTTCATGCCGGCTGTGCATTTTTAACCAGGAAGGATTACCACTATCCAACCATGTTTTAAGCGTCGCATCGAGATAAATACTGTTATTGGCTATGGCAAAAATGCTGTCCAGCTCATGGGTCACCATGACCACCGTCGCCCCGGTTGACTCGCCAAGACTGAGAATCAACTCATCCAGACGACGGGCGCTCAAGGGATCAAGACCCGCAGACGGCTCATCAAAAAACAGTATCTCAGGATCAAGAGCAATCGCACGCGCCAGACCAGCCCTTTTGCACATACCACCACTGATCTCGGAGGGATAATACTTCTCGAAGCCTGCCAGCCCAACCAGAGCCAACTTAAATGCTACCCGGTCATCAACCTCAGCCCGATCCACACCCGCATACTGCATGGGCAAGGCGACATTCTGAGCCAGCGTCATATCACTAAACAGTGCACCACTTTGAAAGGTGATTCCCCAACGGGAACGCAGAGTCTGCCTCTGCTGTTCATCCGCCTGGGTATAGCTCTGGCCGCTGTAGAAAATCTCACCTTGTGCCGGTTCATACAGCCCGATCATATGTTTAAGCAAGGTGCTCTTACCGCAACCGCTGCCGCCCATAATTACAAAGACATCGCCGCGGTTAACCGTAAAATTGAGATCCCGCTGAATAAGGCGGGAGCCATATTGCAGATTAACATCACGGACTTCTATAGCAGCTTCTTCGCCAGAAGAAACGGACATGGTCATATCCCCAGATGGAAGAACAAGAGGTTCATACCGGCATCTGCCATTACGATGTAAACGATAGCTGAGACTACCGCACGGGTCGTCGCCTGCCCGACGGCTGCGGATGAACCACCACACTCCATACCAGACCTACAGCCAGCCAGAACAATCAGCAATCCGAACACCGCGCCCTTGAAACAACCTACCGCTATATCGTCCGGACCAAATGCGGTGAGCAACTGGGATATATACATCCGCGGTGTCATATTCATCGTCAATACAACAGCTGCACCACCAACAATGCCTAATACAAAACTATAGATACACAACAGTGGCATCATAATGACCATCGCCAACAGACGCGGCATCACCAGAAAGTCCATCGGACGAATTCCCATTGTCGTTAGTGCATCTACCTCTTCATTGACCTTCATGGCCCCGAGTTCAGCAGCCCAGGCCGCGCCTGTACGACCGGCCATGATAACAGCCGTCATCAGGGCGCCCATCTCACGCACCATGCCCAAACCAACAAGATTGGCGACATAAACTTCTGCGCCAAACTGCTGCAGTTGAATCATACCGAGATAGGCCAGAATCATACCGACCAGAATGCTGATTAAGGTAATAATGCCTATCGCTTTGGGACCAGCCTGACTCAGGGAGGTCAACGCATCCACCCCGCGCATGTGGCTACGACCTGTTATCAGTCTTAAGGTGGCAAAAACCATCTCACCCAGAAAAGCGAGAAGCCCATAAGCCTCCTTGATAGTGCCTGCAAACGGCGCAAAAGGTCTTTTTTCAGAAGATTGTGCAGAGGTATTGGGAGGAACTGCGTTGGCCAGCTGCAGCAGCTTGCGGACGGCAACTGGCATGGCGGACAGATCAAGCGAACAGCCTTGATTCTTCACATTACGCATACAGGAATAAAGATAAACAGGAAAATGGCTGTCCCAGCTAAAGTCATTGCCGGGCTCCAGCTTTATTGCTCCATCTATCTCTCGAAGTTTTTGTTCAAGCTCCTGCTGAACAACCGGGTCCAGCTCTTTCCCCCAATGACCGGAAAGAGAGACGACCAAGACCTCTGAATGAGCCTGACTGAATGTTACATGTGCCGACATACTTACGATTCAATTCCCTTTTTTCAGGTATAAAAAAAGCCCCCAATCCGAAGACTGGGAGCTTTCTACGATCTGGAGATCTTATTCCTCAGTAGCCTCAGCTACAGGACGATCAACCAGTTCAACGTATGCCATTGGAGCAGCGTCGCCTTGACGGAAGCCGCACTTCAGGATACGAATGTAGCCACCTGGACGTTCTTTGTAACGAGGACCCAGATCGGTAAACAGCTTACCCACTGTGGCCTTGTTACGCAGGCGGTCAAATGCCAGACGGCGATTGGCTACGGAATCTTCCTTCGCCAGAGTAATCAGCGGCTCAGCCACACGGCGCAATTCTTTGGCCTTGGGCAGAGTCGTCTTGATAATCTCATGCTCAACCAGGGAAGCAGTCATGTTCTTGAACATCGCCAGGCGATGTGAACTGTTCCGGTTAAGCTTACGTCCACTCTTACGATGACGCATGATTCTTCATCCTTACCAGATAGAGACTGGTTATTAAGCTGAAACCTTGTCGTCGGACTTCAGGCTCGCCGGTGGCCAGTTGTCCAGGCGCATGCCCAGACTCAGACCACGGGAAGCAAGAACGTCTTTGATCTCGGTAAGGGACTTTTTGCCCAGGTTCGGGGTTTTCAGCAGCTCAACCTCAGTGCGCTGAATCAGATCGCCGATGTAATAGATGTTCTCTGCCTTCAGGCAGTTGGCGCTACGTACAGTCAGCTCCAGATCATCAACCGGACGCAGAAGAATCGGATCAACTTCATCTTCTTTTTGTTCTGGTTCAGGTTCTGCATCGCCTTCCAGGTCGACGAAAACAGCCAGCTGTTGCTGCAAAATAGTTGCAGCACGGCGGATGGCTTCATCAGGATCCAGAGTACCATTGGTCTCCAGATCCAGAACCAGTTTGTCGAGGTCAGTGCGCTGTTCAACACGCGCACGTTCAACAACATAAGCGACTCGATGCACCGGGCTATAAGTGGCATCCAGCTGCAGACGACCGATAGAACGGCTTTCGTCTTCTTCGGAACGACGCTGATCAGCAGTTTCATAACCGCGACCGCGACGAACCAGCAGCTTCATGTTGAGATTTCCCTTCTCGTTCACGTGAGCAATCACGTGCTCGGGATTCAGGATTTCAACATCATGATCCAGCTGAATATCCCCAGCAGTAACAACGCCCGCTCCCTGATGGGAGAGAGTCAGAGTTACCTCATCACGACCCGCCATACGGATCGCGAGACCTTTCAGGTTGAGCAGGATGTCGATAACGTCTTCCTGCACACCTTCTACTGTGCTGTACTCATGCTGCACCCCGTCGATCTCGGCTTCGACAACTGCGCAACCGGGCATTGAGGACAGCAGAATACGCCGCAGCGCGTTGCCCAAAGTATGACCAAAACCACGCTCAAGAGGCTCGAGAGTAATCTTGGCACGTGTTGGGCTGTGCTCCTCAACGTCGATATGACGCGGAGTCAAAAATTCTGTAGCCGAGTTCTGCATGGATGAACACCCCACCTAGTTATCTATCCCTTACTTGGAGTACAGCTCGACGATCAGGTTTTCGTTGATGTCGGCTGACAGATCACTCCGCTCTGGCTGAACCTTGAAAGTACCTTCTTTCTTCTTGGCATCAACCTCTACCCACACGGAAAAACCGCGCTGGGCAGCCAGTTCCAGTGCTGCGTTAATACGCAGTTGGTTCTTGGCCTTTTCGCGGACAGCGACAACATCACCAGGCTTAACCTGGTAGGACGGGATGTTGACTGTCTTACCATTTACCATGATGGCCTTGTGGCTGCACAGCTGACGTGCTTCCGCACGCGTGGAGCCAAAGCCCATACGGTATACTACGTTATCCAGACGACCTTCGAGAAGTTGCAGCAGGTTAACACCTGTTGCGCCCTTCAGACGATCGGCTTCTTTGTAGTAGTTTTGAAATTGCTTTTCCAGTACACCGTAAGTACGACGTACTTTCTGCTTTTCACGCAGCTGTACACCGTAGTCGGACAGACGTCCACGACGCTGACCGTGCTGACCGGGTACTACCTCAGCGCGACACTTGGACTCGTGTGGACGCACACCGCTCTTCAAAAAGAGGTCGGTGCCTTCACGACGAGACAGTTTGCACTTGGGACCTATATATCTTGCCATTTTGACCCTATCTCCTGATTACACGCGACGCTTTTTAGGCGGACGACAGCCGTTGTGCGGGATCGGGGTAACATCAGTGATGTTAGTGATCTTGTATCCGCAGGCGTTCAGTGCGCGAACAGCAGACTCACGGCCGGGGCCGGGGCCTTTTACACAAACGTCAAGATTCTTCAGACCGTACTCAGCGGCTGCATTTCCCGCACGCTCCGCAGCTACCTGGGCAGCAAAAGGAGTCGACTTGCGAGAGCCACGGAAACCAGAACCACCAGCGGTGGCCCAGGAGAGCGTGTTGCCCTGGCGGTCGGTAATAGTCACGATGGTGTTGTTAAAAGAAGCGTGGATGTGTGCAACACCGTCCACAACTGTCTTCTTCACCTTTTTACGTGAACGAATACCTGGCTTTGCCATATCAGAATTGTTCCTGTATCAAGACGACTGGAAGAACCAGTTGTACTTACTTACGAATCGGCTTACGTGGTCCCTTACGGGTACGCGCATTAGTTTTAGTGCGCTGTCCACGAACCGGCAGATTGCGACGATGACGCAGACCGCGATAGCAGCCCAGGTCCATCAGACGCTTAATATTCATGTTGACTTCGCGACGCAGGTCACCTTCGACGGAGAATTCTCCGACTGCGGTACGCAGCTTCTCGATTTCATCATCGCTCAGACCAGAGATCTTGACAGCTGGATTGATTCCAGTTGTCGCACAAATTTTCTGAGCGGTGTGCTGACCAACACCAAAGATGTAAGTCAGCGAGATAACAGTATGTTTGTTATCCGGGATATTGACGCCAGCAATACGGGCCATTCAATCGTCTCCGTGAGTTTCGCCTAATTGCAACGCGAAGGATAAACCCAAGTCGAAAGGTTGAGCATATTACATACTACCAACCTATAAAGCAACCGCCTAGCCATACGGACAACTCAAATGACATATAAGCCATTTTTGAGCCCGGCCAGGCGGTTGGCCGAATCGGGTTTAACCCCTGATGCGATTAGCCCTGACGTTGTTTGTGACGGGGCTCTTTGCTGCAGATTACACGAACAGCGCCTTTGCGCTTAATGATCTTGCAATCGCGGCAGATTTTCTTTACAGAAGCTCGAACTTTCATGGTTCTTCTCCACTATCGGCAGAGCTACGATTTCAGGGGTTGACTCAGCGAGTCATACCACCAGAACCGTAACCCTTAAGATTAGCTTTCTTCATCAGAGACTCATACTGACTCGACATCAGATGAGACTGAATCTGCGCCATGGTATCCATGACAACTACTACAACGATCAACAGTGACGTACCACCCAGATAGAAAGGTACGTTTGCCCACACCACCAGAAACTGGGGCAGAAGGCAGACTGACGTCATGTAGACAGCGCCAACCAGAGTAAGCCTTGTCAGCACGCCATCAATGTAGCGAGCCGTATGCTCACCCGGACGGATACCGGGTATAAATGCTCCTGACTTCTTCAGGTTATCCGCCACGTCTTTTGGATTAAAGACCAAAGCGGTGTAGAAGAAGCAGAAGAATACAATGCCAGCCGAGAACAATACAATGTTCAGTGGCTGACCTGGCCCTAAGGCCAGAGCAATCTTTTGTAACCATCCCCATCCTTCGCCCTGGCCGAACCATTGCGCGATGGATGCAGGAAACAGCAAAATACTGGAAGCGAAAATAGCAGGAATAACGCCGGCCATATTCACCTTCAGGGGCAGATGACTGCTTTGGGCAGCAAATACCTTACGACCCTGCTGACGCTTGGCATAGTTTACTGTAATCCGGCGTTGACCGCGTTCCACAAAAACCACACCTGCAATCACGGCAATAGCCAGTACAGCCACCACCAACAGCGCAAGAATATTCACATCACCCTGACGGGCTGACTCGAAAGACTGCACAATGGCACCCGGCAGCCCAGCGACAATACCACTGAAAATCAGAATCGAGATACCGTTACCGATACCACGCTCCGTGACCTGTTCACCGAGCCACATCATGAATACAGCGCCTGTCACGAAAGTCGCGACAGCTACGAAGTAGAAGCTCAAACCCATACTCAGCGCCACGCCCTGGTTAGCCAGGCCGACAGTCATACCCGTACCCTGAATCAGGGCAAGCAGGACTGTACCGTAGCGGGTGTACTGGCTGATCTTTCGACGACCGCTCTCCCCTTCCTTTTTTAACTGTTCCAGTTGCGGACTCACAACTGACATCAGCTGCATGATAATCGATGCAGAGATGTAGGGCATGATACCTAGAGCCAGAACAGACATACGCTCAAGTGCACCGCCAGAGAACATATTGAAGAGACCAAGAATGGTCCCTTCATTCTGACTGAACACTCGCGCCAGCTCATCCGGGTTAATACCAGGAACGGGGATATGAGCCCCGATCCGGTATACCAGAATGGCAAGGAACACGAATCTGACGCGAGCCCAAAGCTCGTTCAGACCGCTCTGATTTCCAACTGGTAGTGTCTTAGCCATTTAGTCCTCGATCTTGCCACCAGCAGCTTCGATAGCGGCACGAGCACCTTTGGTGACCATCAGACCTTTGATGGTCACAGCTTTGCTGATCTCACCGGACAGAACAACTTTCGCACGCTTGATGCTATTGTTGATCAGATCCGCTGTACGCAGAGCTTCCAGATCGATAACTTCAGCATTCACGCTAGCCAGTTCGGCCAGGCGAATTTCGGCAGTTACACGAGCCAGACGAGAGCTAAAGCCGTACTTGGGAAGACGACGTTGCAATGGCTGCTGACCGCCTTCAAAGCCCGGCTTAACACTACCACCAGAACGTGACTTCTGACCTTTGTGGCCACGGCCACAGGTTTTACCCAGACCGCTACCAATACCACGACCGACACGCTTGCCAGCCTTGCGGCTACCTTCGGCCGGAGACAGAGTATTCAATTTCATTCTTACTCTCCTTCGACGCGAACGAGGTAGTTAACCTTGTTCACCATACCGCGAACGGAAGGGGTATCTTCCACTTCAACAGTGTGGCCGATTCGACGTAGACCGAGACCCTTAACACAGGCCTTGTGGCTTTCGAGTCGACCGCTGACACTCTTGGTGAGCGTTACTTTGATCTTCTTCTCTGCCATGTGAACCTCACAGGATCTCTTCGACAGTCTTGCCACGCTTCGCAGCAACGTCTTCTGGAGCGCGAACGCTCTTCAGGCCGTTGAAGGTAGCACGAACAACGTTAACTGGGTTGGTAGAGCCGTAGCACTTAGCCAGTACGTTGTGTACACCAGCCACTTCCAGGACGGCGCGCATTGCACCACCGGCAATAACACCGGTACCTTCGGAAGCAGGCTGCATGTAAATTTTGGATGCGCCGTGAGCAGCCTTCACCGGATACTGAATGGTAGTACCATTCAGGTCAACCTGGATCATGTTGCGACGTGCAGCTTCCATAGCCTTCTGGATGGCAACTGGCACTTCACGCGCCTTGCCACGACCGAAGCCTACTTTACCTTTGCCGTCACCAACAACAGTCAGAGCGGTGAAACCGAAGATACGGCCACCCTTAACTACTTTGGCTACACGGTTAACCTGGACCAATTTCTCGATCAGGCCTTCGTCGTTACCGACTTTATCTCTGCGGTCGTCTTTAGCCATAGCTCGTACCTCTTAGAATTCCAGACCGTTTTCACGGGCTGCGTCTGCAAGAGCTTTGACACGACCGTGATACTTGAAGCCGGAGCGGTCAAAGGCAACCTTGGTCAGACCAGCTGCTTTGGCGCGTTCTGCGACCAGAGCGCCAACCTTCTGGGCTGCCTCAACATTACCGGTTGCTTCGCTACGCAGCTCTTTTTCTAAAGTAGAAGCCGCCGCCAGAACCTTGCCGCCTTCCGCGTCAATCACCTGTGCATAGATGTGACATGGAGTACGGTGCACGGTCAGGCGGGCAACGCGAAGTTCACGCATTTTCATCCGAGAGCGCTTTGCACGGCGCAAACGGGCTACTTTCTTTTCGCTCATAATCTTACCCTTATTTCCTAACCGTTACTTCTTCTTGGCTTCCTTACGGCGAACCATTTCGTCTGCGTAACGGACACCCTTACCTTTGTAAGGCTCCGGACGACGGAAGTCGCGGATTTCGGCGGCAACCTGACCAACGAGCTGCTTGTCGATACCCTTGATCAGAACTTCAGTCTGAGTTGGGGTTTCGGCAATCACACCTTCTGGCAGGTCATACTCTACCGGGTGAGAAAAGCCCAGGGCCAGACTCAGGGTCTTGCCCTTCATCTGCGCACGATAACCAACACCGACCAGCTGCAGTTTCTTTTCGAAACCTGCAGAAACGCCAGTCACCATGTTGTTTACCAGAGCACGGGTCGTGCCTGACATGGCGCGAGACAGCTTGCTGCCGTCACGAGCTTCAAAAGTCAGAACGTTATCGTCCTGTTTGATTTCCACTGCGTTGTGGAGATCCATCTGCAAAGAACCTTTACCGCCTTTAACAGCGATATGGCCTGCAGACAAAGTTATTTGTACACCGGAAGGAAGTTCAACCGGAGCCTTCGCTATACGAGACATTCCGATCCTCCTTTAAAATACGGTGCAGATAACTTCGCCACCAATGCCCTGAGTACGGGCAGCGCGATCAGTCATCACGCCTTTATTGGTAGACACCACAGCAATACCCAGACCACCGTTAACCTTTGGCAGGTCAGCGGCAGCGCGGTAGTTACGAAGACCAGGACGACTTACGCGCTTGATCTCTTCAATAACAGGCTTGCCTTCAAAGTACTTCAGCTCGATTGTCATCAGAGCCTTAACTTCGCCGTCTACTTTGTAGTCAGCGATGTAGCCTTCTTTCTTCAGCACTTCGGCTACAGCAGCCTTAATTTTTGAAGCAGGCATAACGACAGAAGCATGTTCTGCCATCTGGGCATTACGGATGCGAGTTAGCATATCTGCTAACGGGTCCTGCATACTCATTCTTGCACTCTCCTAGATCAACAACGATCTTACCAGCTAGCCTTAGTCAGGCCTGGAACATCACCACGCATGGCAGCTTCGCGCAGCTTGATCCGACTCAGACCGAACTTACGCAGGTATGCGTGAGGACGACCAGTGATCCGGCAGCGGTTGCGCAGACGAGCTTTGGAAGCATCACGTGGTTGTTTTTGCAAAGCAACCTGTGCGTCCCAACGCTCTTCTTCAGAGCTGGCAGGGTTGTTGATAATAACTTTCAGTTCAGCGCGCTTCAATGCGAACTTAGCAACAAGCTTTTGACGCTTAAGCTCACGTTGCTTCATAGATTCCTTAGCCATAAACCTCGAATCCTCAGTTACGGAAAGGAAAGTTGAACGCTTTCAGAAGCGCACGACCTTCGTCGTCAGTCTTGGCAGTGGTAGTCAGGGTGATGTCCAGACCACGCAGAGCATCGATTTTATCGTAATCGATTTCTGGGAAGATGATCTGTTCTTTAACACCCATACTGTAGTTACCACGACCGTCGAAAGATTTAGCACTCACACCACGGAAGTCACGGACTCGTGGCAGAGCAATGTCAACCAGACGCTGCAGAAACTCATACATGCGCTTGTCACGCAGAGTTACCTTAACGCCGATTGGCCAACCTTCACGTACCTTAAAACCAGCTACAGACTTACGAGCCATGGTTACAACCGCCTTCTGACCAGCGATTTTTTCCATATCGCCAACAGCGTGCTCGATAACCTTCTTGTCGCCAATAGCTTCACCAACACCCATGTTCAGGGTGATTTTGGTGATCTTCGGTACTTCATTGATGTTCTTGTAGCCCAGCTCTGTCATCAGAGCAGGTACAATTGTCTCACGGTACAGCTTTTTGAATTCAGCCATTTGCCAACCCCTTACGCGTCAACTGGTTTGCCAGTAGACTTGAACACGCGCTGCTTCTTGCCTTCTTCGGAGAAGGTGAAGCCAACACGGTCAGCCTTGCTGGTTTCTGGGTTCCAGATGGCAACGTTGGAAGCCTGGATAGGCATTTCCTTCTCAACGATACCGCCAGCCTGACTCAGCATCGGGTTCGGCTTCTGGTGCTTCTTGACAACGTTCAGGCCCTGAACCAGGACACGACCGTCGGCACGAACTGCCATTACCTTGCCACGCTTGCCTTTGTCTTTACCAGTGATGACTACGATCTCATCGTCACGACGAATCTTTTTCACGGTAACTCCTTACAGCACTTCAGGTGCTAAAGAGATGATCTTCATGAACTGCTCACCGCGCAATTCACGAGTCACCGGGCCAAAGATACGGGTTCCGATAGGCTGGTTCTGGTTATTCAACAGAACAGCTGCGTTACCATCAAAACGGATCAAAGATCCATCAGGACGACGAACACCCTTTCTGGTGCGAACGACCACGGCATTCATTACCTGGCCTTTCTTCACCTTACCGCGAGGGATCGCTTCCTTTACGGTGACTTTAATGATGTCACCGATACCAGCGTAACGACGGTGAGAGCCGCCCAGTACTTTAATGCACTGAACGCGGCGAGCACCACTGTTATCTGCTACTTCGAGATTTGTCTCGGTCTGAATCATTCCAGTTCTCCTCAAACTGCAGACTCAAGCCGGCCGCGGTACGCGACCGGTTGATAGCCTTATATTTGAGTCGCACGCTCTTCGATGGAAACAAGTACAAAAGACTTGTTCTTGGAAAGAGGACGAGTCTCACTGATGACAACTTTGTCACCCATGCGGCACTCATTCTTCTCATCGTGAGCGTGAAGCTTAGTAGACCGCTTTACGATTTTACCGTACAGCGGATGCGTCACGCGGCGCTCAACGAGGACAGTAATGGTTTTGTCCATCTTGTCGCTCACGACCTTGCCGGTCAGTGTACTGACTTTTTTGGTCTCTGCCATCTTTATTTACCTGCCTTCTCAGTCAGCACCGACTTTACTCGGGCAACATCCCGACGGGTCTGCTTCAACAGATGAGTCTGCTGCAGCTGACCGGTAGTCATTTGCATGCGGTAGTTAAACTGTTCCCGCAGCAGTTCGATGAGCTGAGTGTTCAGCTCCTCGACAGACTTTTCACGCAGCTCTGCCGCATTCATCACATCACACCCCGCTTAACGAAAACTGTCTTTACAGGCAGCTTGGCGGCGGCCAGAGCGAAGGCTTCACGAGCCAGCTCTTCTGAAACGCCTTCCATTTCGTACAGTACGCGACCTGGCTGGATTTGAGCCACCCAGTATTCGACGCTACCTTTACCCTTACCCTGACGAACCTCAAGAGGTTTCTTGGTAATAGGCTTGTCGGGGAAGATACGAATCCAGATCTTACCACCACGCTTCACGTGACGAGTCATCGCACGACGAGCGGCTTCGATCTGGCGTGCAGTTATACGTCCACGACCGATAGCTTTCAAGCCGTATTCGCCGAAGCTGACCTTGGAACCGCGTTGTGCTAGGCCGCGATTACGACCTTTCATCTGCTTGCGGAATTTAGTGCGCTTAGGTTGGAGCATCGTTACGTCTCCTTACTTCTTAGCGGCTGGCTTCTTGCGAGGACGACGAGCAGGTTTCTTCTGCTCCTTATCTTCCTCACGAACACCACCGATAACTTCGCCCTTGAAGATCCACACTTTGACGCCAATCACACCGTAAGTGGTATGGGCTTCGTACATGGCGTAATCAATATCCGCACGCAGGGTGTGCAGAGGCACACGGCCTTCGCGATACCATTCGGTACGTGCGATCTCAGCACCGCCAAGACGGCCGGACAGCTGGATCTTGATACCTTTGGAGCCCAGACGCATGGCATTCTGTACAGAACGCTTCATGGCGCGACGGAACATCACGCGACGCTCCAGCTGGCCAGCAATACTCTGGGCAACCAGTTTGGCGTCAGTCTCAGGCTTGCGCACTTCTTCGATGTTGACGTGAACAGGCACGCCCATCATCGCGTTCAGCTCCTGACGCAGCTTCTCCACATCTTCACCCTTCTTACCGATAACGATACCGGGGCGAGCGGTGTGGATAGTCACTCGAGCGCTCTGTGCAGGGCGCTGAATCTCGATGCGACTAACGGAAGCGTTCTTCAGTTTCTTTTCCAAATAGGAACGAACTTTCAGATCCGCATTCAGCTTGTCTGCGTAGGCGGCACCTTCGGCATACCATACAGAGGTATGCTCCTTGACGATGCCCAGGCGAATGCCTGTCGGATTTACTTTTTGACCCATCTGATCGCTCCTTAAAGCTCTGCAACCTTAACGGTGATGTGGCAAGACCGCTTCAGGATGCGATCAGCACGGCCTTTGGCACGTGGCTTGATGCGCTTCAGAGTCACGCCTTCATTAACGAAAGCAGAAGTCACCTTCAGCTCATCAATATCCATACCATTGTTGTGCTCAGCATTAGCTACAGCAGACTCAAGTACTTTCTTTACCAGAACAGCAGCCTTCTTGGTGCTGAAGGTCAGAATGTTCAGAGCCTCTTCAACATTTTTGCCGCGGATCTGGTCAACAACCAAGCGAGCTTTCTGGGCAGAAATGCGAGCGCCGTTGTGAATAGCAGCTACTTCTTTCATCTCAATATCCCTTAGCGCTTCTTGGCCTTCTTATCTGCAGCGTGACCGCGATAAGTGCGGGTGGCTGCAAATTCGCCCAGTTTGTGTCCTACCATCTCTTCAGAGACGAAAACAGGCACATGCTGACGACCGTTGTGAACCGCGATGGTCAAACCGACCATTTGCGGGATGATCATGGAGCGGCGAGACCAGGTCTTGATCGGGCGCTTGTTACCAGCCCCTACCGCGTCCTCCACCTTCTTCAGCAGGTGCAGGTCGATAAAAGGACCTTTCTTCAGTGAACGTGGCACAGTGTTATCCTCTCAAACTTACTTGGTGCGGCGACGGACAATAAACTTGTCAGTGCGCTTGTTGGAGCGAGTCTTCTTGCCCTTAGTAGGAATACCCCACGGAGTAACAGGATGACGGCCACCAGAGGTACGACCCTCACCACCACCGTGTGGGTGATCTACAGGGTTCATCGCCACACCGCGAACGGTAGGACGAACACCGCGCCAGCGCTTGGCACCAGCCTTACCCAGAGAGCGCAGGCCGTGCTCACCATTGGAGACTTCACCCAGAGTCGCGCGGCAGTCTGCCAGAACTTTACGCATTTCGCCAGAGCGAAGACGCAGAGTTACATAGGCACCTTCACGGGCAACCAGCTGTGCAGAAGTACCAGCGGAACGAATCATTTGCGCGCCTTTGCCAGGCTTCAGCTCCACACAGTGGATAACAGAACCCTGAGGAACGTTGCGCAGCGGCAGAGTGTTACCGGCTTTGATCGGTGCGTGTGCACCCGATACCAGCTGGTCACCAGCCTTCACACCCTTAGGTGCGATAATGTAACGACGCTCACCGTCCATGTACTTCAGCAGGGCGATGTGCGCAGTACGGTTTGGATCGTATTCCAGACGCTCAACAACAGCTGGGATGCCATCCTTGTTGCGACGGAAGTCTACCAGACGGTAGTGCTGCTTGTGACCACCACCGATATGACGGGTAGTGATACGTCCAGCATTGTTACGACCACCGGTCTTGCTCTTCTTTTCAAGCAGAGGAGCGTAGGGCTTGCCCTTGTGCAGGTCAGAATTTACGACCTTGACTACAAAGCGGCGCCCTGGAGAAGTGGGTTTACACTTAACAACAGCCATTGTCTGTCTCCTTATTCAGCGTCCGCGAAGTCAATTTCCTGACCAGCATCCAGGGTCACGTACGCCTTTTTCCAGTCGTTACGCTTACCCAGACCACGCGTAGTGCGCTTGGTCTTGCCCTTCACGTTGACAGTAGTTACTGCCTTAACCTTGGCTTCGAACAGTTGCTCTACGGCCTTCTTGATTTCCAGCTTGTTCGCGTCAGTAACGACCTTGAACACGTACTGGTTATTGATCTCAGCCACGACCGAGGATTTCTCGGAAACGTGGGGACCAATAATGACTTTTAGCAGTCTTTCCTGATTCATCCCAGCATCTCCTCAAACTTCTTGATCGCGTCAACGGTCATGATGACCTTGTCGTGAGCAACCAGGCTTACCGGATCAATACCCTGCACATCACGCACTTCAATGTGTGGAATGTTACGGGCAGAAAGGTAGACGTTTTCATTTGCGCTGTCAGTTACGATCAGAGCATTGGAGACGTTCAGGTCAGCCAGCTTGGCAACCATGGCCTTAGTTTTTGGAGTTTCTGCAGTGAACTCAGAAACAACAACCAGACGCTCCTGACGAACCAGCTCAGACAGAATAGAACGCAATGCACCGCGGTACATTTTTTTGTTCAGCTTCTGGCTGTGGTTCTGAGGACGTGCGGCAAAAGTAGTACCGCCCCCGCGCCACAGTGGGCTACGGATAGTACCAGCACGCGCGCGACCAGTACCTTTCTGACGGAAAGGCTTACGGCCACCGCCTCTTACATCGCTACGGGTCTTCTGAGCGCGAGTACCCTGACGGGCACCTGCCAGAAACGCAACAACGGCCTGGTGAACCAGGGCTTCGTTGTAGTCAACGCCAAAGGTTACGTCAGAAACCTTAAGGGCGTCTGCACCAATTACGTTCAGATCCATACTACAAACCCCCTATCAGGCTGCGTTACCGGCCTTGACGGCAGGCTTAACAACAACATCAGCGCCAGTGGCACCAGGTACCGCACCCTTAACGAGGAGCAGGTTACGCTCAGCGTCAACACGAACAACTTCCAGGGACTGTACAGTCACCTGAGCGTCACCCATGTGTCCGGCCATTTTCTTGCCTTTGAAGACACGACCCGGAGTCTGACACTGGCCGATAGAACCAGGAGCACGGTGAGACAGAGAGTTACCGTGGGTAGCGTCCTGAGTACGGAAGTTCCAGCGCTTGATAGCACCCTGGAAGCCCTTACCCTTGGAGCGACCGGTAACATCGATCATCTGACCAGCAGTGAACATTTCTACAGTCAGAACGTCGCCAGCTTTCAGCTCAGTTTCATCCAGACGGAACTCCCAGAGTCCACGACCGGCTTCAACTCCAGCTTTAGCGAAATGGCCAGCTTCTGGCTTAATTACGCGAGAAGCTTTTTTGGTGCCAGTAGTTACCTGAACCGCCGTGTAGCCATCTACTTCCTCAGAACGGATCTGAGTAATGCGGTTTGGTTCTACTTCAATAACAGTAACAGGCAGGGATACACCATCTTCGGTAAAGATGCGGGTCATACCACACTTCTTACCGACCAGGCCCAGAGCCCGCTTGCCGTTTTCTTGACTAGACATAGTCTACCTCTTTCGTGTACGGGGCTATTACCCGCTATGGCCGCCCATTCCAGAGCGTTACACAAGCATGAGCCGCTCTGGATGAGCCACTCAGGCCTGAATTTTGTTATTAGCCGAGGCTAATCTGGACTTCTACACCTGCAGCCAGGTCGAGCTTCATCAAAGCATCAACTGTCTTTTCGGTAGGCTCAACGATATCGAGCAGGCGCTTATGAGTACGGATCTCATACTGATCACGCGCATCTTTGTTGACGTGCGGAGAGGTCAGTATGGTGAATTTTTCCTTGCGCGTAGGCAGGGGAATAGGACCACGAACCTGAGCACCAGTGCGCTTGGCAGTATCTACGATTTCCTGCGTAGACTGATCGATCAGGCGATGATCAAAAGCCTTGAGTCGAATTCGGATTTGTTGAGCTTTAGGCTGCTGACTCATCTTTCTTACCTGGGGGCATATAAAGAACGAAAATCCGCCCACGCTACAGTGAACGGATGCAGAAGTGATCGGCATTCTAAGGTTCGTCAACTCCCTTGTCAACACAACCCAAAAAATCACCTGATTCTTCTGCTCCATAAAAACCCCCGGCCGAAGCCAGGGGCTCGATCTACGTCAATCGATAACAGTCCGGCAAAAATTAAATGCCGAATCTGTTACTCAATATTACTCGATGATCTTAGCTACAACACCAGCGCCAACGGTACGGCCGCCTTCACGAATAGCGAAGCGCAGACCATCTTCCATGGCTACTGGGTGGATCAGGGTAACAAGCATCTGAACGTTGTCACCAGGCATAACCATTTCTACGCCTTCTGGCAGCTCTACGTTACCGGTTACGTCGGTAGTACGGAAGTAGAACTGTGGACGGTAGCCCTTGAAGAATGGAGTGTGACGACCACCTTCATCCTTGGACAGCACGTAGATTTCAGATTCGAACTTGGTGTGCGGCTTAACGGAGCCTGGCTTAACCAGACACTGGCCACGTTCGATGTCTTCACGCTTAACGCCACGCAGCAGAGCACCAACGTTCTCACCAGCACGACCTTCGTCGAGCAGCTTACGGAACATTTCTACGCCGGTAACGGTTGTCTTGGTGGTGTCTTTGATGCCGATGATTTCGACTTCTTCACCAACTTTGACGATACCACGCTCAACACGACCCGTTACAACAGTACCACGGCCGGCGATGGAAAATACGTCTTCGATAGGCAGCAGGAATGGCTGATCGATAGCACGCTCTGGCTCAGGGATGTACGTATCCAGAGTCTCAACCAGCTGCTTAACAGCGGTAGTACCCAGACCGTTCTCGTCTTCGCCGTTCAGAGCCATCAGAGCGGAACCAGCGATGATGGGAGTGTCGTCACCTGGGAACTCGTAAGTGTCCAGCAGTTCACGCAGTTCCATTTCAACCAGTTCCAGCATTTCGCTGTATTCTTCGGTGCCGAAGCCGCCGCAATCGTCAGCCAGCAGGTCGGCTTTGTTCAGGAACACGACGATACGTGGAACACCAACCTGACGAGACAGCAGGATGTGCTCACGGGTCTGAGGCATAGGGCCGTCAGTCGCGCCACATACCAGGATAGCGCCGTCCATCTGAGCAGCACCGGTGATCATGTTCTTAACGTAGTCAGCGTGTCCTGGGCAGTCTACGTGTGCGTAGTGACGGTCCTTGGACTCATACTCTACGTGTGCGGTAGAGATGGTGATACCACGCTCACGCTCTTCAGGAGCGTTGTCGATCTGGTCGAAAGCCTTGGCAGTACCGCCGAAAACTTCTGCACAAACGCGAGTCAGAGCAGCAGTCAGCGTGGTTTTACCGTGGTCAACGTGACCGATGGTGCCGACGTTGACGTGCGGCTTCTTACGCTCAAACTTTTCCTTAGCCATTTTCCACTTACCTTTAAAAATAGTGAGAGTTACTTAACCCAAGTTTGCCTTGATCACAGCTTCAGCGATGCTGTTAGGAGCTTCTGCATACTCTGCGAATTCCATCGAGTATGTAGCACGGCCCTGAGTCGCAGAACGCAGATCGGTAGCATAACCAAACATTTCACCCAGAGGCACCTGAGCATTGATAACCTTACCGCTCTGAGTATCGTCCATACCTTGAACGATGCCACGACGACGGTTCAGGTCACCCATAACGTCACCCATATAGTCTTCAGGCGTTACCACTTCAACCTGCATCATGGGTTCCATCAGAACTGGTCTGGCCTGAGGAGCGTACTTTTTCAGTGCCTGAGATGCAGCGATTTTAAACGCCATCTCGTTGGAGTCAACCTCGTGGAAGGAACCGTCGTGCAGACGAGCCTTCAGACCAAGCAGCGGATAGCCGGCGATAACGCCGTTCTTCATCTGCTCCTCGATACCCTTCTGAATGGCAGGAATGTATTCCTTGGGAATGGTGCCACCAACGATTTCGTTGATGAATACCAGACCTTCTTCGCCTTCATCAGCCGGAGAGAACTCGACCACAACGTGGCCGTACTGACCGCGACCACCAGACTGCTTGGCAAACTTGTGGTTAGCGTTAACGCTACCCTTGAGCTTCTCACGGTAGGAAACCTGAGGCTTACCAATGTTGGCTTCCACCTTGAACTCACGACGCATACGGTCGACGAGTACGTCCAGGTGCAACTCACCCATACCGGAGATGATGGTCTGGCCAGTCTCTTCGTCAGTCCTGACGCGGAAAGAAGGGTCTTCCTGAGCCAGCTTGCCCAGAGCGACGCCCATCTTCTCCTGATCAGCCTTCGATTTAGGCTCAACAGCTACGGAGATGACCGGCTCAGGGAATTCCATGCGCTCCAGAACGATCGGATGATCAGGATCACACAGGGTTTCACCCGTGGTCACGTCCTTCATACCGATCAGAGCAACGATGTCACCCGCGAGGGCTTCCTTGATCTCTTCACGATTGTTAGCATGCATCTGCACCATACGGCCGATACGCTCTTTCTTCATCTTGACGGAGTTGATTACCGCCTGACCAGAAGCAGCGACACCGGAGTACACACGGGCAAATGTCAGAGTACCAACGAACGGGTCGGTAGCAATCTTGAATGCCAGTGCAGAGAAGGGCGCGTTATCATCAGCAACACGCTCTTCCATGATGTTGTTGCCTTCAGCGTCTTCGCCGACGATACCTTCAATCGCCTTAACTTCCATCGGAGAAGGCATGTAGTCGATAACAGCATCAAGAACGGCCTGAACGCCCTTGTTCTTGAATGCGGAGCCACCGAAAACAGGAATGATTTCGTTAGCCAGGGTCCGCGCACGGATACCCGCCTTGATCTCTTCCTCGGAAAGCGTACCTTCTTCCAGGTACTTTTCCATCATTTCGTCGGTCGCTTCAGCAGCTGCTTCAACCAGGAATTCGTGCATTTCCTGACAGAGATCTTCCATACCTGCTGGAATATCACCGTATTCGAAGGTCATGCCCTGGTCTTCTTCATTCCAGAGAATGGCTTTCATTTTGACCAGGTCGACAACACCTTTGAATTCGTCTTCAGAACCGATGGTCATCTGCATGGGAACAGCGTTCGCACCCAGACGTTCCTTCAGCTGGCTAATGACGTTTTCGTAGTTAGCACCGGTACGGTCCATCTTATTGACGAAGACCATACGGGGAACCTGGTACTTGTTCGCCTGACGCCATACGGTTTCAGTTTGAGGCTGAACACCGGAGGAGCCACACAGAACAACAACCGCGCCATCCAGTACACGCAGGGAACGTTCTACTTCGATAGTGAAGTCAACGTGTCCTGGAGTATCAATGATGTTTACACGATGCTCGTCGAATTGTGCATCCATACCACGCCAAAAACAGGTGGTAGCAGCGGAAGTGATAGTGATACCACGCTCCTGCTCCTGCTCCATCCAGTCCATGGTGGCGGCGCCATCGTGTACTTCACCGATCTTGTGGGACAGACCAGTGTAGAACAAGACACGCTCAGTGGTAGTGGTCTTACCCGCGTCGACGTGGGCACAGATACCGATGTTACGGTACCGGCGTATCGGGGTTTTACGAGCCACGACTCAATCCTCTGAAAGAACGTTTTAGAAACGGTAGTGGGAGAATGCCTTGTTGGCTTCAGCCATACGGTGAACGTCTTCACGCTTCTTGACTGCTCCGCCTTTCTTATCAGCGGCATCCATCATCTCGCCCGCCAGGCGCAGATCCATGGATTTCTCGCCACGCTTGCGCGCAGCGTCAACCAGCCAGCGCATAGCCAGAGCCATACGACGTGAAGGACGTACCTCTACAGGCACCTGGTAGGTAGCACCACCCACACGACGGCTCTTAACCTCAACCACTGGGGAGATGGTTTCCAGAGCCGCTTCGAATACTTCCAGAGGGTCCTTACCGGAACGCTCCTGGATCTTGCTCATGGCGCCGTAAACGATGCGCTCTGCAACAGCTTTCTTACCGCTAACCATTACGTGGTTGATGAACTTGGCCAGAACCTTGTTTCCGAACTTAGGATCTGGAAGCACATCACGTTTAGCGACGACGCGTCTTCTTGGCATG
This sequence comes from uncultured Oceanospirillales bacterium, assembly GCA_947040555.1. GTDB lineage: Bacteria > Pseudomonadota > Gammaproteobacteria > Pseudomonadales > Endozoicomonadaceae > Sansalvadorimonas. The sequence continues at coordinate 20,872 of CAMRBW010000009.1, read as the reverse complement.
AAAATACCCTCGATTTCAGGTTAATCCGAGATCAGCCTTTGACTCGGCCTTACTCTTTAAATAATTACCAGATACAAATGAATCTGATAGTTCGTCATGGTGATAAGTAGTTGACTAAAACAACCTCTCACCAAAACAAATAAAGCGCAGGCCCTTATTAGGACTTAGGACGCTTAGTACCGTACTTGGAACGGCCCTGTCTACGGTCGTTAACACCCTGAGTATCCAGAGTACCGCGGACGGTGTGATAACGAACACCTGGCAAGTCTTTTACTCGACCGCCACGGATCAGAACAACGGAGTGTTCCTGCAGGTTGTGACCTTCACCACCGATGTAGGAAGTCACTTCAAAGCCGTTGGTCAGACGCACACGGCAAACCTTACGGAGTGCAGAGTTAGGCTTCTTAGGGGTAGTCGTGTAAACACGAGTACATACGCCACGTTTTTGCGGGCAGCTCTGCAGCGCGGGTACGTCGGTCTTTTGAACCTTACGCTTACGCGGCTTGCGTACAAGCTGGTTAATAGTTGCCATCAGGCACACTCTCCAGTTTTTAAACTTCGTTTCTAAATACTTCTTTAACGTAAAAGATCCAGCCACTCAGAGGAATAAGTGTCAGAACCTCCCGGCCGCCCCACCCAAAGGGTGGCTCAACAGCCATAACCGTCTTTCTTTTCCGCTACTCTTTAAGTGACTTTTTTCGCAAAAGTCCCAAGAAAGCAAAAGCCGGATACACTAAAAGGCATGGGATTTTAAATAGTGTGGATTTCTGCGTCAAGAAGTCAGTGATGTTACAAACGCTCTTCCCGCATAGAACAGATCGTTTTTACATGATTTCCACAATTCTGAACGGCGAGAAAGTATATACCCTTATGGTATTTTTACAGCGTATTTTATCAATTCAGTTTCTATTTTCCGCATTATTTTCAGTATTAACCCTCGCATCAGTGGGCGCAGCACATGCCGAAAGAGAGGTCTGGTATCAAAAGGTATGGTGTGATGGCATCGCAGGAAGGATGGAAGTTAAGCTGCCGGAAGGACCTCGCGTAGACTGTCTCACACAATATCATGCCATTGAAATGGATTTTGCCAACAAGTGGCATGAAGCCATCGGGCAGTCTCTTCACTATGCCCAGCTAACAGGCCAGAAGGCAGGAATTGTACTTATTCTTCGCAGTCATGGTGATAAACACCATCTGGATGCCGCCCGAAAGATCATAAAAGCTTACAATTTACCCATTACTCTCTGGACACTGGGCCCCTGAGAGCACTCTTCCCACCTTTTGATATACTCAGCGGCTTCCCCTCTAACGAACAAGCAATGCCAATGACCAACACAGACAAAACTGTAATCGCCTTTGATGCCGACGATACCCTCTGGCCCAATGAGCACTATTTCCGAGAAGGCGAGCAGCAGATCATTAAGCTGCTTGAGCGTTACTATCCCGGCGAAGACCTGCTGGACAAGCTTTACCAGCAGGAGATAAAAAACCTGCATGTCTTTGGTTACGGTGCCAAAGGTTTTGCCCTATCCATGATCGAAAGCCTCATTGAACTCTCTGACGGCAAAGTGACCGGACAAGAGATTCAACAGGTGATCGAGATCGGTAAAATGATTATGTCCTCCCCCATTGAGCTAATTTCCGGGGTGACAGAAACGATCGAGGCGCTGCGGGGCTACCCACTGATGATTATCACCAAAGGGGATCTCTTTGATCAGGAAAGTAAAATCGCTCGCTCAGGGCTGGCGGATAATTTCAAAATGATCGAAATCGTCTCGGAAAAGGACGATGCCACCTACCTCCGCCTGCTGAAAAAATACCATATTGCGCCGGAAAACTTCTGGATGGTGGGTAATTCACTCAAATCCGACATTCTACCTGTGGCCCATATCGGTGCCCATGCCGTCCATATTCCCCATGAAACGACCTGGGTACATGAGATGGTGTCCGACAAACACGCCTCCGCTTACAACTATCACGAACTGTCCACGATCAGCGAACTGCCCGCCTTGATTAAAAGGGAGGTTGAAAGGGAGATACAAAAAAACCGGTCAGTTTCCTGACCGGTTTTTATTATCGTCATTCCCGCGCAGGCGGGGGTGACGAGGGATTTAAAGCTTACATATCACCTTGGCTCAGAGCATCTGCCAGTGCCGCTTCAACATCAGAAGCGGTGATGGATACAGATTTATCCTGATCGCGCTTGCGACGAGCTTCGTGGTAGGACAGACCGGTACCCGCCGGAATCAGACGACCTACAACAACATTCTCCTTCAGGCCGCGCAGGTAGTCGGACTTGCCGGTCACAGCTGCTTCGGTCAGTACACGGGTGGTCTCCTGGAAGGAGGCCGCCGAGATAAAGGATTCAGTCGCCAGAGACGCCTTGGTGATACCCAGCAGGATACGCTCGTACTTGGCCGGGAAACGATCGGATGCGATCATCTCATCGTTCACTTCCAGTACTTTCACGTACTCAACCTGTTCACCACGGATCAGGGTAGAGTCACCGGCATCGAGCACTTCAACCTTACGCAGCATCTGACGCAGAATGGTTTCGATGTGCTTGTCGTTGATCTTAACGCCCTGCAGACGGTATACATCCTGAATCTCGTTCGCGATGTACTCAGCCAGCTTGGACACACCCAGCAGATGCAGAATGTCGTGCGGATTGAAGGGGCCATCCGAGACAACCTCACCCTTAACAACGTTCTCACCTTCGAACACGTTCAGCTGGCGCCACTTGGGAATCAGCTCTTCGTAGGTGTCAGAACCGTCGGTCGGGGTAATCACCAGACGCTTCTTGCCTTTGGTCTCTTTACCGAAGGAGACGATACCGGACACTTCAGCCAGGATAGCCGCTTCTTTCGGCTTACGGGCTTCAAACAGGTCGGCCACGCGGGGCAGACCACCGGTGATGTCCCGGTTACCGGTTGCATGCTGAGGCATACGGGCGATAACCTGACCGATCTCGATCTTCTCGCTGTTCTTCAGACCCACAATCGCCTTCGGCGGCAGCAGGTACTGAGCCGGCGTGTTACTGCCAGGCAGCATCAGCTCGTTGCCGTTCTCGTCGAGCAGCTCGATCATCGGACGAATGTCCTTACCAGCGGCAGGACGATCGTTCAGCTCCATCACTTCGATGCTGGACAGACCGGTGATTTCGTCGGTCTGACGCTTGACGGTGATGTTGTCTTCCAGACCGGTGAAGCGAACAGTACCGGCAATTTCAGAGACGATGGGGTGAGTGTGTGGATCCCACTTCGCCACGGTGTCACCGGCTTCAACCTCAGCGCCGTCCTTAACAGTCAGCACGGCACCGTAAGGCAGCTTGTAACGCTCACGCTCACGACCATATTCATCAGCCAGAGCCAGCTGACCGGAACGGGAGACAGCCACCAGGTTGCCATCCTTACGTTCAACAGTCTTGATGTTGCTCAGACGGATCACACCCTTGTTCTTAACAACGATGTTGTCCTGAGCAGCCGCACGGGATGCAGCACCACCGATGTGGAACGTACGCATGGTCAGCTGGGTACCCGGCTCACCGATAGACTGAGCAGCGATAACACCGACAGCCTCACCCGGGTTAACCAGATGACCACGACCGAGGTCACGGCCATAACACATGGCACACACACCGTGGCGGGTTTCACAGGCGATCGGGGAGCGAACCATCATCTCGTCGACGTTCAGCTCTTCCAGACGCAGCTTCCAGCCTTCATCGATCAGAGTGCCGGCAGGAACAGCGATATCGTCAGTACCTGGAATGTAAACATCCTCAGCCACCACACGGCCCAAGATACGTTCACCCAATGGTTCTACGACGTCACCGCCTTCGATGTGCGGCGTCATCAGCAGACCGTGAGTGGTCCCACAGTCGTGTGCGGTAACAACCAGATCCTGAGCGACGTCGACCAGACGACGGGTCAGGTAACCGGAGTTCGCCGTCTTCAATGCGGTATCCGCCAGACCTTTACGAGCACCGTGAGTGGAGTTGAAGTACTGGAGTACGTTCAGACCTTCACGGAAGTTCGCGGTGATCGGCGTCTCGATGATGGAGCCGTCTGGCTTGGCCATCAGACCACGCATACCAGCCAGCTGACGAATCTGGGCGGCGGAACCCCGCGCACCAGAGTCGGCCATCATGTAAACGCTGTTGAAGGATTCCTGATCGACTTCGTTACCGTGACGATCGATAACTTTGTCAACTTTCAGGTTTTCCATCATGCGCTTGGCCAGCACCTCGTTGGCACGGGACCAGATGTCGATAACCTTGTTGTACTTCTCGCCAGCCGTTACCAGACCGGAAGCAAACTGCTTCTCGATTTCACGTACTTCGTCGTACGCTTCATCAACGATCTGTTGCTTCTCTGGAGGAATAACGAAGTCGTTAACACCGATAGAGGCACCGGACACAGTCGCATAACTAAAGCCGGTGTACATCAGCTGGTCAGCAAAGATAACGGTCTCTTTCAAGCCAACATAGCGATACGTTGAGTTGAGCAGATGAGAGATCGCCTTCTTCTTCATGGTCTGGTTAACCATCTCGAAAGGCAGACCCTTCGGTACGATTTCCCACAGCAGTGCACGACCAACGGTGGTGTCCGCCAGGAAGGTACGCTTTACCAGTTCACCCTCTTCGTTCTTCAGCCACTCGGAGACGCGCACCTTAACCTTGGCGTGCAGATCCGCTGCGCCGGTACGGTAGGCACGCAGGGCTTCGCTGATGTCCTTGAACGCCATACCTTCGCCCTTGGCGTTAATACGGTCACGGGTGGCGTAGTAAAGACCCAGTACCACGTCCTGGGAAGGTACGATGATAGGCTCACCGTTCGCAGGTGACAGAATGTTGTTGGTGGACATCATCAGGGCACGCGCTTCCAGCTGGGCTTCCAGCGTCAGCGGTACGTGAACAGCCATCTGGTCACCGTCAAAGTCAGCGTTGTACGCCGCACAGACCAGCGGGTGCAGCTGAATCGCCTTACCTTCGATCAGTATCGGTTCAAACGCCTGAATACCCAGACGGTGCAGAGTCGGCGCACGGTTCAGCATGACCGGGTGTTCGCGAATCACTTCGTCCAGGATGTCCCAAACGACAGATTCTTCACGCTCAACCATCTTCTTGGCGGCTTTAATGGTGGTCGCCAGAGCGCGGCCTTCCAACTTGCCAAAGATGAACGGCTTGAACAGTTCCAGTGCCATCTTCTTGGGAAGACCACACTGATGCAGACGCAGAGTAGGACCTACGGTAATTACGGAACGACCGGAGTAGTCAACACGCTTACCGAGCAGGTTCTGACGGAAACGACCCTGCTTACCCTTGATCATGTCGGCCAGGGATTTCAGAGGACGCTTGTTGGAACCGGTAATAGCACGTCCGCGACGACCGTTATCCAGCAGGGCGTCTACCGACTCCTGCAGCATACGCTTTTCGTTACGTACGATGATGTCTGGCGCGTTCAGCTCAAGCAGACGCTTAAGACGGTTGTTACGGTTGATCACCCGACGGTACAGATCGTTCAGGTCGGACGTTGCAAAACGACCACCATCCAGAGGTACCAGCGGACGCAGATCTGGCGGCAGAACCGGCAGCACGTTCATGACCATCCACTCTGGCTTGTTGCCGGAGTTATAGAAGGCTTCCAGCAGCTTCACGCGTTTGGTCAGCTTCTTGATCTTGGTTTCGCTGTTGGTCTGCGGAATCTCTTCACGCAGCTGATCGATCTCTTCCTTCAGCTCGATATCAGCCAGCAGCTGCTGTACAGCTTCTGCACCCATACGGGCGTCGAAATCGTCACCGAACTCTTCCAGAGCTTCATAGTACTCTTCGTCGTTCAGGAGCTGACCTTTCTCCATCGTGGTCATACCTGGTTCGATAACCACGTAAGATTCGAAGTAGAGTACGCGCTCAATGTCACGCAGAGTCATGTCCAGCAGCAGACCGATACGGGACGGCAGGGACTTCAGGAACCAGATGTGTGCAACAGGGGCAGCCAGTTCGATGTGACCCATGCGCTCACGACGCACTTTGGCCAAAGCAACTTCAACGCCACACTTTTCACAGATAACACCACGGTGCTTGAGACGTTTGTACTTGCCACACAGACACTCGTAGTCTTTAACCGGACCAAAAATTTTGGCACAGAACAGACCTTCACGCTCAGGCTTGAAGGTACGATAATTAATCGTTTCCGGTTTCTTCACCTCGCCATAAGACCAGGATCGAACCATTTCAGGGCTGGCCAGGGAGATGCGAATGGAATCGAATTCTTCCGTCTGTCCCTGGGATTTCAGCAGATTGAGTAAGTCTTTCATCGCTTCTCCTCGCAGAAGCCGGCGGGCGCAATGCCCGCCGAATCATTAACCTGTGGGTTCGAATATTTGTGCTTTTCGTTCAACGAAATGGACAGCAATTAATCGCTTTCCAGCACAAGATCGATACCCAGAGAGCGGATTTCCTTCACCAATACGTTGAAGGATTCAGGCATACCAGGTTCCATTCTGTGGTCACCGTCCACGATGTTCTTGTACATCTTGGTACGACCGGCCACGTCATCGGATTTCACCGTGAGCATCTCCTGCAGTGTGTAAGCAGCACCGTATGCTTCCAGTGCCCACACTTCCATCTCACCAAATCTCTGGCCACCAAACTGAGCTTTACCACCCAGAGGCTGCTGGGTTACCAGGGAGTAGGAACCGGTAGAACGCGCGTGCATCTTGTCGTCTACCAGGTGGTTCAGCTTCAACATGTACATGTAGCCAACAGTCACGGGACGCTCGAAGCGATCACCGGAACGGCCATCATGCAGGTATACCTGACCACTGTCGTCGAGGCCTGCCAGACGCAGCAGCTCCTTAATTTCAGCTTCCTTGGCACCGTCGAATACCGGCGTTGCCATAGGTACACCTTTACGCAGGTTGCGCGCCAGATCCATGATCTCTTGATCATTGAAGGAATCGAGTTCCTCTTTATCCAGACCCGCACCCACTACGTTGTAGATCTCGTGCAGGAACTTGCGAATTTTCGCAATCGCCTGACGGGATTCAATCATCTCGTTGATCTTGTGACCCAGACCACGCGCCGCAGCGCCCAGGTGGGTTTCCAGTACCTGACCAACGTTCATACGGGACGGAACACCCAGCGGGTTCAGTACGATATCAACAGGGTTACCGAACTCATCGTGCGGCATATCTTCTACCGGCATGATGATGGAGATAACACCCTTGTTACCGTGACGACCAGCCATCTTGTCACCAGGCTGAATGCGACGCTTGATGGCCAGGTAAACCTTAACGATCTTGAGAACACCCGGTGCCATATCGTCGCCAGTCTGAAGCTTCTTCTTCTTGTCCTCAAAACGCCCGTCCAGCTGGGCGCGCAGCTCTTTCAACTGATTGTGCGCCGCTTCCAGCTGAGTGTTCAGCTCTTCTTCGGACATCACCAGTCTGAACCACTGTTCATGCTCCAGAGTGTTCAGATATTCGCGAGTAATGGCATCACCCTTCCTGAGGGTAGGACCACGATCCACGGACTGACCTTCCAGTGCAGAAGCCAAGCGGGCGAAGGTATCGCCTTCCACGATGCGGAACTCTTCGTTCAGATCCTTACGGATCTCGTCCAGCTGAGACTTCTCGATAGACTGGGCACGGGAGTCCTTGTCTACGCCGTCGCGGGTGAACACCTGAACGTCGATAACGGTGCCTTTAACGGACGTTGGTACACGCAGAGAGGTGTCCTTCACGTCAGAGGCTTTTTCACCGAAGATCGCCCGCAGCAGCTTTTCCTCTGGAGTCAGCTGGGTTTCACCTTTCGGTGTGACCTTACCAACCAGAATATCGCCAGCTTCCACTTCCGCGCCCACGTAAACGATACCGGCTTCGTCCAGCTTGTTCAGCGCAGACTCACCGACGTTCGGGATGTCGGAGGTGATCTCTTCAGGCCCCAGCTTGGTGTCACGGGCCACACAGGTCAGTTCCTGAATGTGGATCGTGGTGAAACGGTCTTCCTGAACCACACGCTCAGAAACGAGCATGGAGTCTTCGAAGTTGTAACCGTTCCATGGCATGAACGCGATGCGCATGTTCTGACCCAGCGCCAGTTCACCCATATCTACGGATGGACCATCAGCCAGGATGTCACCACGAGCTACCATTTCGCCAGCTTTCACCAGCGGACGCTGGTTGATGCAGGTGTTCTGGTTAGAACGGGTGTACTTGGTCATGCTGTAGAGATCAACACCCGCTTCGCCTGGCTGTACTTCGTCATCGTTGGCACGAATAACGATACGGCTGGCATCGACGGATTCAATCACACCACCACGCCTGGCCACCACACACACGCCGGAGTCACGGGCTACGTTGCGTTCCATGCCGGTTCCCACCAGCGGCTTGTCGGCACGCAGTGTTGGCACTGCCTGACGCTGCATGTTGGAACCCATCAAGGCACGGTTCGCGTCATCGTGTTCCAGGAATGGAATCAGGGACGCGGCGATGGATACAACCTGACGGGGAGAAACGTCCATGTACTGAACATTTTCCGGAGCGGTCAGGGTCACCTCGTTGCGATGACGTACGTTAACCAGGTCTTCAGTCAGCTGGTTCTTTTCGTTCACCGTCGCAGAGGCCTGAGCGATAACGTACTCGCCCTCTTCGATAGCGGACAGGTAATCGATTTCGTCGGTAACCAGACTATCAATAACCTTACGGTAAGGAGACTCCAGGAAACCATATGCGTTAGTGCGAGCATAGGCTGCCAGAGAGTTGATCAGACCGATGTTTGGACCTTCAGGAGTCTCGATCGGACACACACGACCATAGTGAGTCGGGTGAACGTCTCGTACTTCAAAACCTGCACGCTCACGGGTCAGACCACCTGGGCCCAACGCAGATACACGACGCTTGTGAGTTACCTCAGAAAGCGGGTTGTTCTGGTCCATGAACTGGGACAGCTGGCTGGAACCGAAAAATTCCTTAATAGCTGCCGCAACAGGTTTGGCGTTGATCAGATCCTGAGGCATCAGGCCTTCGGATTCGGCCATGGAGAGACGCTCTTTAACGGCGCGCTCAACACGGACCAGACCGACACGAAACTGGTTCTCTGCCATTTCACCAACGGAACGGACACGACGGTTACCCAGGTGGTCGATATCGTCACAGATACCTTTACCATTACGGATATTCACCAGGGTACGCATCACTTCGGTGATGTCGGCGTTATTCAGAATACCTGAGCCAGTGTCGTCTGAACGACCTAGACGACGGTTGAACTTCATGCGACCAACAGCGGACAGGTCGTAACGCTCGGCGGTGAAGAACAGGTTCTGGAACAGCTGTTCAGCCGCTTCCTTGGTAGGTGGCTCACCAGGACGCATCATGCGGTAGATCTCAACCAGTGCTTCCATAGCATTGGTTGTGGAATCAGAGCGCAGGGTCTGGGAGACATAGTCGCCGCAATCCAGTTCGTTGCTGTAAATCACCGCAACGGACTTAACGCCGGCAGCCAGCAGCTTCTCATAGATTTCCATGGTCAGCTCGGTGTTACACTCAACCAGGATTTCGCCTGTCGCAGAGTGAATAACCGGCTTGGCCAGAACCTTACCAATAATGTATTCAGCCGGCGCATCCAGCGTGCTGATATTGGCGCTTTCTATCTGTTTGATGTGACGTGCAGTTACACGACGACCTTGTTCTACGATAACGTTGCCATCAGCATCACGGATATCGAAGTTCGCCGCTTCACCGCGCAAACGTCCGGGCACCAGATCGAAGGTGACACCGCTGCTGCTGATCTTGTATTCGTTTCTGTCGAAGAACAGATCCAGAATCTGTTCACTGCTGTAGCCCAGGGCGCGCAGAAGAATAGTCGCAGGCAGCTTCCGGCGACGGTCAATACGAACAAAAAGCTGATCCTTCGGATCAAACTCGAAGTCCAGCCAGGAACCACGGTAAGGGATAATACGCGCTGAATAAAGCAGCTTACCGGATGAGTGGGTCTTGCCACGGTCGTGGTCAAAGAACACACCCGGAGAGCGGTGCAGCTGGGATACAATAACCCGTTCGGTACCGTTCACAACGAAGGTACCGTTGTCTGTCATGAGCGGAATTTCGCCCATGTAGACTTCCTGCTCCTTAATATCCTTGATTGCTTTATTGGCACTGTCTCTGTCATAGATAATCAGACGCACTTTCACGCGCAGCGGCACGGCGTAAGTTACACCACGGAGCTGACATTCTTTTACGTCAAAAGACGGAGTACCTAAACGGTACTCGACATATTCCAGTGCGGCATTGCCGGAATAACTGACAATAGGAAACACCGACTTGAAAGCCGCGTGTAATCCGATGTCGTTGCGCCCGCCCGGATTCGTATCGGTCTGTAGCAGCTTCCGATAAGAATCCAACTGGATTGCCAGCAAATAGGGCACATCCATGACTTGCGGCAATTTGCCGAAATCCTTGCGGATACGTTTTTTCTCTGTATACGAGTAAGCCATCAGCGTTCCCCAGCTAGGTCACCTGCGGATCTGTCGTGCGCGCCTGTACAGGCCACGACCTTTATCTCGAGGGCGGGTAGCCTCTCAATTCCTTTTTCGTAAGTCAGGAGAACAAAGTCTTTACTGCTTACGACCGGTGCTCCGGTAAACTTGGTTTGTCCGGCTCGGCAAGTACCGTTAGGAGACTGGCTGAGGGGGCCAGAAACTTTCCCGGCTTTTTTACGCAGAAAAAGACCCCTGCCCATCGGATATTCCGTTGAACATGAAGTCATTCCAGTCTGTCATAAAATCACTCGCAATAAATGCTATACGCAAGCCGAGTGCCTACCCCCGCAAACCCACCGCCTTGTGGACCTGAACCGTCAAACCAAGTTGACCAGAGCACAAATACTTTCAAACCGGTTACCTTCAGAAACAGACAATTTCTACAAACCGGCCACCTTCGCGAACGAAGGATTTTCTCCCGTAACATGCATCGCACATTCCGATACCCGCTAGACGGGGATAACCCCACATTCTAACAAGACTAAAAATTAGTGCATCTATTTTTAGAAGAATCTTAGTATGAGACACACCATTCCACTAGTGGAAATCAAATGACCTCAAAACCGAAAACTCAATACCAAAATAATACGACCACAGAACGGAAAAAGGCCGGTGCCCTTAGGCACCAGCCATTCGGCCTGTTTTTGCAAAATTTGCTCAACAAGCCGGAGTACGCAAAGTAGAAATTACTTGATTTCTACAGCAGCGCCAGCTTCTTCCAGCACTTTTTTCAGAGCTTCAGCGTCAGCCTTGGAGATGCCTTCCTTAACGGAAGAAGGAGCACCATCAACCATAGCCTTGGCTTCTTTCAGGCCCAGACCAGTAGCTGCACGTACTACTTTGATAACGTTAACTTTCTTTTCGCCACCGGAAGTCAGAACTACGTCGAACTCGGTCTGTTCTTCAGCAGCAGCAGCACCTGCTTCAGCAGGAGCAGCAACAGCAACAGCAGCAGCAGCAGATACGCCGAACTTCTCTTCCATAGCGGAAACCAGTTCAACAACGTCCATTACAGACATTTCAGCGATAGCGTTCAGGATATCTTCTTTGGTCAGAGACATTCTCTATTCTCCAAAATTCTTCAGGGTAAAACCTGTTGCCTTCCGTACGGAAAGCAAAAAAGTTAAAAACGATTAGAGCAGCCAAACAAACCTGATATTTCAGGATTAAGCGGCGTTTTTCTTCTCGTCGGCAACAGCTGCTATCACACGAGTGATCTTGGTTGGGAACTCGTTCAGAGTCCGTGCCAGCTTGGTCACAGGTGCAATCATTACGCTCATCAGCATCGCGCGGGCCTGGTCAAGGGTCGGCATCTTCGCCAGTACGTCAAGCTGCTCGGCTCCGAGCAGTTTGCCGCTAATGGACAGTGCTTTCACTTCCAGGGCCTTGTTATCCTTGGCAAAATCTTTCATGACACGGGCGGCAGCGCCCGGATCAACCTGAGAGAATGCCAGGATAGTAGGACCTACCAGAGCTTCTTGCAGACACTCAAATTCAGTGCCTTCAACAGCTCGCTTGGCCAGAGTGTTACGTACGACCTTCAGATAAACACCGTTTTTACGGGCTTCACTGCGCAGGGCAGTCATCTGGTCAACAGTCAGGCCGCGGTAGTCCGCGATTACAGCCGACAGAGCGCTTTGGGCAGCCTCATTGACACCAGCGACTATCGCTTTCTTGTCTTCGAGACCTAACGCCATGGGGCTTTACTCCAGTTTTGGTAAAGTGTTTTAACTCACCGAGTTGCACAGTGTTGTACAAGCTCGATGACACTTATATACGGTGAAGGGTCAATTGTCAGACAATCAATTCACCGTCTACGCAGGAAATTAAGCATTCCTGAACTTTTGTTCACGGCATACACCTATGAAAAGCTCATCAACACCTGCGATCTTTGACAGTCCTCGAAAACGAGGACCCCAAAGAAGGTTTGCAATTGTGCAACCTGAAGTTAGATTACACAACTACGAATTCATCTATTCGAACTTTAACTCGTGGATATCCGGTTTTAGATATCGAGAGTAGAAGTGTCGATAGTCAGACCAGGACCCATGGTAGAAGACAGAGAGATCTTCTTCAGGTACTGACCCTTAGAGGAAGAAGGCTTCAGCTTCTTCAGTTCTGCAACCAGCGCTTCAACGTTAACTTTCAGAGCTGCCGCATCGAAATCAACCTTACCAATACCGGCGTGGATGATACCGTTCTTGTCAGTACGGAAACGTACCTGACCAGATTTAGCGTTCTTAACAGCTTCTGCAACGTTAGGGGTTACAGTGCCAACCTTAGGGTTAGGCATCAGGCCGCGTGGACCCAGAATCTGGCCCAGCATACCTACAACGCGCATTGCATCAGGAGAAGCAATAACAACGTCAAAATTCATTTCGCCAGCTTTGATCTGCTCAGCCAGGTCGTCCATACCGACGAGTTCTGCACCGGCAGCTTTAGCGGCTTCAGCGTTAGCGCCCTGAGTAAATACAGCAACGCGAATGTCTTTACCTGTACCGCTAGGCATGATGGCGGAGCCACGTACGACCTGGTCGGATTTACGAGGATCAACACCCAGGTTCACGGAAACTTCAATAGATTCCTTGAACTTAACGGTGGATAGCTCAGCCAGCAGCTTGGCAGCGTCTTCGAAAGCGTAAGCTTTGGTAGACTCAACCTTACCCGCGATCATTTTGGCGCGCTTGGACATTTTGGCCATTTTACACACCCTCCACGATCAGGCCCATTGCACGGGCAGAGCCGGCGATGGTACGAATAGCAGCTTCTTCGCTTGCAGCAGTCAGATCAGGTTCTTTGATCTTGGCAACTTCCAGCAGCTGTTCACGAGTAACAGTACCAACCTTCTCAGTGTTTGGACGGCTGGAACCTTTAGGCAGCTTGCACACTTTCTTCAGCAGTACGGACGCCGGAGGAGTCTTGGTGATGAAGGTGAAGCTACGATCACTGTAAACAGTGATAACAACAGGAGTCGGCATGCCGGGTTCCATGCTCTGAGTAGCAGCATTGAACGCCTTGCAAAATTCCATGATGTTCACACCGTGCTGACCCAGTGCGGGACCGACAGGTGGGGAAGGGTTTGCTTTACCAGCTGCAACCTGCAGCTTGATGTAAGCTTGTACTTTCTTAGCCATGATTTACCTCATAGAGGGTTCAAACGCCGTTAGTGCAGCATCAAGTACTGACTTTCGGCTCCCCAGTCAGGGTCTAACCCCGACTTCACTTATATTAAAAACCCCGCCACTGCACAGTTTGAAAATTGCACAAAGAGCGGGGCTCAAAATTCCATCTACCAGCCCGACTTGTTTCAAATAAGCCGAGTAATCAACCTTTCTCTACTTGGGAGAACTCCAGTTCAACCGGAGTGGATCGACCAAAGATCATTACTGCCACCTGCAGGCGGCTCTTCTCGTAGTTAACCTCTTCGACAACACCATTGAAGTCGGCGAAGGGGCCATCAATAACACGAACCATTTCACCTGGCTCGAACAGCGTCTTCGGACGCGGCTTATCGCCACCTTCCTGAACACGCTGAAGAATAATGTCGGCTTCTTTCTGGGTAATCGGCTGCGGCTTGTCAGCAGTCCCACCGATAAAACCAAGAACGCGTGGTGTATCCTTGATCAGGTGCCAGGAATCTTCTTCCATCTCCATCTGAACCAGAACATAACCCGGGAAGAATTTGCGCTCACTACGGCGCTTCTGCCCATTCTTGATTTCTACAATTTCTTCTGTAGGAACAAGAATATCGCCAAACTTATCTTCCATGCCATACAGCTTCATCCGCTCTTTCAAAGAGCGCATAACCTGTTTCTCATACCCGGAATAGGCATGAACGACATACCAACGTTTAGCCATCTTCTGTCCTTATCTAATCAAGCTGCTAACAGTCCAGCCTAGCAGGCTATCCAGCCCCCACAAAACCAAGCTCATAAACAGCACTACCAGCACAACGACAACTGTTGTTTGCACAGTTTCCTGCCGTGTAGGCCATACAACCTTACGAACCTCAGCCTTGGCGTCGCTGAGCAACCCCCAGAACATTTGGCCCTTCTCAGTCTGCAGCGCGACATAGACCGCTACCACAGCCAGAATGACCAACACAATCGCCCGATAGAGAATTGACTCATCAGCGAAGTAAGAATTCCCGTATGCTCCACCGGCAACGAGAAGCGCCACAGCCAGCCACTTAAGGCTATCTTGGCGACTGACGTTTTCCACGTCCGTTTTACTACTCATCCAGATTTTCTCAGCAGATCAGGAATTCGTCCGGGAAGGAGTCTGGCAGGCCAGGAGGGAATCGAACCCCCAACCCCCGGTTTTGGAGACCGGTGCTCTACCAATTGAGCTACTAGCCTACTGCATTTAAAGCTTAACAGCTATGATTCCAAAGAAATCGCTTAGCTTTTGATCGCGTACTATACATGATCTACAAGCAATTTCAAATGGAAACTCTAACATCCCGCCCAGCAACACTATCAAACATTAACCAAAACATAACAAAAAAAGGGGCAGACATCAGTCTACCCCTTCAAAACTGGAGCTCTTAACCGGAGTTGAACCGGTGACCTCATCCTTACCAAGGATGCGCTCTACCAACTGAGCTATAAGAGCTTTAAATATGGAGCGGGTAGCGGGGATCGAACCCGCATCATCAGCTTGGAAGGCTGAGGTTCTACCGTTGAACTATACCCGCAAAGCATCCCACACTGGATATTAACGAGACATCCAATCGGATCGCCCTCAAGACCTACAACAAGCTCTTGAAACGTGGTGGTGGGGGCTGGATTCGAACCAGCGAAGCTTTCGCGTCAGATTTACAGTCTGATCCCTTTGGCCACTCGGGAACCCCACCACATTTGCGCTTAATTTTACCTTGAAGCTTTTCGATGTCAAGCTTAATTTTTCAAGCTTTTCAAACAGTTGGGCGACCTGAAGAGTAATCTTCCATCCGTCCATCGTTTGCGACATCCGCTTCATCAGCGCGAGGCGGATTCTATTGAAACTCTGATCATCTTGCAACAGTCGAGTCACATAAATTATCCATTTTTTCGACAAACTTATACTTTGAGTGAATATTCTCCCACAATTTGTCGCTCAGCAGCTCCAAATCATCCTTATGGATCTCTACCCAGTAGTCATTCCGAAACTTCCTGACTTCTTTGAGCTCGACTTCGTAGCCATCAGCCATGCGCGACACCAATAACTGTTCCGCCTGCTTTCTGTTGGTGAACTGGCCCAGCGATATGCCGTTGATCAACTCACCCTCTGTCATCACATGGCCTTGCACCTTAGCCGCCTGCAGCATGCGCAGCGCTCGAAGCGCCTGGTTTTTACTCCCAAAAGGCGGGATATAAATCAGATAATCCAAACCAGATAGAACCTTGACCTCTTTCAGATCACTGCCAATCGCCGCAGTCATCAGACGCTGACGAACCTGCTCGGCCATTTCATGTGTCCGAAAAGCACCAATCTGTGTACACAACTGCGATTGCTGAGCAAACCCGCTACCAGAATCCTTTCCATTCCCGTATTTCACAGCCACACTGCTGGCGATGGCTTCATCCAGAAGCAAAATTGTTTCATGCGTCAGCATGCTCTTCTTCGCTCGCACTCCCCCCTCGACCCCGGACGGGAAAAAAGAGCTATAAAGAACACCACCAATATTGCAGACAAACAGGAGAACCAGAACCCACCTTACCATTATTAGCCTCAATCCTTCGTCACTGGCAGTGGCAGCGCAATGTCCAGCCCTTGAAAGACTAGCTCTGGATGCAAGTTAACCGGTACAGACACGTTCTCCGCCAGTAACCGTGCATCGCCGCCACACAAAATAACTATAAGCTCACCGGAGTAACGCTCAACTTCCTTTTCAATCAGCGAAACCGCCATAGTCAGTGCACCATTTTGTACAGCCTGCACACTGGCGAACGCCAAACCACGGTGCAATTTCAGCACATCCGGCATAACCAGAAGATCGGCTGAATCGACCATTGCCTTCAACATGGTGTTGAGCCCCGGGCAGATCAGACCGCCTCGAAAAATGCCATCTTCACCCACAACATCTAATGTTAATGCCGTACCACTATCAATCACCATGACCGCCTGACCAGGATACAAGTGCACAGCACCCACCATAGCGAGCCAACGATCCATCCCAAGACGGCGCGGCTCCACTCCGGTAACCATCAAATGACCGGTACCGTTTTCCGGTATTGGCAGTTTTGGCCTGATGCCAAATACTTTCTCGATGGCATCACACAGTTTGGCAATAAAGTCAGCGCCCTTGACCGATGCCAGCCGGCATACACTCACAGTACCTTTTATCTGCTGCGAAAGCGCTTCAACCATAACATCTGGGTGAGCGTTATTGACCACACCGCAGTCAACTCTCTCCCCTCGATCAACAAGTCTCCACTTCAGGCGCGTATTGCCAGCATCAATATCCAGTATGCTCATAGTTTCCTCAGAGAGATCTCTCCGCCCGCATAAGCAGTAATACCAGCATCATTCCTGATTAAAACTGCACCAGAATCGCTCACTCCGGTCGCAACTCCCGTAATAGCATTCTCACCTGCAGAGAGTGTCACCCACTGCCCAGCGAATGCATCATACTCTTGCCAGACATTCTTGAATGGAACAAATCCGTGCTGCTGAAAGGTATCCAGCATAGCGACAAGATTGGTCGTTAACAGTCCGGCAATCTTGTTTTTACCGACTGACCGACCTGCCGCCGTGTGAACGTCCGTTACCGGTTGATCAATTTTCTTTTTATGCTCAAGCCCCAGAAACAGATTGATACCAATACCAATAACAACTTCACAGGTTCCCATTGGATCACCACTGATCTCCAACAATACGCCGGCCAGCTTCTTGTTTTCCACCAGGATATCGTTTGGCCATTTCAAGCTCAGCCCCTGAACCCCTAAAGATTCGAGTGTCTTCACTACAACTAGCCCAACAGCCAGACTTAACCCATCCATTGTCGAAAGACCACTATCAACCCTCCACAATAGAGAGTAATAAAGCGATGCACCAAAAGGACTCTGCCAGACTCGCCCTCTTCGGCCACGCCCGGCACTCTGATGCTCGGCAATACAAACCTGCAACCGCTCTCCGTTACCCACCTGAGCTTTCACTTCATCATTTGTTGACGGCGTCGTCAGATGCAGCGCTACTCCCACGTTCTTACGTACATCCGCAGAAAGGTGCTTTTCAATGGCCTTCTTATCAAGCATTTCAATGGTCGATGGCAACCTGTACCCCTTTCCCCGCACAGCATCCAACTCAAGACCGAGCTCCGCCAACGCTTGAATTTTTTTCCAGACAGCGGCTCTGCTTATTCCCAATGAAGCGCCTAACTCTTCACCGGAATGAAAACAGCCGTCACCAAGCAAGCTTATTAACTTTTCCATAAACGGCTTTACACACTCCAGACCAGACAAACGCCAGACAAACGCCAGACAAACGCCAGACAAAAACGATCAGCTGCAAGCCAGCCTCATCGAATAATATTTTACACGAACTGGGAAAAGAAAAGATGAGCTCCAGTCCTCTTATAAAGGATTTCCTTCACCCATAGACGCTAAACCATGAAAGACAGGAAAACACTATAGATGTACCGAATCATATGATGGAAGTGTAATGCTGAGTACTCATCTTCCTGCCGGACAGGCTCTCAGCGAAAATCTCCCCAGCGCACAACTCTCTACTATTGATGGAACGCGTCACGCTGTTAATCTGACCCATTATCAGGAAACTAATCGCGTTATTGCAGATTTTTTGGCTGAAAGTGCAAACACTTTCGGACAGCAGCAATAAAATTTTTACAGAATGAAAAAATTTTATTGCTATACTGCCACGTCTTTATATCTTGCTGAGCATCTCCTATGTCGACATGCCATAAAATTGCTGAATTGTTTGAACTTCTTGGCCCACAATGGAATAAAGAAGCCCATCTGAATCTGGTTGATTTTCTGCAGATTTTGGCTGATGAAGCTGGTCATGAAGGCGATTTATCGACCTTGAGTGACGACATCCTGATCTATCATCTGAAGATGCGCGGCAGAGACAAAAACGCAATGATTCCCGGTATTGCCAAAGATGTGGTGCCAGACTTTAAAGCTGCGCTCCTGAAAGCTCGCGGCATTAAATAATACTATTCAGAACAACAAACAAGATTCCGTTAGTACCATTCTATTATCTATCAGCTCTTGTTATGGGCAGCCTGGTGTTTACGCTTTCCGTAGAGTACCTTTGATCCACTGCTTCAGTTGCCCGGCAGGCATGGCACCGGAGACGCGATCAATCTCCTTGCCGTTTTTGAATAAAATCATGGTAGGAATGCTACGAATATTCAGTGGTGCCGCTGGCTGAGGATGTGCCTGTGTATCGAGCTTCGCCAAGAGGCACTCTGGCTCAAGTTCGGCTGCGACCTGTGCATAAGCCGGAGCCATCGCCTTACACGGTCCACACCAGGGTGCCCAGAAATCAACGACAACAGGCAGATCAGTCTGGCTGATAAAACGTTTGAAGCTACCTGCATTCAAATCAACAGGCTTGCCGTTAAACAGTTTATTACGACACTTGCCGCATATTGGGCCATCAGTCAAACGCTCTGCCGGAACACGGTTAGGCGCACCGCAACGACCACAAACAATCTGCATTGGTTGAGACATGGTTCTTCCCTTAAAATTTTCCACAAATATGGAATGTATTGGGGATTCCGGCTGTTTGACAAGCCTCGATCCCCCAAGGCTATCTCAATCCAGATCAGGCACCAAACTTTGCAGCTCTACGTTGTGCTCTATTGGGCTGACTATTCGATTTATTGTTCGGCTTACTCTTCAATCGAGCATCAGGTTTGCCGGCAGAACGAGTACCTGGTCTAGCAGCAGACTTACGGCCAATGTCATTCTTTATAGAGTCAGATTTTGTTGAACGCGGCTTATCGGAGCGACTCTTCGGCGGATAACTCAGGATAGAGACGGGTACAATTTTTTTGGGTGCAAAACCTTCGATTTCCTTACGGATAATCAGATGACCAAGCTTGCCTTCGATACTACATAGACGCCTGAAGTCGTCCATAGAGACCAGGGAGATAGCTTCACCAATAGCACCGGCACGACCTGTACGCCCAATACGATGGATATAGTCGTCATTTTCATCAGGAAGATCGTAATTGACGACACGGGTTAACTCATCAATATCGATACCACGGGCAGCGATGCCAGTTGCGACCAAAAAGCGAACCTTACCGGATTTGAAATCAGCCATCAGCTGCGTCCGCACTGGCTGGCTACGACCGCTATGGAAGGATTCCGCCTCAATACCACGCTTGGCCAACTGCTCAACCAACTTGGCAGCACCATGCTTGGTACGGATAAAAATCAGCGCCTGATTCCACTGGAATTCCTGAACCATATGGCTAAGAAGGGCTGACTTGGTATCCTTGTCAACAGTCACCAACCACTGATCAATCGCAGGCTTGCTCGCTTCACTCTTGCTGGTATTGATCTCAAAGGCGTTATCTATCGAATCCCTGATCAACGAGCGAACACGCTGGGGGATCGTGGCAGAAAATAACAAACGCTGAGCCGTCGCCGGCATCCGTTCCATAATATTGTCGATCGCATCGATAAAACCCATATCAAGCATACGATCCGCTTCGTCCAATACCACAACCCGCAACTCATCAAGATAGAGTGCACGCTGATGGAGCATATCGAGCAATCGCCCAGGAGTCGCCACGACAATGTCGACACCTGTCGTTAATTGCTGCTTCTGCGGCTCGCTATCAACACCACCAAACATGGCCATGGCACTCAAATCGAGATGCTTGCTATATAAGCAAACATTCTCGTATACCTGCAAAGCCAGTTCACGGGTTGGCACAAGAATAAGAGCCCGTATCCGCTTACCACGAACAACGGGGTTAGCGTGCAGATGTTCCAGCAATGGCAGAACAAAACCAGCTGTTTTACCAGTACCAGTCTCTGCCATAGCAACCACATTTCTACCATTCAAAATGGCAGGAATCGCAGCAGACTGGATCGCAGTAGGCGTTTCGTAGTTCAGCTCAACAAGAGCCTTTACGATGGAATCATTCAATCCCAGGGAAGAAAAAGACATGGGGAATCTCAGGAGGGGAAAAGAGGCACTGGAAATATTGGCAACAGCATACAGCAAAACCGCCAATAGCAAAAACCCCAACCACTTTCGTGATTGGGGTTCTTTAATAAGTGCCTGGCGATGACCTACTCTACTCTCAACAAGAGCCGGGGAGACCCCACACTACCATCGGCGATGCTTCGTTTCACTGCTGCCCGTGGTTA